>JAAYHS010000108.1 GCA_012735315.1 Bacillota bacterium | reverse complement strand
TTAAAGGCCGGAAAAGAGAAACGAATCAAGGAGGGACATCTTTGGGTTTATCAAGGCGAGATCGGGATTATCGGGATCGGCGTAAAATCCGGGGAAGTAGTGGAAGTTCTCGATAACCGGGGTCGTTTTTTGGGGCTGGGATATTATAACCAGGCTTCAACCATTGCCGTCCGGCTCCTTACCAACCAACGGGAAACGATTGACCGCGACTTTTTCAGCAAACGATTAAGGAATGCCCTGCTTTACCGGGAAAGGATAAAACCGAACGCCTCTTGTTACCGCCTGGTTTACGGAGAAGGAGACTTACTACCCGGGTTAATCGTGGACCGGTTTGAAGAATACTTGGTGGTCCAGTTTTTAACCATGGGTATGGAAGTCAACCGCGACTTAATCATCGAGATCCTGGTTGAACTCTGCCGGCCAAAGGGAATCATTGAGAGGAGCGACACTTCAAGTCGACACTTGGAAGAACTTCCGGAACGTTCGGGTTGTGTTTACGGGACTTGCCCCGAATCATTGGTGATTGAGGATAATGGGCTGAAATTTCACGTTAACTTGCTGGAGGGGCAGAAAACCGGTTATTTTTTGGACCAATCGGCCAACCGGGCGATTTTGGCCAAATACGCCCGGGGACGGAGAACGCTGGATTGTTTTTGTCATATCGGGAGCTTCGCGATTCACGCGGCGGTTTACGGCGCCACTTCAGTATTGGGCGTTGATATTTCCGAGGATGCTATTGCTCAAGCCGAGGCGAACGCGGTTTTAAACGGCGTGGCGGATCGCTGCCGCTTTAAAGTCGCCAATGCCTTTGACTTTCTCCGCGATCAGGTCGGCAAGAAGGAAATTTACGATCTGGTCATCCTCGACCCGCCGGCTTTTACCAAAAGTAAGCAAGCACTGGATGGGGCGATCCGGGGTTACAAGGAAATCAACCTGCGGGGGTTGAAATTACTTCGTCCCGGCGGTATTTTGATTACCTGCTCTTGTTCCTATCATTTAAGCGCTGATCTGTTCTGGGAAATAATCACCGCCGCGGCGGCCGACAATAAACAACGCCTTCGCTTGCTCGAACGCCGGAGCCAGGGGTTGGATCATCCGATTTTGGCGGGGATGCCGGAGACCGAGTATTTGAAGTGTTATGTTTTTGAAGTGATATAAAGCATGAAAAGCCGAAAGAAACGATTATGCGCCGTTATTTTACCTGTTTGACTTGGAATTCGAATTCTTCTTTTTTAAGCATAGTAATATCTTCCCTTATTGCGGCCACTTCCTCCATGGTATGGTCCAACTTTTTAGTGAGTGTTTCCAAATTAACTTCGACTTTATCGAGGCGTTGTTCGACCCTATCAAAACGTTCATTTATGGTTTTGTTAAACGTGTTAACTATGTTCTCAACCAGTTCGATTATTTCCAAATCTTCCATTAACGACACCTCTCCGATATTGATGTCTGGAGGGATCTATTAATTAAACCAAACGGTTACTAATATTCTGATCCAAATAATCTAATTCTTAAAAAAATATACTAATCCTCCCCTAATTCACGGATAAAAAAAGAGGTTTTTAAGATGACATCAACCAAAGTATCACTTATCTATTCCGATGCCGACGGTAATTTACGAATCGATCCGCAGTTAACGGCCGTGGGATTCAACGGCAGTCAAGTTGAACTCGGCGATGAAACCTGGATCGATTTTCCGGCCGGTGGGGAATTGTTATTGCTTCCCGGCAGGTTGCCGCTGGGCTATAATCAAGCTCATGACCAACTTGAAGTAGTGGAAGAGGCAACCGCCTTGGCCGCTATTATGCCGCTGGGTTATACCAGGACATTGACTCCGGCGTATGAGACGGCTGTTTCTCAAGAGTTGCCGCTATTCGGTTATACGGCGGTAGGAGCGGTTGAGGGGCGTTTGAAGGTGGCCGCCATCGAAACCGACGCGCAATTGAAATGGAACCCAATTTATTATAACACCAGTGATTTACCCCGGCTGATCAAAAGAACTATCCGGGATTATCCCGAAAATCGGATTTTAAGGCAACTTTCCAAATGCGCCTTGGAATACCATTGCCTGACCGCCCAAAACATATTTTACCGGCGCTGGGAGGCCGGGATACCGGTGTCGCCTTTATGCAACGCGGATTGCCTGGGTTGCATCTCCAAACAACCGGCCGAATGCTGCCCGTCGCCGCAAAACCGGATTGATTTTGTGCCGGAGGAATCCGAAATAGTCGAGTTGGCAACGGTTCACTTGGAAGAAGCCGCCGACGGGATCATCAGTTTCGGGCAAGGTTGCGAAGGAGAGCCGTCCCTCCAAAAAGAGTTGTTGGTCAAAGCGGTTCGAGCCATCCGCCGCCAAACCTCCCGGGGAACCATCAACATCAACAGCAACGCCGGTTATACCGAGGCGATCAAAGCATTGGCCGACGCGGGTCTGGATAGTATTAGAGTCAGTCTGTTTTCAGCCGTGCCGGAACATTATGACTGGTACCACCGTCCTCATGGATACACTTTGGCCGATGTCCGGGAATCGTTGCGCTACGCGGCGGACAATAACCTTCAAACAGCGTTGAATCTTTTATTTTTTCCCGGTTTTTCAAATCAAAAAGCGGAGACGGCGGCCTTGAAGGAATTCATCGCCGACGTCGGCGTTCGGCAAGTCCAAATCAGGAACATGAACATCGATCCGGAGAAGATGAGTTCGGTAATCAATGGTGGAGCTCTGCCCACTGTCGCCGAATGGATTAGCGATCTGCAACGGGATTTCCCCGGGTTGCAAATCGGAAATTATACTAAACCCAAGGCGTAACAGCTAGTCCTCGGGTTGAAACGGAAAAAACCAGTCTAAAATGTCGACTTCAGTCAAAAATCGACCAAATTCGAAATTTTTCTTTACTCCCGGTGGGGGACATGTTATAATTTTTGTTAGTAAATACTGGGAGGGATTTGGTTGAAAGCTTATTTGGCAATAATTTTTGCGTTGGTTTTAAGTTTGGCATTGGCTGTCAGCGCAGCGGCGGCGCCGATCTTGTTTTATTTTGATACTCTTCCGAACGGGTCGGTTGAAAAAGGTGGCGCAGTTCAGGGCAAGGATGATTTAACCTTTAGCATCGTTTCCGGGGGCACCATGTTCGGCAAATTTAAGGTCGGCGCCGAGTATGGGATCGGTAAGATCAAAGAAACCGGCGGAGATAAAGACGCATCTCTTTGGAGCATCAAAGGCGGATACCGGCTGCTCGATCTGCGGGCCACCAAATTGGACGGCATAGTCGCTACAATAGTCATTGATACTGAAAGAGGCGCGGAAAAGACTAAACTGGACAGCATCCACGTGGGAGTCGACTTTACCCAATATTTTTCGGAACAATTATTTTTGGCCGCTTCAGTCGTTTATGCGGTGGATGGATCTTATGATTATGGTCCGGGCAAAGATGACGATACGCCGGTCAGTCTTTATCGGTTTAAACTTCATTACCTCTTAAACGAGAACTGGGGCGCGGTGCTTGGTTATACGAAACTAAATTATGAATTTGATTTTACTGTTCCAGTAATTGGAAAAGCGAATGCGGATGTATCATTGGGCGGATGGCATTTGGGAGTGCTTTATTTGTTTAGATAATTCGAACCGTTAAGCGTCAAGCCCGTCCTTAAAAGGAAAGGGACGGGCTTTTAATTTTGGCAGGGTGACGGTTTTATTGTTTAAATTTACATAATCGAGATGTGGATCAAATTTTGTTGCGCCGTCAAAACCATTGTGCTATAATAAAAAAGTTATCAAGTAGGGTAAGTGAGGTGACATGATGAAGGAAGGCATTCATCCGCAATTTCATGATAAAGTCAAGGTGACCTGCGCTTGTGGCGAGAGTTTCGAAACCGGCTCCACCAAAAAGGAGATCCGGGTTGATATTTGTTCCAAGTGTCACCCGATGTTTACCGGCAAACAACGGATAGTTGACAGTGGCGGCCAAGTGGAGAAGTTCAAGAAACGGCTTCAGAAATAATTAAGCCAAAAGGCAACTACGGGCGAGGAGCGAATCCTCGCCTGTTAGCTATAGGTATTACAAAATGAAGTCCGATTGTATATTCTAACAGGATCCTGAAATTAATCCCGGGAAGGTGTAAATATGAAAAAGCAGCCTGATTTTTCTTACGGCGGGCAGGCGGTAATCGAGGGAGTAATGATGCGGGGCCGTGATTATTTGGCGGTGGCGGTCCGCAAAAGCGACGGCGAGATTGTAATCAAAAAGGAGCCGATCGGCTCGGTATCCAAGAAGTTTCCCTTTTTGAAGCGGCCGTTTATCAGAGGAGTGGTCGCTCTTTGCGAGTCTTTTTCAATGGGATTGAAAGCCCTGCTTTTTTCGGCGGATCAGTTTTTGGATGAAGGGGATGAAAAAGAGACTCAAATCACTCCCTGGGAAAGCGCGTTAATGATCGGGTTTGCTTTATTAATGACGGTAGTTCTTTTTATTATCTTGCCGCTGTTCGGCAGAATGTTGGCGAGCAAATTTTTGCCGGGTCGGTTCTGGGGCAATCTGTTCGAGAGCCTGTTGCGCTTTCTAATTTTAATCGCTTATATCGTAGCGGTGTCATTTTTAAAGGATATAAAAAGGGTCTTTGCCTATCACGGGGCCGAGCATAAAGTAATTAACGCTTTCGAAGCCAAGAAAGAGTTGACGGTGGGTAACGCCAAGGGGTATACCACCTTTCATCCCCGTTGCGGGACCAGTTTTTTGTTGTATGTGGTCGTCGTCAGCGCGGTGGTTTTCAGCTTCTTGAAATATGATTCGATTTTAATCAGATTGGCCTCGCGGATCCTATTATTGCCGGTGGTTGCCGGTATTTCCTATGAGATCATCAAATTTACCGGTAAGAACCGCGATTTTTTCCTGTGGCGGTGGTTGATTTTACCCGGTGTATGGCTGCAAAGACTAACTACCCGGGAACCGGATAACAGCCAGATTGAGGTGGCAATCCGCGCGTTGGTCGCGGTGTTGGAAGAAGAAGCGCCGGTTATCGTCGGTGGAAAAATTTATAAAGGCGGGGTAACAGCTTTCGATTGAGAGGTGGGAAGTGAGAGGTGGGAGATGAGAGGTGAGAGGTGAGAAAGAAAAAGGGATGATTTTGTTTTCTTTTCCCATTTTCCACGACTTACTTTTCACATTAAAAAAATCGGGGTGATTTCTTTCAACTTTTCTCATCCCGTTTCGCAGATCTCAAAAGGGTGATTCGATGTTCGACAAATTAAACGCGATTGAAGAAAAATATAATGAGATAAACAATCAGCTCAGCGATCCGAAGGTCATCGCCGATCAGGACCTCTTTAAGAAGTTGGCCAAAGCCCACTCCGCCCTCAGTGAGGTGGTTGAGGCTTATCAGGAATACAAACGGGTAAAGGAAGACCTGGCTATCGCCGGCGAAATGCTGGAAGAAGAGACCGGCGAATCGGCCAAATTATTGAAGTCCGAGATTGACCGGCTGAAAGCGGAGGAAGAGCAGCTTACCGGGAAACTCAAACTGCTGTTGGCGCCGAAGGATCCCAATGACGAGAAGAACGTGATCATGGAGATTCGCGCCGGTACCGGCGGGGAAGAAGCGGCTTTATTCGCCGGCGACCTTTTTCGGATGTATACCCGGTACGCCGAGTCCAAAGGATGGCGGGTTGAAATTTTAAGCAGCAGCGACTCGGATCGAGGCGGTTTTAAGGAGGTCATCTTCACGATCGAAGGGGATCGAGTATATAGCAGGATGAAATTTGAAAGTGGAGTGCACCGGGTACAGCGAGTCCCCGAAACCGAAGCCGGCGGGAGAATTCATACCTCGGCAGCTACGGTAGCCGTTTTAGTCGAAGCGGAAGAGATTGAGGTGGATATCAACCCCAATGATCTGAGGGTCGATGTCTTCCGGGCCGGCGGCCACGGCGGTCAATGCGTCAATACCACCGACTCGGCGGTCCGCATTACCCATCTACCCACCGGTTTGGTGGTTACCTGTCAGGATGAAAAGTCGCAGCTCAAAAATAAAGAGAAAGCCATGAAAGTGCTGCGGGCGCGACTCCTGGATAAACTCCAAAACGAGCAACACCGGGAACAGGCCGAAGCCCGGCGCGGCATGGTTGGTTCCGGAGACCGGAGCGAGCGGATCCGGACCTATAATTTCCCCCAAAACCGGCTTACCGATCATCGGATCAATCTCACCTTGTATCATCTGGATTCCATCATTGAGGGGAATCTGGACGAAGTGATTGAACCGTTAATCACGGCCGATCAGGCGGAGCGGTTGCGCAATGTCGATTAATGATTTGACCATCGGAAGCATTATCGCTAAAACCGTTCCTTTTCTGAAAGAAAAAGGTTTGCCCAACCCCAGATTGGAAGCGGATTTACTGCTGGCCGCGGTCTTGAATTTTCCCCGCGTCAAACTATACTCCGAATGGGACCGGCCTTTGGAACCCGCCGAAGTGCAGCGGTATCGCGAAGTAATTCTGAAGCGGGTACAGGGTTTGCCGCTGGCTTATCTAACCGGGAAAAAATCCTTTTTGAGTTGGGAATTTGACGTTACCCCGGCGGTGTTAATCCCCCGGCCCGAAACGGAAATGTTGGTGGAAGCGGTAGTGGCGGCCGCTCCGACAGGCCGGACTTTAAAAGGGGTTGATGTGGGTACCGGGAGCGGGGTAATCGCCATTTCCCTAGCCAAGTTGATTCCCGGCAGCAGTTGGTATGCGATCGATATCTCTCCCGAAGCTTTGGCGGTGGCCGAGTCTAATGCGGTCCGGATGGAAGTAAACGACCGGATCCGTTTTTTGAGGGGCGATTTACTGGAACCGCTGTCGGATGCGGAAGGATTATTCGACCTGGTGGTCTCCAATCCGCCCTATATCCCCTCCGCTCAACTCGCCGGCCTTCAAGCCGAGGTTCGTCGTGAGCCGGCGCTGGCTTTGGACGGCGGTCCGGATGGTTTGGATTTTTACCGGAGGTTAATCCCTCAAGCCGCCGAATTGTTGGCCGCCGATGGGATAATCGCCGTGGAGCACGGATTCGACCAAAGAATCCCGGTTGAAAATTTGTTCGAGGAGGCGGGTTTGATTCCACAGGCGTTCACCGACCTGGCGGGGTTGGACCGGATTATCATCGGGCGCAGGCCCGGCGTTTAGGGATAACGAAAATGCATGAGTTGGCTTTGACCGGGAAAATGTTAAGCCTGGTTTTGAGCGAGGCTGAGAAACATCAAGCCCGGAAGGTAACCAAAATCAAGATCAGTATCGGCGAGCTTTCGGGAGTCATCGAAGAATGCGTCGCTTATTACTTTCAAGTGGCGGCCCGGGATACCATCGCCGCCGGGGCCGAATTGGAATTCGCCAAATGTCGGGCGACGCTTTTCTGCCCTAATTGCGGTCGCAAATTTGCCAAAAAACCGCGCGATTTTAATTGCCCGGTTTGCGGGGGATTGAGCAGGCTGACCGGGGAGGGCCGGGAGTGTTTTGTGGAAAGCATTGAGGTGGAATGATGGAAATTGAAATCGGACGGGATCTGTTCGCTCATGAAGCGGAGTTGGCGGCGGCAAACCGCCGTCTGTTCAAAGAGAAAGGCATTACCGCCCTCAACCTTTTGGCCGCTCCGGGCGCCGGAAAAACCAGTCTGATCCGGAAGACGGTCCCGCTCTTAAAATATTCGGTGGCGGTGATTGAAGGCGATCCCGCCTCCAGCGTCGATACGGATTTATTAAATTCGCTGGGGATAACCGCGTTTCAAATTAATACCGAGGGCGGTTGCCATCTGGAAGCATCCATGGTGGCCAAGGCTTTGGAAAGCTTTCAACCCAAGCCGGGAACATTGTTGATCATTGAAAACGTCGGCAATTTGATTTGTACGGCCGCTTTTCCGCTGGGCGAATCGATCCGGATGGTGATGGTCGGCGCCAGCGAAGGCGATGACAAACCCTTTAAATACCCCGATATCTTTCAGGGCGCGGACGCCGTGATACTTAACAAAATCGATTTAAAACCGTATGTTGACTTTGACTCGGAACGGTTCCGCCGCGGAATTAGGGCATTGGGAGACCAGGTCCCTATTTTCGAGGTTTCCTGCAAGACCGGGGAGGGTTTGGCGGAATTGGCGGAATGGTTGGAACAAAGAGTCGATCAGCTATGGAAAGAAGGCTAAGTTCACCGTGGAACGCAGGCGGTTAATAATTAGCGGTGTGGCTCAAGGGGTGGGTTTCCGTCCCTTTTTATATAATCTGGCGCGAAAACGCCGTTTAACCGGTTGGGTCCGGAATAATTCCGCCGGGGTGGAGGTCGAGGTCCAAGGCGACGCCGGAAATTTGGCGGGTTTTCTGAATGAAGTCGAGACCCAAGCGCCGCCGGCGGCCCGGATCGAAAGCGTCGTTTCCGCGACGATTCCGGTTCTTCAAAATGAAGCCGGATTTAAAATCACTCCCAGCGAAGATGGGGGAGTCCCCGGATCGCCCCTCCCGGATCAAGGTATTTGCGCTGACTGCATCTCCGAATTTTACGACCCGGAGGACCGGCGTTACCGCTATCCTTTCAATAGTTGCGTCCGTTGCGGCCCCCGGTTTACCCTGATCAAGGAAACCCCTTTTGATCGGGTCCGCACCGCCATGGCTGAATATCAACTTTGTCAACGGTGCCGCGCGGAATACACCGATTTCTCGAACCGGCGTTTCCATGCCCAAACCATCGCCTGCCCCCAATGCGGACCGGCACTGTGGCTTGCCGATCCTGAAGGTGTTAAAACGCCCGAACCTCCCGATGAAGGCGCGCGCCGGATATTAAAGGCGGGCGGTATTTTGGGGGTCAAGGGAATCGGGGGTTATCATCTGGCGGTCGACGCTTCCTCGGAAAGCGCGGTTTTGAAATTGAGGGAAGCCAAAGGCCGTGACCGGCGCGCTTTTGCGGGCCTCTTTCGGGATTTGGAAGCATTGAAAGCCCATTGTCGGGTTGACGCCGCCGAAGAGCGGTTGCTCCTTGATCCGGCCCGGCCCATAGTGTTGCTTACGCAAAAGGAAGCAAGCAATTTGGCGAAAGCGGTTAATCCCGGATTAAAAGAGGTGGGGGCGTTTCTGCCGTATACCGGAATTCAACTGCTTTTATTCGATCAGGATCTGACGGCTTTAGTAATGACCAGCGGAAACCGGTCCGGCGAGCCGCTAACCGTTGACGATGCGGCGGCTATCGAGATTCTGGGCCCGATGGTTGACGGTTTTTTAGTTCACGACCGTCAAGTTATTTGGCGCTGCGACGATTCCGTGGTCCGGGTTCAGAAAGGCAAAACCATCGGCATCCGGCGTTCCCGCGGTTATGTTCCGGCGCCGCTGAAAATGGACCGGGATCTGGTCCCGCTGTTGGCCTGCGGCGCCCAACAGAAAAACACCTTTGCTTTAACCAAGGAACGATATGTTTACTTAAGTCCTCATCAAGGGGATTTGGACCGGGTGGCGGCTTATTTAAGTTATCGGGAAACGATCCCCCGTTGGCAACGTTTATTAAGATGCAACCCGGAATATGCGGTGCACGACCTCCATCCCGATTATAATTCCACGCTTTACGCCCGAAGTTCGGGTTTGCCGCTCCTCGGCGTCCAACACCATTTGGCCCACTTGGGGAGCGTCATCGCCGACCGCCGGATCAAAGGACCGGTAATCGGAGTGATTTTGGATGGCTCCGGTTACGGAACCGACGCTAAAATCTGGGGCGGCGAGTTTTTTGCCGGCGCGGAATGCAACTGGGAGCGAAAAGGTCATCTCCGGTATTATCCGCTTCCCGGCGGGGAAGCGGCGATCAAGGAGCCGTGGCGGATGGCGGCCGCTTATTTGGAAGCGGTTGCGCCGGAGTTTTTAGCGGAATGGCTGGCCGGAAACGGGCTGGCGGATCAGTGGCCCCCTTTGCGTCAGGCGATTAGACACGGGATCAACGCTCCGGAGACATCTTCGATGGGGAGGCTTTTCGACGCGGCGGCCGCTTTGGCCGGGAACATCCTTGAAGTTTCCTACGAGGGGGAAGCGGCGGTTTGGTTCGAACATCAAGCCGACTTGAATCACTCCGGGGAATATTGTTTTGAAGTCTCCGACGTTGGAGGGAAGCTGCTGATCGACCCCGGGATGATCATGGAGCAAACATGCCGGGATTTAAGGCGATTGAGCACCGGGGCGATTAGCGCCAAGTTTCACCGGACTATTGCCGCTTTGATAGTCAGAGTTTGCGATTTAATAAGATCGGAAGTTGGAACCGATCAGGTAGTTTTAGCGGGCGGCGTTTTTCAAAACCGGCTGTTGTTGGATTTGGCTTGGGAACGCTTGGAACGGAAAGGCTTTCGGGTGTTCATACCCGAAGTGGCGCCGGTGAATGACGGAGGGATCGCTTTGGGTCAAGCCTGGCTGGGCAGTATGATGATTGAAAGGGGAATTACCGATGTGTTTGGCGGCGCCGGGTGAAGTTCTCAAAATCGAGGGGAGTAAAGCGAAAGTAAGCTTTTCCGGAGCGGTCCGCGCGGTGGATTTGAGTTTGGTTTCAGGAGTAAAGCCCGGAGATTATGTATTGGTTCACGCCGGTTGCGCCATTCAAATCCTGCCTCCGGAAGAGGCGCGGGAAACCATCGGGTTATTTGAAGAGGTTTTTAGCGCGACTGATTCGGATCAAAACAACCGGTAGTCCGGGAGATAGGAGTGGAAAGTCATAAGATCGGCAGCGGAAAACGATAATATTGCCGGTCCAACTTCTTCCCGGCAAGCCGGGACGGCGAATTACCCCGAGATAATTCGGGCGCTGTTTGCGGAGCTGGACTGCTCGATAATGGAAGTCTGCGGGACCCATACTCATGCCATCCGGCGGGCGGGTATCCATCAATCGCTCCCCGCAGGAGTGAGGCTATTATCCGGGCCGGGCTGTCCGGTTTGCGTCACCGGGGGCGGGTATATTGAACAAGCCGTCCGCTTGAGCCGCGAACCGAAGGTGATCATCGCCACTTTCGGAGACCTGATGCGGGTGCCCGGCAACACCGCCAACCTGGCCGCGGCGAGGGCGGAGGGTTCGCAAATCAGAGTTGTCTACTCGCCGCTGGACGCTTTAGAAATTGCCGCCGAAAACCCCGGCGCCGAAGTGGTGTTTTTAGGGGTCGGTTTTGAGACGACCGCGCCGGTGGTCGCGTTAGCGGTGAAGCGGGCCCGGCAACGGAAGATCCATAATTTCTCCGTGTTACCGGCTTTTAAGATTTTAAGACCGGCGTTGGAAAACTTGCTTAGCAACCCTCAGATCAACATTGACGGTTTGATTGCCCCCGGCCATTTGGCGGTGATTAGCGGAGGGGAGGCCTTTCGCTTTTTACCGGACCGCTTCCGGTTACCGACCGTGATTACCGGCTTTGAGCCGGAAGAGCTGTGGCTGGGGATCGGCGCTTTGTTGCAACAGTTAAAAACGGGCCGGGTTGAGTTGGAAAATAAATATCCCAGGGCGGTTACGGATCAGGGCAATCAATCGGCCCAACAACTTTTGAACGAGGTTTTCAAACCGGAGGCCGCCGAATGGCGCGGGTTGGGTGTGATTGAAAATTCCGGGTTGGGGCTGTCGGAGCGCTACCAATATTATGACGCCCGCAAACGGTTCGGATTGACCGGGATTCCTTCCCTTGAACCGCCCGGCTGCCGTTGCGGAGAGGTCTTAACCGGTAAAGTGGGGCCGGAAGAATGTCCTTTATTTGGGCGGAATTGTTCCCCCGCAGACCCGGTAGGGCCCTGCATGGTTTCGGCCGAAGGCGCTTGCGCCGCCCATTATCATTATCGGAGTGATCTGTAATGACTTCTAAAATAAAACTGGCCGACGGCGGCGGGGGAGAAGCTACCGCCCGCTTGATCAGGGAGGTTTTCTGGTCCCGGTTTACCGATCCGGAATTGCGAAAAGGAAACGACGCCGCGGTTTTGGAATGGAGTTCCGGAAAAACGGCGCTCACTACCGATGCGTTCGTGGTTACTCCCTGGAAGTTCCCAGGCGGCGATATCGGCAGACTGGCAGTTTCCGGCACGGTCAACGATTTGACGATGAGCGGCGCTGAACCCAAGTTTTTAACGGCTGCTTTCATCATTGAAGAGGGTTTTGAAACCGATTCTTTAAAGGAGATCGTCCAATCCATGGCGGAAACGGCGGTTGAGGCCGGTGTGGCGATAGTCGCCGGCGATACCAAGGTAGTCAACCGGGGCGCCGTGGATCGGATCTTCATCACTACCACCGGGATCGGTTTGGTGGAGGGAGAGTATTATCCGGGCGGGGAAAAGGCCCGGCCGGGAGATCAGGTAATCATCACCGGAACTGTCGGCGATCATGGAGCAGCGATCCTCCTGGCAAGGGGGGAGTTGGGGATTAGCGCCGAACTTGAGAGCGATGTCGCCCCTTTGAACCGGATGTTGCTTCCTCTAATCCGCCATTTTAAGGCCGGAGTGCGCGCGATGCGCGATCCGACCCGGGGAGGGCTGGCGGTCACCCTCAATGAAATTGCCGGGCAATCAAAGGTTTCGATCATTCTTAATGAAGCGCAAATACCCGTGTTGCCCGAGGTGCGCGGAATTTCCGCTTTGCTGGGTTTGGACCCTTTATATCTGGCCAATGAAGGGAAAGCGATTATCATAGCGGCTCCGGAGATCGCCGCCGATTTGGTGGGACAACTTAAGCGAACGCCTTTGGGGGCGAAAGCGGCGCTGATCGGCGAGGTTTCAGCAGAAAATCCGGGGTTGGTAATGCTCCGCAACCAAAACGGCGGCGGCCGAGTTTTGCCGATGGGAAGCGGCGAATTATTGCCAAGAATTTGTTAACCGGGATTAATTTTAAAAACAAGGAAGTTCATTTTTGATCAAGAATACAATAAAATAAATGATAATCTAATCCGACCTCATAATTTAAAAATATTTATAAGCTCACAATTATTAACTGACAGCCGTCGATTATAATAGACAACGTCGACCTTTATATCTATTCAGTGACAACCGCGTCATCCGCGATGCCGGGGGGTGAGGTTCTGAAGCTATTTCATTATTTATTGATTCCGTTTTTGCTGATAATATTGGTCTTTACCGGTTCGGCTCTGGGTGATTCGGCCGTTGAATACCTGGTTTTTTCCCAGAAAGTCGGGGATCAAAAAATTATCTATGCCTATCAACCCGATACGCTTACTTTGATCCAAGTGGTTCGGGGGGCCGGAATATCAGTTTTCTTACAAGGCAAGTATTTTTTATATTTTAACGAACAAAAGTTATATCAATACGATATCGCTGCTCGGAAGAGTAAAGAGTTGACGAGTTTTAAGGAAAAAGAACTTTATTTGGAGGTTATTCCGGACGGTCCGGAGCAGGCGTTGGTCGTGGCCAAGGATGATTATACCGTTAATTGGTATGTGCTGGAACTTTCCGACGGCAGTGTGCGTCGGGTAAAGCAACCTCCGGCTACCGTCGCCGATTCCCGAACCCCTAAAGTCCCCAGCCCGGACGAAAAGAGCCTGGCGGTTCTCAAAACGGCGGCGTTTTCGCAAAAATTTAATTTAACGGTTGAGGAACGGATCAACGGCAAATTCAAGAAAACTTGGTCGCTGCCGGATGATCTGACTATTATACCGGATTGGCCGGTTTGGTCTCCGGATTCGAAATATTTGGCGTTTTATGCGAAAAAGGCCGATGGATTCGAGGGATTTTATTCATTATATCTCCTTGACTTACCGGGTAAGGAGTTAAAACTGGTTGAAAAACAAGTTTTCGCCAAATATATTTTCAGTGAAATCGGGATGAAGGCTTTTATTCCGGTCTGGTCCGGCGACGGGAAACACCTCGTTTTCCAAAGCCAACCCAATGGATTACCGAATATGAGTTTGATAACCAGATATGATGTTGCAACCGGGAAAAAGCAGGTCTTAACCGAAAGCTCCGGGAGCAATGATTATCCGGCCTGGTCCTCCGATGATCGATACATCTCATTTTTATCCAACCGGGAGACCCGGGAACGACAATTATATATCATGGACAAGCATGGAGCGAATTTAAAGCGGGTTTCCCCGGAGGAAGGATTTACGGAAGGGGCCAGGTGGTATCGGCCCAGATAAGTTCGAGGCCTTCGGGTTTGCTAAATTCATCCTTTAACTCCCGCCGGGAAACGTTCACGTGACAAAGCGCGCTCCCTTTTTGGGTTTTCGGGGATAATCCTTCGTTGTTTGTGCCATTAATATTATTTTTTATGATAATAACCCGGAGAGGTGTTTTCATGTCCCGAGCCATCACGGCCTTATTCCAGTTAGACGCTTTAAGCCGACACGCCGACCAACTTCGCCAAGCCTTGGACGGCGGCGATCAATCCCGTCTCGAACTGGCGCTCAACCTGGCGGAGGCCGATTTTAATCATCCGGAATGTCTAAGGGCGGGAACCAAGGAGGAACAGCGCAGTTTCTGTTTTCATCATTCAAAAATCACCGCTCAATCATTTTTGTTAATCCACGGCTTTACCGCTTGCCCTTTTGAAATGCGGGAATTAGGCGAACGCCTTTACCGACAAGGGCACAACGTCTTCGGAGTCCGGCTGGCCGGACATGGAACCAGGGTTGAAGATTTCGCCAAAGTCGGCGCGACGGATTGGAAAAACTCCGGATATCTGGGTCTGGGTATCTGTTCGTTGTTGGGAAGGCGGGTAACGGTGATCGGGGAAAGCATGGGCGGCGCTTTGGCGCCGATCCTGGCGGTCCAATTTTCAGAGTTGATTGAACGGTTGATTCTTTGCGCTCCCGCGTTCCGGTTCGTAAACCGGATGGCCTACCTGGCCCGCTGGTATCCGGCGCGGCGGTTGTTCCCCGAAAACGATATGGGAGTTCAATATGACTGGCAGCGTCCTTATTGGTATGGGAAAATTCCAACCTCCCGGGTGGGCGAGCTGCTGAAAATAGCCGCTGAAGGTTGGAAAACAGGACCGAAGCTCAAGACCCCGACCTTAATTATTCACGCGCTCAATGATCGGATAGTCCGCTATCAAGGCTCGCGAAAGTTTTATGATACCCTCTCCGGTCTAGCCGAGGGGCGCAAAAAGTTAATCTTATTCCCGAACGGACATCATAATCTGACTATCGATTTAAACCCGCGTAAATCCGAAGTATTCCAATGGATCGCTGATTTTATTAGAAACTGAACCGACTTTTTCACGGCTCAGGATGGGGCGGGTTTTAAGGGTAATTCGAACGTCTTCATAGCTTTTTCGGGCGGTTTGTTTTGTGAGAATTTGACTCTGCGGCTAAGCGGCGCAGACGTCTCCAAGATTTTACTGTCGGTAACTGGGGTAATACATTTTTTAAAGGCAGGATTAAATTAATAAACTTCGAATATTCATTGATCGGGAGAAAAAACCGATATTCAAGATAACCAAGTATTGATGAGTTATCTTAAGCCGTGTTTTTTCGAAAATTTTGCTTAAATAAGGCCATTAAGGGAACTTAGGGCATAAAGTTTCGTATCAGTAATTATCAGCAAACAGGATGTGATCCCTTGAACTTGTGGCGACGCCGAACGATATTCATAAGTTTGACGCTTTTTTTGATAGTGGTTGGCTCTCAATTTGCCCTGGCTAAAGATGCTTTTTATCCTTTGGAAAAAGTCGAACCGGGCATGAAAGGCTTCGGTTATTCCGTATTTTCCGGAACGAAGATCGAACGTTTTAACGCTGAAGTATTGGCGGTGGTCGAGGGAGACACCTGGAGCGATAAACTGATCTTAGTAAAATTATCGGGAAGAATCATCGAAAAAAGCGGAGGATTAGCCGCGGGAATGAGCGGCAGCCCCATCTATATTAAAAAAAGATTAGTGGGCGCCATTAGTTACGGGTTTGAAAACGCCGATTCATACCTGGCGTTGGTGACGCCGATCGAAAATATGTTAAAAATGCTTCCCGCCTCCGAAAAAAAATCCTTAGCCGCGGGAAGACCATTGATTTTAAAAGACGGACTAATTTTCAAACCGGTTATTACCCCGGTGGTCATTTCCGGGGCGGGAAGGCGCGGCTTCGAGAGTTTCAAGAAGGCTTTGGAACCGTATAATTTTAAGCCGGTTTTCTTTTTTGGTTCCAAGAAAAAGCAATTTGATTCCGGTTTTGTGACTCTTAAGCCGGGGAGCGCGGTGGCGGTTCAAATGGTTTCCGGGGATTATCAGGTGGCAGCGATTGGAACGGTGACTTTGGTTGAGGATGATTATTTTCTTGCCTTCGGTCATTCGTTTACCAATAGAGGCAAAGTCGATTATCTCGCCTTTCAAGCCCATATTTTACATACCGTTAAAAGTCCGGTGATGTCTTTTAAACTTGGATTGCCGTTACAAATCGCGGGCAGGATTATCGAGGATCGACAGCCCGGTATTTTGGGGAAATTCGGCGAATATCCCTCCTTAATTCCGGTAGCGGTGACTGTCAGGGATTTAGACCGTGATTTGGAACGTGGTTTTTCTTTTCAAGTGATTCAGAATGAGCAGCTTTACCGGGATTTGATCATATCGGGAGTTACCGACGCCATTGATCAAACCATTGACCGGGTTGGCAGCGGAACCGCCGTGGTCCGACTCCAAATTGAGTTGGAAAACCGGGAATCGATAATCCGGGAGAATTATTTTTACGGGAAAGACATTGCTGTTTCATGTCTTAAGGACTTGCGGGATTTATTAGATTTGCTGGCCGCCAACGAGTTTCTCCAATTAACCGTTAAATCGGTAAAAGTCAATGTTGATGTTCAAGAAAAGCAGGCTTCAGCAAGAATCATCAAGATTGAAACCGACCGTTCAAAAGTCAAACCGGGGAGCGTTGTTAAAGTGCAGGTCGTCGCCCGTACATTTCGCGGTCAAAATCTGACTATTCCTTTTGAAATCAAATTGCCGAGCAATATTGAACCGGGAAAGCTGACAATATCCGCCCATGGAACGGCCAATGTTTTTTTGGAAGCGGAGAGTGAAGGACGCAAACCGGACACTTCAAAAACGGGGTCGAAAAAAGCCGCTTCCTTGGATGAACTGATTAACGATTTTCTGAATGAAACCAAAAATAATCAAGTTGTATTGGAATACCAGCTCAATGAAGATTCCGGAAGCGACGACCGGAATTTAAAAAAGGAGATCAATCAAAAAGTGGATACTACTTATTGTATTCATGGGGAAGCCCAATTTGACTTGGAAATCATCTAAACTCCCCGGTTGACGGATTAAGCAAGCGGGCTTAAACAGCAACCGCGAGTATCCGTAAAGACTTATAAGTTGTAATCACGCTGCGTAACATTATTAATCATTAATCGGTTATTTCAGGCGATAGGTTCCGGAGTAAGCCCTTTTGGGAGGAAAAACCTTGCAGAAGATTATTCCGAATAAAATTGGATTATGGTTAACGGCCAGCCTCGTGGTAATCGGGGCTTTATTTTACACTTTGCCCTTTTTTTTATTGCAAGACCGGGTTTTGACCGCCCAAATAAGGAATAACCTTCAAAAAAACTTGAAGAAGACCGGGCTGATAATAGAGATTGAGAATATTCATTGGTCGGGGTGGGGGTTTTTTAAATGCTCCAAGGTTCAATTAAAGGATGAGAAAAGAGGAATTATTCCTTTTCAAGCCGGCGCCGTCAACTTGAACATCGATTTATTGGCGCTATTAAAAAATAGACGAAATCCCGAAAGCGCGCTGCGTAAGGTGGAATTAATCGACGCCTCGGTTCATTTAAAACGATTCAAGGATGGGACCTGGGATCTAAAGAAGAATTATTTTACCGGAAGCAAAAGAAAGTTACGTTTGAACACGGTTTTTTCGGTTAAAAACGGAACGATCAAACTGGAAGATGAAGGATACGGAAAATATAATTTTTCCGAAGTCAACGGCAGCGTCCGGTTTGATTCAAAAGGTATCGTGACTTGGGATTGTAACGGCATTTCAGATCTTAATAATAATTGCCGTTGGAGCAGCCGGGGTGAAGCCCCCCTCGACTTTAAAAACGGGCATGCCCAAATAACAGTTGCTAATCTGGTACTCGACAAAATCGCGCCGTTTATTCCGGCTCCTTATTCGATCGAAGTTATTAAAGGAGTGGGCGGATTTGACGTGAAGTTCGGTTGGCATAAGGATGGTTTTTGGTTGGAAAACGGCGCGATAAGGCTGACCGGGACCGAATTGGAATTACCGGACGGTCTCGGGCTGTTGGACGTCCGGGAATTAGACGGAGAAATCTCCCCTTTCGAACTGAAGATTAATATCGCGGATCTCATTTACAATAATTCATTATGGAAGGTTTCAGGGAAGCTTGATACGAAGACGACCGCGATCAACGGCGTTCTGAGCGGAAGACGGGTTAATTTGGCCGATTTCGCAAAATTTTTTCCGAAATTGCTCCCTTATCAACTCCAAGGTTCGGCTAATTTACGGGTCGATATTTCCGGGGATCTTGATCGGCCGCTGTTAAACGGAGAACTGTCTTTTAACGGGGCGGAGTTGGCGATTGGTCCGAACCTTTGGGTTAAGCGACTTACCGGACAAACCAAAATCATTAATAATGATTTAGAAATTAAAAAAATCGAGGGCTACCTCGGCGATACCTTGATAGGCGTGACGGGAAGCATCGCCAATATTTTGACTCCGACTTATAATCTCAACGTTCAGGCCGTCGGGATCGACTTCGCCGAATACGGCCTTCCTGTTCCACCGGGTTTGAAGATTGATCAAAAAGTTGATTTTAAGGGCAAAGTTAGCGGCGAATTATGGACTCCTACGGTATCCGGCGAATTACAAATCGCTAAACTCGAATATCAAGATCTGCGGTTTGAAAATTTAAAAACCTTCTTGAACTGGGATTCATTAACCAATTCCCTTCAAATTTCCAAGCTGGAAGGCGTGACCGGGGACGGAAATCTTACGGCAAAGGGAACGGTTAAGGTTAGTTCCGAGGGGGTTGAATGGAAGGTCTCCGGAGAATTGGCCGACTTGAACTTAGCGCGCACCAAGTTCGGTATGGAAACCGGTATCGGCGGTAAAATTTCGACCAATGCCATTTTAAAAGGGGAATGGAAACCAGGGGAAATATTTGATCCGGGAACGATTCTGGGAACTTTTAAAGGTGAAAATTTCAACCATGAAAAAATCGGTTTGGAAAGCATTCAAGGGGTATTTACTTGGACCGATCACAAGTTGCTGGTGGATTCCATCCAAGCCCGGGCCGGGCGGGGACGGATTTATGGCCATCTCGCTTGGGACTTTCAAAGACTATCCGCCGGTTTTAACGCCGAACGGGTACAGTTGAGCGATTTATCGCCGCTTGCCCGCAAGTATTCAGTTGATGGAGTGTTCGACGGTCTCTTTGAATTTGAGGGACCGTTGTCGGATCTGAAAGGCAAGATTCAATGTTCGCTTAAACAAACCACCTATTTAGCGAAACCGTTGGGAGAGATAACCGGCAGTATTGAATATACGGATCAAGGCTTTGATATTAACGCGCTTCAAGTGGCTTCCGAAACGGGCGATTACTCGGTTAAGGGCCGTATTGATCTGGCGGCGCAACCCAACGTTAACCTAACCATGAATAGTGACAACGCTCAACTGAACGGGTTTATGCAATGGTTGCCGATTGACCCTTCACTGCGGTTGGGAGGAACGGGAACCTTAAATTTTGAATTTTTTGGTCCAATCGAAAATCCCAATTACACGGCTCATATATTTTTGAACGGTCCCAGCGTGGGGAACTTTCAGATGGAGCGCGGCGCAATTCAATTTGAAGGGAATTTCCGGGAAATCAATCTCAACCGGATGGTATTGACGGATAGCGATTCCGTTATCGAAATTTCGGGAACTGTTGACCGTGATAATTTAGATCTTAATTTGAAGGGTACCCGGATTAGTTTTGATTCGTTGGGATTGGAATTCAAAGGCGCCACACTTCAGGGACGATTTGATTTGGAAGGGAGATTGCTCGGCAAACCCGCCCGCCCTTTATTCGAGGCTGAGATTTCATCCGGAAAAGTGTTGTTTGGGCCGTTTTCCGGCGAGATTTACTCCGGCGCCGTTGATTGGAAAGAGCGGGAAATAAGAATATCCCGGATTAATTTGGGGGGCGAGGATTTTCAAGTTAATATCGACGGCGTGATAGGGTTTAACAAACAGCTAAGACTGGATTTGGCGGTTGACGTCAGCGATCTTAACCTCGTCAAGCTATGTCAGGTATTAGGTGTTTCCGGTTTTGACGCCGAGGGGAAACTTGAGGGGCTAATCAACATCACCGGAGACCCCTATCAACCGGTAATTAATATTGACGGGGAATTGACCAAGGCCGTTTTTAGCGGGGCGCCCGTTGAAGGGGAGTTCGAATTGGGTTATCAAAACAAACGGCTCCTGCTCAAACAGCTTAAACTCAGGCAATATTCGGGCAGTTTGCTGGCGACCGGAGTCTGGGAACCGGATTCGGTTTCAAAACTTCAAATAAACGCGAAGGATTTTTCCTTAGCGCCTTTCGGTTCATTTTTAGGTCCCGATCTCCAGTTTGATGGGGCTATTGATCTTGAATCGGATTTAACATGGTCGAGCGCTGGAATTTTCGGAGAAACCCAAGCTAAGGTAAACGGGTTATCCCTAAATCGGAATCGTCTCGGCGATCTTCAATTACGGGGAAATTTTAAGGAGCAAGGATTTTACATTAGTGAGAGCATCTTAAACACTAAAAACGGATCCGTCGGCGCCCACGGTTATTTGCCATGGCCGGAGCAGTTTCTTTCCATAATGAAGCGGTCGGATAATTCCGGCGCCGTTTTTCGAAGCATTAATTTGGAATTTGGATTTAAAAATACTTCACTGGAGATTATTAACTCTTATCTTCCCGAAAATGTTACGGTTACCAACGGTTTGGTCAACGGTAATCTTAAAATACAAGGCAGGTATGGATGGCCGGTATTCTCCGGCAATCTGGAAGCGACCAACATCGGAATCGCCGTCTCCGATTTACCGTTGCCCATTACCAACATGCGGGCGGCAGTGGAAATCGAGCGTAACCGAATTTCGATTCAACAAGCGCGAGGCGGTTATGGAAACGGGCGGTTTACTTTAAACGGCGAACTCTTATTATTCGGGGAAGAAGACCAACTGCATTTCGATCTCAATTTGGACGGTTCCAAACTATATTACCGCAATAACTATTTTGACGGATATGCCGACGCTAAGCTGCAATTGTCCGGTACACCGGCCGATTCGAAGCTTTCAGGGGATGTGCGTCTCTTTGAAACCAAGGTCGGCATTTTAAAAATCTCCAAGGAAAAGGCTTCGAGCATTGCTTGGAACCCCAGCTTCGATCTTAGGGTGACAACAGGCAAAAATGTCAGGTATCGGCAGATAGGTTTGGCTGATATTGAAGTTGAAAGCGACCTGCGGATCGGAGGAGACCTTCAAAAGCCTTTGATCAGCGGCGAGGCCAATTCCGATAAAGGGGTATTGACTCTTTACGGGCAAACGTTTAAAGTGAAGAATGCTAAAGCCGCCTTCAAATTTTCTCAAGGTTTTAATCCTTACATCGATGTTGATTCCCGGATGTCGACTCCGGCGGCGGAAGTCATCTTAACCGTGAAAGGGCAAATTGGGGAAAATCTGGCGATTAATCTCTATTCATATCCTCCGTTAGCCGAGGAGGACTTGTTCGCGATGTTGAACTGGTCGGAGTTGCGGGGCGACAAACCGTTAACCGTGAAAGGCGTCGCTACTACGAACTTGAGTATGATTACGGACACCGTTTTCGGCGAAGTCTTTTATGAACTGCGCCAAGCTTTGGATTTGGATTATTTATATCTGGAACGTGATTTTATTGAAGATGAGTTTCGGGTTAACCTGGGGGAATATGTCTCCGATGGGCTGTTCTTATCGTATAGCCGTTCCTTATCCGATCAACCGAAGGAAAAATGGGAGCTGGAGTATTATCTGACCTCAAATTTGATCGTCGGAGGGAGTTTTCCCAAGGAAGAGGAGACTTCATGGCGGCTCACTTATCGGTTTAGATTTTAAAAAAGCGCCGTTGTTCCTGAATTACTTTATGTCGTTAATATGCAGGAACTCTCCGGATTAAAGAGAAATACCTTTTACCATAAGCGGATTTTCTTTTAGCGGCTAACCATATTATCGCTGATGGATAGTCCCGGGAAGGTGCCAATTGATCCAGGATTACTTGGCTGAATTATCTAAAATTTCACTGCTTTCGCGGTCGGAGGAACGGCTCTTATGGACCAAGTTTAAAGTCGAGAATTCTCGAGAAGCGCGTCAGCGGATAATCGAGTCTTATCAACCGTTGGTTTATAAGATCGCCTCTCGAATAACCTGCCATGAAGAATTAATTTTCGATTTGATTCAAGAAGGAACGGTTGGTCTGATTGAATCGGTCGAAAACTATAATTATGAATTCGGGGTGCGCTTTAGCACTTTTGCCTCCCGTCGGATTCGGGGCCGGATGATCGATTATCTAAAACGGCTTCGGTCATATCAAGACGCGTTGGAAGTGGCTGTTTATGAAGACGCGGTTGAAGATTTTTTGGCCCAATTCGCCGATAAACAGGTAAACGTAGAGGAAGAGGTAACCGCCGGGATCATCAACGAACAGGTAAATCAGGCGATTTCACGGCTAAACCCCAAGGAACAAAAGGTGATTTATGATTTATATTTATTGGATAAGGAACCGAGCGCTACCGCTCAGGAAATGAATATTAGTCTTTCTTATTTTTATAAACTTCAAAAAAAAGCCTTGCAAAGGCTGCGGGGGATGTTGTCCAAGCTTAGAGCGGAGATTAAGGCTAAAAGCTAATCGCGCTTAAGAGACTTGCGGCGGCGGTTTGAGTAAACGGTTGAAGTAGGTCGAAATTATGTTAAAATTAAAGAAAGGCGAATATTTTAAAGCCAGATGCCCAAATTTCCCTTTATATTGATGTACAAAAAAAACCTCAATTAAGCGATCTTAAATAATGAGGATTATTATGAGGGTGAGGGATGAAGGTGGGAAAATACGACAGCCGTTTTGAAACGGAAAAATTAATCGAACATATTGAAGACGCCAAGGGATGGCTTGACAAAGCCAGCGAATATTATAAACAGGCGAACCCGGTTCATGCCGAAATGACTTTAAACTTAGCCCAGGCCGAAGTTAAACATGTTTGGGAACTTAGTCGCGGAAGATACGTTTCAAAGAAACAGACCAGCCTTCCCAAGCGTAAGTTTAAAAACTTGGTGGCCGTCGCCGCCTCGATTTTGGTGTTTTTCGGGTTGTTGTTCGGGTTCCAAAGGGATAATTTCCATAAATATTTAACCGGCGTCTTTGAGCGGTCCGAGAAAAAAGCTATCCTCGATTCGGAGTTGAAACTCGCTTCCGATAATAGTCAGTTAAATGTAGACGAGTCGGCGGCGGTTCAAAAGCAACCCGCGAATTCGGTTAAACCGGTCAGTCATGCCGCAAAAGACAAAATAGAACCCGAATCCGAACCCGATTCTTCTGTCGCTATAGCTGTGGAAACAAAACAAGATCGAGCTAAACCGGAAAACCTTCAAAACCCGGTCCGGTTGCGCCGGGCATCGCAGTTTACCATCGATGAAGAAGCCCTTTATATAGAGGCTTCACGCAGTTTGCGGAGTGGGAAATAACCATCTAAGTTGAGAAAAGCTTTGAGTATGGCCTTTACACCCCCAAAACCGGTGTGAATGGTGAAATAATTGAACTTTTTTCAACTAAATCAATGAATATTTGTTGCAAGGGTTTTCTCAAAAAACTGAGGCAACATCTATAGTTAGGGGGATATTTTTGAAGTTATTAGGCCGTTTCCGAAATACGATACCAATTTTCATTGTAACGGTATTAATGATGGCCGTCGGATCACCAATAATGGCTCAAGCAAATGATAATCCCCGGATTTATTCGCTTGATGTCGTAGGAAATGACCACATATCGACAACTGAAATTTTGGGAGTAGTTTCAAACACCAAGATCGGAGAACCGCTGGACCCTCAAAAAATTCAATTAGACATGCGGGCCATTTTCGACTTGGGTTTTTTCAGTGATATTCAAGTTAATACCGAGAAAATATTCGATGGAATTAAGCTTAATTTCGTGGTGGTTGAAAACCCGCCTTTTAAGGAGGTTAAAATTTCGGGTTTAACCAAGGTAAAACCAGAAGAATTGCAGGGATTTTTTTCCCAAAAATCGGGAGAAATCTTTAATACCAAAATATTCGGAGAGGACTTAGTCAAACTGAAGAATTTTTGCCGGGAGCAGAAGGGACTATTTGTCGAATCAAGGACCCCGGGAGTGGATCTTGAACCGGACGGAACCGTCAATTTGGAACTGATGGAATTGAAGTACGGAAAAACGGTGGTCCTCGGTTTGGTAAAAACCAAGGAACAAGTCGTCCGGAGAGAGCTGTCGTTCAAAGAAGGGGATATCATCGACTATAATGAATTAGGAGAAGATTATGCCAGATTGACCCGTTTGCGTCTTTTCGACAGCATCGATATGCGCTGGGAAAAGAGTCTCGATCCGGAAAAAATGGATCTGGTGATCGAGGTTCAAGAAGCTCTAACCGGGACTTTTGAGGCCGGTGTTTCTTATGGTGAACAAACCGGGAATATTGGCGGATTTCTCAAGTTCACCGAGGGCAACTTGATGGGACTGGGCCAAAGCGTTTCCATTGATGTCAGCTTTGATAGCGATAGCGATAATATCCAGTTCACATTTTATGAACCTTGGTTGGATGATAAGCATACCTCATTCGGTTTGTCGTTATGGAATTCCGAAACCGAATTCGATTCGACGCTGGGTGGTTGGTCCGATGAGCTGAATGGAGTACATGAAATCGATCTGGATCAAACAGGGATCTCCTTGTCTTTCGGTCGCCAATTTTGGAAGGACACCACCGCCCGGTTAAAATTGAATTTTGAAGAAAATATAATCAATGAGATTAGAAACCAAAAGGATGAAGTAGTACCGCGGCCGGAGGAAGAAACTCTTAAACATCCCCTGCATTTTTGGGACAATTCCGTCGCGTTGGAAATCATTAGAAACAAGCTGGTCTACGCCGACTCGCAATTCGTTTCCGGAGGCAAATATTATTACGGCGGTTATACGGTTGCCGGAAATATTCTCGGCGGCGAGTTCAATTACAATAAATATATGTTGGAAGGAAAATGGTTTAAGACGCTGGCGAAGGATTTGGTTTGGGGAGCCAGGCTTCAAGGAACTTATTTAACAGGGGATTACCCTGATTACAATCGGCTTTATTTAGGCGGAATGTATAAGCTCCGCGGCTATGACGGCGACCGTTACGCGGATCCGGAGAACGCCAAATTAATCGGAAATCAAACCGTACTATTTAATACCGAGCTTCGTTACAGACTTCCAATGAACCGAAATATAGAATTAGTGTTGTTTTATGACGCCGGTTGCGTCGATAACACCAATACCGCCGACAACTATGGGTTTGGGGTTCGCGTCAACATTCCGTTTCTGGGAATGCTCCGTTTCGACCAGGCTTGGGGCGGAGCGGAAGATAAATTTCTCTTTAGCATAGGAGAAATGTTCTAAGAGATGCGGAATATCTTCGAAAACCCACCTTGCTTTCGGGAAGCAGGCGCGGAAGCCGCTCCGGTTTTTCACAAGGGCTTCGATACGCGGGGTGATTAAGTGATAACTCGACCTAAGCTATTAGTAACCGGTGCTCTTGTTTTGGTCCTGATTGGGTTGGCGATTATTGAACCGTCGGTAAGCGTCGCCGCTGAAGAGGAAAGGGTGGAGTCAGTCGAAGTTCAATTGAATCTGGGAAGCGATGTTTATGATGGCTTAAGGGACAGAATGGAATTTAGCATCGGGCGAGTCGGTGAAAAAATTTTACTCGCGCGTTCCATTTCCGTTTTAGAAGCAAACCGGGTTTCTTTGGAAACAGCCATTTTTAAAGTTTTTTCCAAGGCTTTGAACGGTTTCGAATTGGAGCGGGTAGATCTCTTCCCCGGGAGACACAGTAAAATTATTGTGCAATTGAGACCCGCTCCCCCGTTGGTAAAAAAAGTAATTGTGCATTTATTGATCGAGGGGGTTTCCCCGGAGATTACCGAATTGTCGCAAGACATTACCAAACTGCTGGAAAAGGAATTGAGTCGAATCTTAATCGGGCTGCCCGTGGATTCGATTGCTTGGTCCGAAGGCATTATCGACCAAGCGGTTCACTATTTGGTGGAAAAGGAGTTGCCCGGCTATGATTGCCGGTTTTCCATGAATACGGGCCCCGAGACGGAGTTTGAAATAGTTTTAAAACCGATAGCCCCGGTTATTGAGAATATAAAAGTCAGTTATAATTCCACCAACTTTCCTGATTGGTTGGTCAGGCGGAAAGTCAAGCCATATCAAGAGTGTTTCAATATTTTAAAAGGTTTGCCGGTCCTTTTTTTAAAGCATTACCAAGTCCGGTTGGAGAACTATTTGACCGGTTATTTAAATGGTTTATCCGAAATGGAGCGGGCCGGATTAAAGGTCAAATTGGGGATTGAAGCCGGAGTAACTACCCGGATCAAGGTGAAGGCCGAATCGGAAACTTTTCAAAACCGGCTGGAGGCCAGATATTTTATTGGAGACGAAACTGATTTCGGTAATTTTCAATGTTATTTAGGCTATAAAGTAGATGAATCCGAGCTCTATGCCAGATATTTTTGGGGGGACCACCCGGGAGGAAGGTTGAGCGCGGGTTATCGCTGGCAGTTGGCTTCTAATTTTACCGCCGCGCTTGAATATGAATTTGATCACTATTACAAAACAATCTGGTTTCATAATCAATTTGACCGCGGCGATTATTTTGATCTGAGAATCGGTATCGACGGGAGTCCGAACGAAGCGGTAATCGGCATCTTTATAAATGATCATCTGAATTTGGAATTGGTGACTTATGATGATCGATATGGTTTACAGTTTATGTTCCATTTCTGACTTGAAAGTCGGTGTTATCCGTAGGTTAAGGCGCTTGGTCGTTTATTGATATCAAATATTAATTAATGGTATTCTAATTCCCAAATAAAAATAAATAATTTATTTCGTAAAGGAGCGGAAATTGTTGAAGAAGAAAGTTGGACGCTTAATCGGAGTTTTAATGGCGGGGATAGTGGCGCTAACAGGAATGATCTTGTTTAGTAATTATTCCGACGCCTCCGCTGCTTCAGTAAAAATCGGATACGTGGACATGGAGACGCTGCGCAGGGAATTGCCTGATTATCAGAGTTTACAACAGACAATCAAAGATAAAGAATTAGAATATAATTTGTACAGGGGGAGCCTATATCAGAAACACCAGACGGATCTTAAAGACTTGGAAAATAAGTATACCAAACTGAAAGCCGGGAAATCAGACGCTGAAAAAGCAGAGCTCGATAAGAAATTACAAAATGAAATCAAGAAAAAGGGCGAGGAATTGAACGCCCAATTGTCCGATAAATTTGCGGAGATTCAAAATTATCTAAGACAAAAGGATCAGGCCGTTTGGGATAAAGTGCGGAAGTTAATCGGCGAAGTTGCCGATGATAAAAATATATCCGTTGTTTTAGACAAAAATGCGGTATATCACGGCGGCAAGGATTTAACCAAGGATGTAATCGAGAAAGCCAAAAAACAAGCGGAAGAAGAGAGTAAAAACTCAAAAAAATAAGGCAAGGAGACTACCCCGCTTAAATGAAGCCGGATCAGAAGCTTAAATGGTGGTTAATAACCGCCGGGTGTTGTTTAAGTTTAATATTTTTATTCTGGATTGGTTATTTTTTAATTGAGTCGGAAAACCGGATCATTATTAGTAAAAGTCAGCAATTAATCAGCGAAAAAAATAAATTTGACGCCGAATGGTCGCGTTATCGGAAAATCGGAGATAAACTGTCAAGTTTAGGCCGGGGTTGGGAAAAAAAAAATATTAACCCTAATTCCCGAACGGATTTAGAGTTGACGAATCCGATCAATGAGGCTGTTGAAAAACAAATTAACGAGATTAAACGGATCCATGAAGAAGAGATTTTGGGTAAGCTGTCGGAGACGAACCGGGCTTATCGCGAGTATCAACGTAAAATTTTGCGGGAGTATAGGGCGAAAGAGGTCGAGAATTTAAAACTGGCCAAAGCCAAGTTCGAAGCGGATTTAACTTTGGAAAAAAAACGGCGCGATCAGGCATTGAATGACTACCGTAAGAGCTTGGTAAAACAGCATCAATTGACGATAATTAATTTAGAATTACAAAAAAAGATGCTCATCTTCAATTTCGACAGTCAAGATCAGCAAACTGAAGCGGAGCGAATTGAGCGGTGGATCAATCAAATCAGGAATGATATAATCAAAAAGACGGAAGAATATAAGCGGGAACTGGAGCATGAATACGAGCTTTATGAAAGACAAAGAACCGCCGATTATCACCGTGAAGTAAATGAATTGCGACGTGAATCGCAGCGGCTTATCACTGAAGAATTAAATCTTTTTCGAAACCGGCAATTTGATGAGTTCAGGCAGTGGATCGATCAACGCCAAAGCGAAGTGGAGCAAGCTATTGAACTACGCCGGTTTCAAAATAAAGACTAATATTTTTGGAGGAAAAATAATGATTAATAATCAAAATAAATGGTTGGCGCCGGGAGCGATTATCCTTGGATCCTTATTGTTATTAACGGGATTAATTTGGGCGGTTAATGCTTTTTCATTTAATTTGGCCACGGTTGATATTCAAAAAATAGAGGAACAGAGTGATTTAAGCAAAAAGATTAATGAAGAAGTCCAGGCCAAGGGGAAGGATTTATCCGCCAAGTTTCAAAAGGCTAAAAATGATCAGGAAAAACAAGCCATCAACTTGGAGTTTGAAAGGTATAAAGCAGAAAAACAAAAGGAGTTTACTTCCAAAGTGAGAACGGCTATTGAAAAAGTGGCCAAACAAAAAGGGTATAAGGCGGTCGCCTCGGATCAGATTTACCTGTATTGCGCTTACAATATTACCGAAGATGTAATCAGGGAATTAAATAAACAATAAATCAGCGATGATGGTAAAGGAGTAGACCAATGCCACTATTAAAGGATTTAGCAAAACTGGTGTCCGGAGAGGTAATAGGCGACGGAAACATCGAAATCAAAGGGATTAAAGGGCTGGATAGCGTCGGTCCCGGTGAAATTACCATGGCCGCAACGGCGCGTGTTTTGGGGACCGCTCTTCAAAGCAAGGCGGCGGCTGTAATTGTTCCCGCCAATGTCGGCGAATCATCCAAGCCGGCGATCCGCGTCCCCAATCCCAGACTGGCTTTTGCGCAGCTGTTAGCTTTTTTTAATCCGCCGCGGGTTTGTAAGCCGGGGATCCACCCCACAGCCGTTATCGGTGAAAATTTTAACGGGGCCGGCGCGGAAATCGGTCCGTTGGTTTTTATCGGGAATGACGTGACCATCGGTGAAGGCGCTATTATTTACCCCGGGGCGATAATCGAAGACAGGGTGCAGATCGGCGCCAAATCGGTCATTCATTCCAACGTGGTGATCCGTGAAGACTGTTTGATCGGGAACAGTGTCCAAATACACGCCGGTACGGTAATCGGCGCCGACGGATTCGGTTATGTCACTGAAAACGGTAAACATTACAAGGTCCCGCAAGTGGGTAAAGTTATTATCGAAGATGATGTGGAAATAGGGGCGAATGTTACCATTGACCGCGCCACCACCGGTGTGACACGGGTTAGAAGGGGCGCCAAAATCGATAATTTGGTCCAAGTCGGTCATAATGTCGAAATAGGCGAAGATAATATCATCATTTCTTTGGTGGGCATCGCCGGAAGCACCAAATTGGGAGACCGCGTCATTATGGCCGGTAAGTCCTCGGCTGTCGGCCATATCCAATTGGGGAACGATTCGGTGGTTGCCGCTAATTCGATGGTTATTAACAGTTTACCGCCAAATTCTTATGTTTCAGGCATTCCGGCTCGTCCTCATGCTCAAGACATGCGGATCCAAGCGGCGGCAGGCCGCCTGCCGGAACTGCTGAAAGATTTCAGAGAACTTCAAAAGAAAGTAGCGGACTTGGAAAAAAGAGTTTGTCCTTAACAGCGGCTGATTTTGGCAGGATTTTGATAAAACTTGGCGAAGTAGTCTCTAAATCGGGGTTACTAAACGTCAAGTTTTATTTGTTTCAGTTCATTTTGGTTGGCGAAACGAACAATCCCGTTTAAAAAGCGCCGGAGGCGCTTTTTTAGTAAGTCGATTTTTTCGGCGGCAAGTTCGGCAACCGGAGCCGAGACGCCGATTCAATCAGAGAAAATGCAAGAGGTCGGCCGTGCGATTAATAAACCGATATGTCTGGAATGAATTCATTCAACAATTTCTTATCTGCGGACTTGGTTTTACCGCCTTAGGGGTCGGTAAGATCTTTTTCGATTATAACGACTTGTTTATCGGATACCGGGTTACTCCTCGATTACTGGGGATTCTTTTACTCAACCAAATCCCGGCGTTGTTGATGGATGTTATTCCGGCGGCGGCGCTTTTCGGGGTAATCCTTTTTTTAGGCAGGATGCTTCGGGAGCGGGAACTTGATGTGATTCGGACCAGCGGAGTCAGTCTGATGAAAATAATGCTGCCGGTATTTGTCGGCGTGGCGATCATTTGCGTCGCAGCATTTTTTTGGAATGATTACGTGGTGCCTTCGGCTAATCACCGTTTTGAAGTCGAACTGCGGCGGATGTCGGTGAAACAGGATTTTCCGTTGTTCAGGGAGAATGTGGTCTTTAAAGCGCCGCAAAACCGGTTTATTTACTTGAGAAAAGTCGAACGGAAAACCGGGATCATCGGAGGGGTATTGATCATTGAGACGGGGGGCAGATGGCCGCGGATTATTACCGCGGAACAAGGCCGGATGGAAAAAGGGATTTGGGAATTGTACCGGGGATTCATCCATGAATTTAACGAAGAGGGCGCGATCCGTTCCGAACTCTTTTTTGAAAAGATGGAATTGGTGATGAGCAGGGATTATCGGGGGTTTATCAGCGAAGAAAAGGGGCCAAATGAAATGCGGACCACGGAATTATTAAAGATGATCGATTTATACAGGCGCAGTGGTTTGAATGTCCCGGCGTTCCAAGTTTTTTATCAATCCAAGTTTTCCGATCCGATCATTTCTTTGACCTTGGTTTTTTTGGCCACGCCTTTAACCGTAGTGACCGGCCGCAATTCCCGCTGGCTGGGTTTGGTGCTTTGTTTTTTAATCATTATGGGTTATTATGCCCTGCAAGTAATCGGCAGGACAATGGGAGTGAACGGGTTAATCGCGCCGTGGGCGGCGGCCTGGGTGCCCAACCTCTGTTTTCTAATGATTGGCATTTTTTTACTAGCAGTAACCGAACAACGGAAATAATGAGGCAATAATGCGTTTTTGTTACTTGATTACGGTTATTCTAATTTTTTTGTTGCCGGTATTTGGGCGACCCGTCCGGGCGGAAACGGTCCGAGTGACTATTTCCGCTGATGAAATTTATTACGATTATCACACCAAGCAGATTGAAGCCAACGGGAATGTCCGCATCAGTTACAAAGAAACCAGAGTGGAGTGCGATCACGCCATCATCGACCATGAGGAAAACATTTTATTGGCGACCGGAAATGTATATTTGGTTAAGGAAAACGACGAATTCAACGGCGACCGGTTTTTATATTACCTCGAAACGCAACGGGGATGGATTTATCCGGTTGTAACCGAGGTTATCGACGATCAAATCGCGGAACCGCTGATATTTACGGCGGCCGAGGCTTTTTTAAAGAGCGAGGAGGTCCTTTTTAAAAAGTCATATTTAACCGGATGTGATCTGGAGAAACCCCACTATCATTTTACAGCCAAAAAAATTGAGTACCTGCCGGGCGATCGAATTAAAATGCACCATGTTTGGTATTGGGAGCACCGGGTGCCGTTGTTTTATCTTCCGGTCCTATTTATTTCGTTGGAGGAAGACAGCAACAACTTTGGGGCGCAAGTCGGGTGGAATAACTCCGAGGGATGGTGGCTCCTGTGGTGGTATACATATTACTTTAGCGACAATAATTCTAATTCCTTAATGGTTCGTAATAAAACCACCGAACACGGCGTTGACCGCTGGGAATTGCAACATATCAACAAACTTACCCCGACGAGGACCTTTACTGAAACCTTCGAGTTCTTGGACAACGACAAAATCGGTAATTACAATGATGATTATCGGTTGGGGTTAAAGTATGAAGATCGGACTAATCCGAAGATGAATTACGAGGCTTGGCTCAATGCTTGGAACCGGTATACTTATAAAGGGGACAATTATTACGAGAGTGAATTGGTGTTAAATCTTAAAGGGCAGTCTCCTTATCCCAACATAAAGTTTTATCACGACATTAAAGAGGAATTGGGCCTTCCGGAAACCTATCTCGATCAGAGTTGGGAGTATTATTTTGATCCTACTTTTAATATTTTCTTGAAAGGCCAATGGCTCGACAGCGAAAGAAGAGGTTATGACGAACCGAGGATGGATTATTATTTCGATTTATTTAAGCGCTGGGACAATTCCGATCTCGCTTTTAAGCTGTCGGAAAGAAATATTTCCCTCAATGAAAGCATCTTTCCGGATATTACCTACACGATTCATCAATTAAACGCTCCGCTGGTAGGGAAGATTAAAACGACTACCCAATACACCCATAAAGAAACGTTAAATACTTATACCGGCGTTGCGACCGAAGGGGACCGGGCCGCCCTGGATATTATGAAGACCAATAGTCTCTGGGCAAAAGGCCGGTTGAGTTTGACGAATGAAATACAACTGCGCTGTCGCAGTTATGTAATAAACGACATTCCTTCCGAGGTCGGGGCGTTAACCGAATCGTTAAATTTGACGAACAATTTCACCGACAAATTGTCGACAACCGTGAAGATGGGTTTTACCGAGGTCCAAGGTTTGACAAACACCTTTTTTACCGGTAACGACGATATCAGACCCGGCGCGGATATCTGGAATTATTGGTATTGGAATGGTAAAATATTTAGGGCTAATTTTAATACCGGATATAACTTTGAAACGGAATACGCATACCCGGCCAACTTCGGCGCAAGTTTGTTTTACAACTCCACTTCGGTTAATTTTGGAACGATTTATTATTGGGATAACGGTCCCCGGTATGATACGGGGTTTGGGACAACCAGTCTGAGTATTAATTCGACGCCCCGCAAAGATTGGCGTTTAAGTCTTGCTTTAAATTACAATTTCATCTCTCAATTGTGGTCTGCAAAACGTTTGGATTTGGAATTGACCGAACAGCTTAATCCGAACTGGAAGGTTAATCTGCGGATGAACTATAATATGTTAATTGACGACTTTTCCAACGCCAATGCGGGTTTAACCTACAACTGGCACTGCCGGGACGTGGAATTCCATTATGATTGGATTGAACGCCAATATTGGCTGCAGCTGACTTTCAAAGCCTTCCCGCAGGCCAGATTCAATACGGCTGAAAATCCAATGGAGCTTTTGAATTATGAGTAAAAAAACGCTGATTGGGATTTCTGTTTTGGCGGGTTTCATCGCTTTGGGTTTCATCGGCGGTTGGTGGGAAGTTTTTTTTAAGGGATTGCCGGAGACCACTAATAAAATTCAGCCTTCGAATCCATCGTCGGTGATGTATAATAGCGTACTCACCGGCTGGGACGATCAAGAGTTGGTCTGGAAAATCAAAGCAACGAAGATCTGGGAAACGTCCGACGGCAATCAGGTTTATTTTGAAGAGATCAATCATGGGATAATTTATACCGAGAATGATGGCGAGATTCATTTTAAAGCCAATTGGGCCCGTTGGGAAAGAGCCCGTGAAGAACTGAATATCAGCGGCGGTTTGGAAGCTTGGCGGGATGATGAATTTTTTACCACCGATAAGGCGGTAATGAAGTACAAAACCGAGGAATTGCATTGTCTCTCGCCGGTCCGATATACCGAGAAAGATCTATACGCTACGGCCGATAAAATGACGATGAAATTTGAGGAAGAGGAAGTGTTGTTGGAGGGGAATGTGGAGTTAATCCAAGAAGGGGATATTGTCCGGTCCGAAGGACTGCGATATTGGAGAAAAGAAAAAAGATTCAGGCTGATTAAACCAAAAGAGGGAATAATTAAACCATGAACCGTTTTGGGAGCGGTTTAATCTTAATATTGCTTGCCTGCGCCGGAATCGCCATCGCGGCGGAGGAAGTCAAGGTTACCTGTAAAAACGTATGGGGGGATACGGAAAAAAAGATCAATTACCTTGAGGGGGATGTCCGCATCGTCCAGGGTACAACGGTAATTACCACCGAAAGAGCCCAGGTGGACACCGACCAAAAAAAAGCCGTCTTTGAAGCAAAGGTGAAACTGACTCATCCCGAAGTCACAATTGAGGCCGACGGTCTGGAGTATGATTTGAAAAAAAAAGTGGGAACCTTTAAAAAGAAGGTGGTCATGAATCGGAATCGAATCAAGGCCGCCGAGGGTCAAAAAGCCAAAGATCCCTTCAAATTATTCGCCGAAGAATTATACTTTGAAACCGACACCAAGGATTTTACCGCTCAGGCTTGCCGGATTGAGCACCGGGATTTTACCGGAGAGGCCGTTAACATCGAATATAATGATCGGCTTCAGGAATTATGGTTAAAAAATAACGCCAGGTTGATCCGGCCTCAAGGTGAAATCATTAGGGGCAACCGGATTAAGATCAACATTTCGGATAAAAGTTTCAGGGTTTTTGATTCGGTTAGCGTGGAGTTTGAGGTGGAAGAAGAATCGGGCTGAGGAAGTAACGCTGGGAAGGAAAGGATCTGGAAGGTTAATAAGAGAATAATATCGAGTTAACCGGAGGGTGAAAAATGGCGTTCGTTTTTCCCGATGCCACCGGGTCCGGATGGCGGATTAAATTGATTGAGGAACGGGCAACCTCCAATGCGGCCGGAATCTTTGAATTGAGAACGCTCCAAACCGAAAACGTGAGTTTTACTTTCCCCGGTCCGGAGTTGTTGGAGAGAAATTTAAGCTTGATCTACGGAATCGGACCGGCCACCCGGGCTAAATTAAACGCAGCCGGTTATCGGACGATTACTGATTTGACGAATCATCCCCGGTGGCGCAAAGCGGCCCGGGAAGCGCTTGCGATTATCGCCGCCGGAGATTTGGACCGATTGGCCCGTTACGGCGCTTCCGACTTGGAGTTGTTGAGTTTCTTTAAACCGGAGGAGATTATTTTCATCGATATTGAAACCATGGGGCTGTATTATATTCATCCCGTATTTTTAGTAGGGATGCTGTCATTTAGGAACGGACGGGGTGAAATAAGCCAGATTTTAGCCGGAAATCCGGCTGAGGAAAGGGCGCTGCTTTATGAAACGGTTGGCCGGTTGCGACAGGCGGCCATCATCGTTAGTTTTAACGGCCGTAGTTTTGATTTACCGTATCTAAAAGGCAGAATGCGATTTCAAGGTTTAAATGACGCCATTGACGTCTTTCATTTCGATCTGCTCCGGCAGACGCGCAAGAGTTACCGGGGCCGGCTTCCAAACTGCCGGTTGCTAACGATTGAACGGCATTTGTTTAATCAAGAACGGGTCGACGACCTTCCCGGTTCACGGGCGCCCGAATATTATCAGAAATATCTTGATACCGGAGACCGGAGTTATTTGACTCCGATTTTGGAGCATAACGCCTGCGATCTTTTGACAATGGCCAAACTGCTTGGGTTGGTAACCGCAAAACTTCCGGAGGTGAGTTGAGTGGAGATCAAGGAAATAACCGGGGATCAACCGGTGTCGGGGGAGTTTTTAATCGTTGAAAACCAGTTGCGCACCGCTAAGAACGGAAGCTGTTATTTAGCTTTGAGGATTGCCGATAAGACCGGAGAAATAGCGGCTAAGGTCTGGGACGCCGATGAAGCGACCTACCGGAAGCTGGGGGTAGGGCAAGTTATTAGACTTCACAATGTTCAACCTAAAATATATAAAGATCAAATTCAACTGGAGTGGGAGGCTAAAAAAACCGATTTTTTCACGGTGCTCCCCGAAACCAAGGTTGATTACGGCAAATTTTTACCGCAAGCGCCGGGTAATTTGGCGGAATATTGGGATTATCTGGTCAAGACGATCGCTGAAATCGAGGAGCCGTCATTAAAAAAGCTGTTGCGGGTATTCTTTGACGATCAGGAGTTTGTCGACCGGTTTGTCAAGGTTCCGGCGGCTTTAAAAAGGCATCACGCTTATATCGGAGGGTTGCTGGAGCATACCGCCGGGGTTACGGCTGTCTGTAAAGCTGCCGCCGCGTATTATCCGATGGTAAATAAGGATTTATTGCTGACCGGAGCTATTTTACACGATATCGGGAAGACCAGAACCTATAAAATGGAACGGGGTTTTGACGGAACCGATCCGGGAAAACTCCTGGGGCACCTGATATTGGGAGTGAATATGGTGGAGCGGGCCATCGCCGAATTGTTCGGCAAACCGGCTGAGGATACGGGCGATCCGCTTTTAATGAGTTTGGTTCATTTACTCGTAAGCCATCATGGGATCATGGAGTGGGGTTCTCCGGTTGAGCCGTTGACTTTGGAGGCTTGTATTTTGCATCACGCCGATAATATGGATGCGCAAATTACGAAGTTTTTAGCGATTATCCGCAACCGGAGCCGGGACGAAGATTGGGCGGTTTTTGATCCGGGATTGGGAAGGTCGATTTATTTAAAAGGTCTTAATGAGCGACCGGAACGGGACGATCTTTCGGAAGGAGCATAAGACTATGGATGTTTTAGCCATTGGCCTTATTTACCTGTTGACTTTGGGAGCGGGGTTTGTGATGCAGAGTCTTACGCGATTGTCGCCCTGGGTCAATCTTGGGCTCTCTTTTTTAATGGTCCTGATATTGCCGCCGAACTGGAGTCTGGGTTTGGCGGCGGGGATTTGGATCGGCTGCGCTTTTTTTACTTTTAATCCGGAGCTTGACCGTCTTGAGCTTTTAAGAGGGTTTAGTTGGATGAAGGTTTTCTTAAGTTCGCTATGGACTTTCAGCGGATTTTTATTGACATTGTGTTTGCTGTGGAAGCTTAAGATATCGGGTTATATGGTAGTATCGCAGCGGGAATTTTTGGCTTGGGCTTTTTTAGGATTAATCGAGGTCTGTCAGTACCGGATCATAGCGAAGCTTTCGTCGTCCTTGCATCGGATTCCCTTAGGCTACGGGATGGCTTTTTTCAATTTTTTAATGTTGTTATATTGGCTGTATCCGTTGGGAATTCCGGTAATGGCGATGGTCCTGGTTACTTTGGTAATTATCAATCCGTTACTGTTGATATTCGTGGATCTACCGGTGGGAACCGGCGGAGACCCATATCTGAGGAGAAATGGATGAAAGTCGCGTTCCATACGTTAGGTTGCAAAGTCAATCAGAACGATACCGAGAGCCTGGCGTCAATGTTCCGCGAACGGGGATATACCATAGTATCTTTCGAGCAAACGGCCGATGTTTATATCATTAATACCTGCTCGGTCACCAACCTTGGAGAGCGGAAATCAAGGCAGAGCATCAGGCGGGCGACTAAGGTCAAGCCGACGCCGATAGTGGTGGTTACCGGATGTTACGCGCAAACCGCTCCCGGAGAGGCTGCCGGAATCCCCGGAGTCAATCTGGTGGTGGGCATGGCAGAGCGGCCGCGTTTGGTGGATTTGGTTGAAGAATACCGGAAGAACCGGCAAAACAAGGTTGAAGTCGGTGATATCGGCTTGGAAAAATCCTGGATTAAACTTCCGGTAAGTAAGTTCACCGAACGGACCCGTTCAACTTTGAAGGTTCAGGAAGGATGCGACCAGTTTTGTTCATATTGTATCGTGCCTTTGGCCCGGGGCGGGATACGCAGTATGCCTTTAATGGAGGCGGTTAAAGAGTTTAAAAGCTTGGTTGAGAACGGTTACCGGGAAATTGTATTAACCGGAATCCATTTAGGCGCTTATGGAAAAGATTTGGGTTTGAGTCTGGCCGATTTATTAAAGGAGTTATTGAAGATTCCCGGCGATTACCGGATTAGGTTGGGTTCGCTGGAGCCGAACGACTTCGACCGAAATTTGCTGGGGATTATTCTTAATAACGCTCGCATCTGCCAACATTTACATATTCCGCTGCAAAGCGGGAGCGATCATATTTTGAAATTAATGAACCGGCGGTATACGTTGGCGGACTATAGCGGTTTGCTTAAACAAATTCGTGCCGCGAATCCCTTGCTCGCCGTCGGTACCGACTTGATTGTCGGTTTTCCGGGAGAAACGGAAGCGGATTTTGCGGCGACGCTCGAATTCATCGAAGAGCAAGCTTTCAGCAGGGTGCATGTATTCCGGTTTTCGCCCCGTAAAGGAACGCCCGCCGCGACTTTTAAAGGAAGGGTCGCCGGGCCGGTCATGGAAGAGCGCAGCCGAAAAGTACAAGCGGTCGCTTTCCGGACCGGTCGGGAATTTGCGCGGCAATTTGTCGGCAAACGGGTGGAGACGCTTTTTGAAGAGAAGATCGCCGGCGGGTGGACCGGTTTGTCCGGCGAATATTTAAGGACCGAAGTATTAACGGGGCTTGATTTGAAAAACACCGTCAGAGAGGTTTTAATAACCGGAATTTCCGGGCATATTCTAAAAGGAAACTTGCCCCATTAAAATGAAACCATAGGCGAGTCAAGAATGTAACAATCTGTCAGTTAAAATTAAAGGAATCGGAATTATTATGTCGAAATATAACTTGTTAGGAGAGATTATGTGATGGCCGATTGTATCTTTTGTAAGATTATTAAGCGGGAGATACCCAGCCAAACGGTTTACGAAAATGAGGCGGTAATGGTCTTTAAGGATATCAACCCGGTCGCGCCCACCCATTGGCTGGCGATTCCCAAACAACACATTGATAATGTAGCCGACCCGCGATTACTCGATGGGAGCTTGTTGCAATCAATATTCGGCGCGATTCAGCATCTGGCTAAAACCGAAGGTTTGTCCGAAAACGGGTTCAGGGTTGTGGTCAATTGCGGCCGGGATGCCGGGGAAGCGGTGCCGCATCTCCATTTTCATTTGATTGCCGGACGCAAAATGAGTTGGCCTCCGGGCTAATATTGACAATATCGGGTTTTATATAGTAAAATAATGTATTAAGATTGCGTTTATTCGAACCGGACACTGCGAACGGGTCATCGGGAGGAAGCAGTGGAGGGGAGGGAAGTATATTGGCGGCCGAAGTTAAAATTGGGAAAAATGAATCTTTAGATAATGCATTGCGGCGTTTTAAACGGGAATGCCAAGTTTCCGGCATTTTAGCCGAATTACGCAAACGGGAGCATTATGAAAAGCCCAGCGTACGAAGGAAGAAAAAGTCGGAAGCGGCAAGGAAAAGGAAGTCTGTAAAGAAATAAGCGATAAATACCCGTCAGTATGGCGGGTTTTTTATTATTATAGAACCCCGCCTTAGAGGCGTTATCCATACCCGCCTTAAAAATAAGAAGATGCGGTTATAATAAGAATGATTTGAAATTCAGCTCCCGGAGGTTTTGAATTCGCTTTAGGTTTACTCCGGTTCGGGCGGCGACTGAGCGTCCGGCTTTTGTTTGACGGCTTTTCTTGATTTATATTTAATCTTACTTTATAAATATACATTTTTGATTGTTGCTTATTTTTATCCAACCCTTATTTTTAAACGGTTTTGGAATTAGTCGGCGTATTTTATTTTATATGTATACATTATTCTTTGATTTTTAAAAAGGGAATATGGTTTTAATGTTGAATAATATGTCAAATTAGATTAAGAGGTTGGTGCGATTAATGTTAAAATTTAGCAAGAAAAGTAATACTTTGGAACAGAGCGAGTATGTTTACATGCTCCAGGACGTTTCGGAACCCCATTTGTACCGGGATTTGTTTAATTATGAAGAAGTGCCGAAGGTGCCGTTTAACCACAGACACGTGCCGATGAGGCCTCCGGAGGAGATTTGGATTACCGATTCGACCTTCCGTGACGGACAGCAGGCGCGGGAACCTTATACGGTCAAACAAATCGTGGATTTATATAAATTATTACATAAGTTGGGCGGTCCCAAGGGGATTATCCGGCAGACCGAATTTTTCCTGTACAGCAAGAAGGACAAAGAGGCGGTCGTTAAATGCATGGAGCTTGGCTATGATTATCCGGAGATTACCGGTTGGATCAGGGCGGTTAAGGAAGATTTCCGCCTGGTCAAGGAGATGGGACTCAAGGAAACCGGAATTTTGGCCAGTTGTTCCGATTATCATATTTTTAAAAAGTTGAAGATGACCCGGAAACAAGCGATGGAACAATTTTTATCCATCGTCAAAAGCGCGTTGGAGATCGGCGTCATCCCCCGTGTCCATTTGGAGGACATTACCCGGGCCGACTTTTACGGTTTTGTGGTGCCGTTTGCGATCGAACTGATGAAGCTGGCTGAAGAGAGCAAAATCCCGATTAAAATTCGGGCTTGCGATACTTTGGGTTTCGGGGTCAGTTATCCGGGAGTGGCATTGCCGAGGAGCGTGCCCGGCATTATCTACGGATTATGGCATCATGCCGGAGTGCCCAGCGAGCGGTTGGAATGGCACGGCCATAACGATTTTTATAAGAGCGTTACCAATTCGGCCACCGCTTGGTTGTATGGTTGTTCCGGAGTGAACACCACTTTGCTGGGGATTGGCGAACGGACCGGAAACTGCCCGCTGGAAGCGATGGTCTTCGAATACGCTTCCCTCCGGGGGACTTTGGACGGAATGGATACCACGGTGATTACGGAGATCGCCGAGTATTACACTAAGGAAATCGGTTATCATATCCCGCCGATGACGCCGTTGGTCGGGAAAGAGTTTAACTTTACCCGCTCCGGGATCCACGCCGACGGCCTTTTAAAGGACGAGGAGATCTACAATATTTTCAATACCGAGAAGCTGCTCAACCGGAAAGTGGTGGTGGCGGTCAACGAACATTCCGGCGCCGCTGGCATCGCCCACTGGGTAAACAGTTATTTCAATCTAAAGGAAGAGCGCCGGCTGGAGAAACGGGACCCGCGGCTGTTGAAGCTCAAGGAGTGGGTCGACAAACAGTATGAAGAAGGCCGGAATACGGTCATCGGCGATCATGAGCTGGTGGAGTTCATCCAGGCGGAGTTGCCCGACTTGTGGGGTGAGTTGAACTGGAAGTAGGGTTTGAGAGTGGGTAGTTGACAGTTAACAATTAAAAATAACGAAACCCGCGAGGATGCTCGCGGGTTTCGTTTTCAAGGCACAAACGAATATGACGCTAATTCAAATTCACCATTATAAGTGACTGTTTCCCCACTTTTATCGATTTCGATAACTTTAATTTCACCTAGATAAGGAACAAACCATATCTCTAACATCTCAAGTTCGGGGGCAGATTCTTCTCGCTTGGAAAATTTCCAAGCCTCAAAGGTTCCGGCGGGTACAGTAATTATTTCTTTTTTTTCAAAAGAGCCCCATCGATCGTTTTCAAAATCCTCCGTTAGAGGGTTAATACAAAGCAATTTTTCTCGATGACTGCTGGGAGGGTCTTCATCTGTTTCCCAATCCCCTCGGATATAATAACTATTGCCTTCTTTTTCGATATAATGTCCATCAATATCACCAAATAAATCATAACCAACTTTAAATATTCCGGGTTGATATTCTTCTACCGTCATCGGCATTGTTCCTCTAGCGCCATGAGGATACCTAGTACCGGCTAAAGAGTAGTTATAGATTAAAATAGCTCCGTCTTCTAACCCCATATAATCCGTACTTAGACGGGGTGATGGACTCGGACTCACATCCGGCGAAGAACTTGGTTGTGGACTCGGACTTAAATCTGGGTTGGTTGATGGTATTGGAGTAGGACTCATCAAAGGAGGTTGAATATTACCGCCGCCACCTCCACCGCCGCATCCGGCCAATAAGGAAATTCCTATGATTAAGAAAAAAGATATAAATAATAATCGTTGTTGACTATTCCGTTTACTCAGGGAAATTAT
>JAAYHS010000107.1 GCA_012735315.1 Bacillota bacterium | reverse complement strand
CGATATTCATTTAAACGCTTGGCTAATTGAGTTCGACTCAATAAAAGTCCGGCGACGGATAATCCCGATGCTGTAATTAGTCTTTCATTAGTAATTCGTATCCCATCAAACATTTCTTGAACCTCGTAGGTGATTATTTTATATCTTGAGTATTCAAGATTTGATGGCGCTTTTCCTTGCTTTTCAGAGTTTTAGTTCACTGATTCAGGAATAATTAAAAGTTTACATAAAATCTATATCCGAAATTACGAGGGCACAATATTGAGATTTCAACTTATAATTTAAAGTACCAACCTGAAGAATTTTTCTTAACCCTCGCTTATTATTCTTATTTTCTATTTTTTTACATTACTGATAATTACATAGCTCTTTATATTCCATACATTTTTGGAATATCCTTCAAAATGACCTACAAAAATTTATTACAGATAAAATCTGGTTCAAAAGCCAATTTAATTAATGATAATTTTTTTTAGTCTAAAAGCACGTTAATTACTCCATAAGAAGTAAAGGGTGAAAGAGGACTTTTAAACAAAAAAAGAGCTTTTTCGCTCTTTTAGTAATAACGGATGATTTTTAGCAATTAACCATGCCGGTTCACATTGGCTTCTCCGTCACCGTATACTTCTCCACCATCCTTACCGGATGATAGGACTCCTTCGCTTTCCTGAGCCCCTCAATCCCCATATCTTCCTCGCGATTGATGAATTCCAGGTCCGCCCATTCCCGCGCCGCGAACTCACGGTTAATCGCGGCATAGATCCCGTCAAAATCCGTATTCGCCTTCTCGATATGAATTACCGCCGTATTCCGGTTCAGCTTCTCCCCCACCGTAATCGCTTGAATGACCCCATCGATCTTGATAACCGCTCCGGTGACCCCTAAAAAATCAAAATTTTTGAGCACCATAGCCATCGCCTCATCCTCGCTGTAAGGCTCCGGATCTCTTATGTCAAACCAGTCGCTTTCCATATTAAGACATTCTTCGGCTATCTCCGGGGTCATTTTTAGATACTCCCAATTATAGCTGCGTATAAATTTATTCAAATGATTGCGTTTACCGTGGTATTTCCGGCCGGCCAAATTAATCAGATCAGCCGCGGAGTACAAGTAATCCGACGCGTTCTTGTCCAATTTGACCGTTATACTCGGATCAATTTCCAGAAATGTGTCGGCAAGGAATTGGGGAATCCGCAGTAATCGAAATTCAAACCGCTCCGCCGCGGCGATCTCCTTCATCAACCGATAAACTTCTTCAAGAGCGGTTCGCTTATTCCAGTCGCCTACCGGGGCCAAAAAAAAAGGTTTCCATTTAGGATTAGACGGTTTACCCATTAACAACCAATAATCCAAATCCTTTAAATACGAGACTAACAGACCGTAAGTGAATTGCCACATCACCAAATTGGTAAACGTCAGGTCCGATACTTCCGGTTGCAACAGGTCAAACAACCGATCGAAATTAGGTTTATCCTCAAGACAGATCCTTCTAAAAGCAAGCATTCTCTCACCAGTCTCTTGTTGTTTTTAATTCTACATCCCTACTTGAAAATGATTCTCCGTGTCTCTGTGGCAAATAATGATTTTAGCCACGGAGACGCAGAGACACAGAGTTAAAAACTGATTTTCATCCTTTAGCGGAATACGCCGTTTCTTTTAATAAATTAGTCTTTAATAGCATTGATTACTCTAAACTTTTGCTCCCAACAACCCCATTATTTAGCTAAGAACTTCCTGTTTAAAGCTATTTTGGAATGGAAAACTATCCGTAGCTTATCTTTCTCAAACCATGGAGGTTAACATGCCCCGCCCGGAAAGCGAACAAATGAGCCTCATTCTCTTCAGCGGCGACTTTGACAAAGCGATGGCCGCCTTAACCATAGCCAACGGCGCCGCCGGCAACGGCATGCCGGTAAACATCTTCTTCACTTTTTGGGGCATCAGTTTACTCCGCCGCAAAAACACGGACGGCGGACTCTTGCTCGAAAAACTCTTCAAAAGGATAATGCCGCTCGGCGCGGCAAAAATCGGCCTTTCAAAATATAATTTCGGCGGCGCCGGTCCCTGGCTGCTTAAAAAGTTGATCCGTCACAAAAATGGGCAGACCGCCGCCGATTTGCTCAAAATGGCCATGGAACGTCAAGTCCGTTTTATCGCTTGTGAAGCTTCTTTAAAACTATTAGGCGTCAAAAAGGAAGAACTGCTGGACTATGAACACCTGGAGGTTGCCGGAGTCGATACCTTCCTCCAAAAAGCCTTGGAGTCCAAAATCGTGATGTTTATTTAAAATTTACGGTCCCAAAAGATTATTGGGGTTGAAATTGATCCTTGCCGACGCCGCATTCGGGGCAAACCCAATCGTCGGGAAGATCTTCAAAAGCGGTTCCCGGTGCGATTCCATTATCCGGATCGCCAACCTCCGGGTCATACACATAACCACATACCATGCACTCCCATTTCTTCATCAAAAAAACCTCCTCTTTAAATTTTAAAAAAACACTTCATAAATCGCTGTCGAAAAATAATTAACTTGGTTAAAGTTTAAGGTAATCGATGGCTTTTGTCAAGTCAAATCATACAGAGCGGGTAATCTTTTCCCTTCGCCTTGTTAAAATACTAAAGATTAGCTTCGGTTTTGACGAAATATTCATCGAAGAGACTTCATAATCGGGTAAGGAAACCCGAAACCCAGTTCATGGAGGAATTGAAATGCGGATCAACCACAATCTATCCGCGCTTAACGCCTTTCGTAACTATTCCGCGGCTTCCAACTGGATCATGAAAACAGCTGAAAAACTGATGTCCGGGATGCGTGTTAACCGGGCGGCCGATGACGCCGCCGGTTTGGCGATTTCGGAAACCATGCGTTCCCAAATTCG
>JAAYHS010000106.1 GCA_012735315.1 Bacillota bacterium | reverse complement strand
GGGCTTTTATTAGTCGCCGAACAAGACGGCCCAATCATCGGTACGGTGATGGGCGGTTATGACGGCCACCGGGGTTGGATCTATTCCTTGGCGGTCAAACCCGAATTCAGAGGGTTTGGAATTGGGACCCGACTGGGTTCAAGGGATTTTGGAAGAATTAAAGGCAAGGGGCTGCTTAAAAGTTAACTTGCAGGTCTTAGGGAGTAACCGTCAAGTAGTTGAGTTTTACCGGAAAAACGGTTTTACAGTTGAAGACCGGATCGGCATGGGAATAAAATTGTATTGAGGGGCAAGCTTTCTTTGGTCAATTTTAGGAGGTTGGCTTTCTTCTGGAATTTACTAATTAATTATATCGATGCTATAATGTAAGTGAAACCTCGCTACCGGTTTAGTATACTTTTAGGATTCGGTTAATGGAGGTGAAAGAATGAACCAAGAGGTGATCGATCGCGAACGGGCTCTTGAGACATTAAGAAGGCATAAAGATGAATTTGAAGAACGTTATGGAGTCACTCGAATCGGGATTTTCGGATCAGTAGCTAGAGACGAGGTAAAAGATGAAAGTGATATTGATGTCGTGGTAGAAATGGCGAAACCGGATCTTTTTTATATGGTACACATCAAAGAAATATTGGAAAAGGACTTTCAAAGGCCAGTTGATATAGTTCACTTAAGAGATAAAATGAATTTAGTTCTTAAAGAACGTATTAACAGGGAGGCTATTTATGTTTGATCAAAAACTGATTGACTCCATATTAAGTCAAATTCTTGAAGCATCCGGGCGTATTGAACGACGTTTATCAACCATTCAATCTCCGGATGATTTTTTATCATCGGATGATGGAATTGATCGTCTGGATGCAATTTGCATGATGCTTATAGCCATCGGAGAAAGTTTAAAATATTTGGATAAAATTTCAGACGGAAAATTATTAGCAAAATATCCCGAGGTAGACTGGAAAGGAGCGAAAGGGATTCGCGATATTATCAGTCATCACTATTTCGATATAGATGCCGAAATTGTTTATTCAGTATGCAAAGATAGATTACCGTTATTGGTAAAAACGGTTCAGAGAATTAAAAAGGATATCGAAGATTAATTTTAGAAAATGAGCTAAAGAATTTATCGATAAAAATTTCAAATTGGAGCATTTGATGACGAGACTATACCTAACCAGACATGGACAGACCGAGTGGAACATCGTTCATAGAATGCAAGGACAACAGGATTCACCGCTTACCGAATTAGGTAAAAAACAAGCGAAGTGGCTGGGAGATAGGCTGCATGATGTTGGACTAGATGTCATTTTTTCCAGTTCGAGCGGGAGGGCGATACGGACCGCTGAAATCATCCGGGGGACTCGTAAGATCCCGGTTATACTCAGTGATAATCTGAGGGAGATTAGCCTTGGCGCATGGGAAGGTATGTTACATACGGAAGTTGAGAGGATTTATCCGGAGGAACACCGAAACTTTTGGCATTTTCCCCATCAATACCAACCGGTCGCCGGAGGAGAAACTTTTGCTCAATTGTATTCTAGGGTAAGTAATGAAGTAGAAAAGATAATCTCCAATTATACCGGGAAAAATATTTTAATCGTGGCCCATGCGACAGTGTTAAAAATGTTGATGGCTTATTTTGAAAACAAAGGATTAAAGGACTTATGGACCGGACCTTTTATGAAGTCAACCTGTTTGAATCTGGTGGAGATCGAAAATGGACACCGTGAAGTAATTTTTGAGGGAGATATCTCCCATTATCAAGAATGATCGATGACGGAGGTCCCAATTTGGAACGAGGTTGGGATTATTAGTTGTTAAAGGATATGATATAAGAAAAATTATTGAATTTGGGTAAAAAATATACCGATATTTTTAGTGTATTAACTTAGGAAGAATTAATCGGAGGAGGCAAGTGAATGAAACGACTGGCGGCAGTTATTTTGATCAGCATATTAATCATGTCGTTCACTACGAATTACAATCCAAAGGCAAACGCTGCGAACGATCCTGAATTGAAGTGGCAGTCCATTGCCTTCGGTCAGTCTACCGACTTGAATTTCAGCTCAACGATCACCCCGGCCAAAGTGGGCGTCAACCACGCTATCCCGGAGGTTCCCGGAACTATCGAGGGGAAGATCGTCATTGAAAGCCGCGGCGGGAAAATTGCCGCCGCCCATGACGGGATCACCTTCTACTATACTGCGCTCGACCCGAGTAAATATAATTTCGTCCTCGAAGCGGACATCCTGGTGGAACAGTTCGGCCCGGAGACCGATGTGATGCCGAATAATCAGACCGCCTGCGGCTTGATGGTCCGGGATGTAAACGGAGCCCCGCGGCGGGACCCGATGGTTTTCGGATTTGAAGAATTGCCGGCAGCTTCAAATATGGCGGCCGTCGCCGTCTTCAGCAATAAAAAGACCGTCGTCACCGCCTATGGCATCAGCCGTAACGGGATCAAATACCCTTGGGGCAACCCGGGCAGCGTTCTGACGCGAAGGCCTTTGAAACATAATCTGCCGGTGGGGAAACCCTTCAAGCTTAAACTGGAACGGACCGATACCGGCTTTATCATGACCTATGCCGACAGCGACGGCGGCAATAGCCAATTCGTGACTACGGGCGACCCCGCCGACATCGTGCAGGTCTGTGAAGAAGACAAGATGTATGTCGGTTTTTTCGCCGCCCGAAACGCCAAAATGGTAGTCAGCAACGCCAAACTGACCCTGAGTCCGGCGAACACCCAACCGGGAAAACCGCACCAGGTGAGACCTTTCCCCCAACACTTCGAGATTGAATCTTCCAACGGAAGCAGTTCCGACAAATATATATTGATGGCGCGGTCTGCTTATGACGGGTTGGTTCAAGTAAAGAAAGACGGAGTTATTTTAGTAGCGCAGGATCCCATCAAAGCCGGGAAATTTTATCAACTGCCGACAACTTTGTCAAAGGACGTCACTGCGTTTGAACTAACCTTTACTCCTACCGAGGGGCCAAACGTCGCTCCGATCACTCGGGTGATAACCGTTGAAAAAAGAAGCTTTCCCAAACCCAAAATTCTGATAGCCGCGCCCGACGGCAAACCGAACGGGACGGGAAGAATCGATGCTCCTCTGGACTTGGCGACCGCCCTCAAGTTCGTCCCTCCGGGTGGGACCATTTTGCTCCGGGGCGGCAACTACGGCTCATGCGCCATTCCCCGGATGTACTCGAGTATCCCGGGGAAGCTCAAAAAATTGGCGCCTTACAAAGATGAGAAAGCGATCTTTAACGGGCTTTCCAGTCAAGCCAGTTACTGGCATTTCTACGGCCTTGAATCCACCGCCTCCGGAAGCTACGGTTTTCGGATTCAAGGCAACGGCAACCTAATCGAGCGTTGTGTGGCCCATCACAACCGGAACACCGGTTTTCAATTGGATCCGTTCGCCAAAACTCCGGTTTTGAAATGCAGCGACAATCTTTTTCTTAATTGCGACGCCTACGACAATACCGATCCCACCATGGAAAACGCCGACGGGTTTGCCGCCAAATCATGCATCGGCAAGGGCAATGCCTACCGAGGTTGTATCGCCCACCACAACGCCGATGACGGCTGGGATCTCTTCAATAATGTTCAGGACGGGCCGAATGAACCGGTACTGATTGAGAATTGCATCGCTTATCAAAACGGGTTTTTGAGCAACGGCAAAACCGCGGGGGGCGCTATCGGCAACGGATTCAAACTCGGCGGCGAATCCCAGCCGGTGGCGCATGTCATCCGAAACAGCATCGCTTTTGAGAATAAAATGGACGGTTTTACCTGCAACTTCAACCCCGGCGCCCTGGTGGTGGAAAACTGCACCGCTTTTAATAACGCGCGCTTCAATTATATTTTCAGATCGAATCATTACATCCCTCCATCGGGGACTTTTCGGAACAATCTTTCCTTCCGGACCGATATCGGGGTTGCCGTCAAAGACTTTATCGCCGGGATCGTCTTCGAAAACAACCTGTTCTATAATGGGCCCGTTGAGGACCGGGTTAAGGAAACCGACTTCCTTTCACTGCAGATTCCAGCGTCCTATCAGCGCGATCGAAAAGGGAATATCATCTGGGGAGATTTCTTAAGATTGACCAAAAGCAGCCCGTTAAATAGAGCCGGCGCCAACGGGACCCATCTGGGGGCGCTCCCCGGGGGCAAGTAAAACTCCGGTTTTATTTCGGATCAAACCCGGCCGGCGAAGGCGGTCGGGTATTTTTATTTTCATGCGGTTGTTACTTTTTATTTAAAACAATATTCGAACAAAACATTATCACCACTTGTTCACAAATTGGACATATCTTGGCTGTAAAATAAAAGATATTAAGGGGAGGTTTATAAATAATCTTTTCCCGGAGGAAGGAGGAGCACTAATTAAATGATCGCCATTGAACCATTAAAACCGAAACGCTATTTTTGGCTGTTATTTTCAATGGTATTAAGTCTGGCATGTTCTAATAGTGCTCAGGGAGAGACGCTGATCAATCTGGATCAAGCGGTCCGGATGGCGTTGGAACATGATTATCAGCTGAGAATCGCCGGAAATAATCTGGCGAAAGCGAATTTGGTCGTGAAAGGAAAAGTAATTGACGCCTTGCCCCAGATGGAACTGGGCGCGGAGAAAGGCAAAAACTTATCAAGCGACGCCGATCTTCAAAATGCATCGGTTACAATAACGGAGACGATACCCACCAATTTTCAACTTTACGGTCAAAAAACCGCCTCCCCGGCGGAGGTCGCCAAGTGGGAACGCCGAACCTCGGAAGCAGACTACTTGATCAGTCGCGCTGAGGTTAAATATAATACTGTTTCATTGTATCTGAACGCGGTGAAAGCAAAGCGCTTATTGGATTACCGGGAAGCCGCGGTTGAAAGCGCCCAAGCGAAGGCGGAAAATGCCAAGACTCAGTTGAGTTTGGGGAAGATTACCAAAGTGGCCCAACTCACCGCGGAGAACGATCTGGCTAAAGCCCGGTACGAACTGGAGAGCAGCCGTCAGGAATATTTGGCGCTTTTAAAACAATTGGCCCAACAAATCGGGGTGAAGGATTACCGTTCCTTAGATTTGGATCAGACCATCGCTCCCCGGCAGGCGCTGGAGATAGCCGATGAGGTACAGTTGCAGGCGGCAGCTTTGAAACAGCGCTTGGAACTTCAAAAAACCCAAGTGACTGTGAAAGAAGCCGAACAAGAATTGGCCCGGGCCGTCAATGCGGGTTTACCGGTTCTGAGTTTAGCCTATCAAAACCGGAGCCGGGAAGAGAGTTACAAGTTGGAGTATGATTTTTTGAACGGCGATCTTAGTTGGAGCGGGGCTTGGCAAAAAGACTACCTTGATGACATTAATTACGGCGGTAGCGATGACATCTTCGGATCCGACAAACGTCAGTATAAGTTGAAACTTTCGTGGGGGCTTGATTTCGGCAGTGCAAAAAATCAAATCGAGCAAGCGCGTTACACTTTGGAAAACGCCAAATTAGCCCATTTGCAAGCAACTGAGGAGATCATGGCCGAGGTCGCCGAAGCCCTTTCCGGATACCAACTGGCGGTTTTGAAATATAATCAGGCGGGGCAAGGGATCGATCTTTATCAAAAGGATCTGGAATTGACTAAACTGAAGTATCAATTAGGAACCGTCACTGCTTTTGCAGTGCGGGACGCCGAACTAAATTTACTCGGCGCTCAACTGGAAAGAGACAACGCTGACTTGGATTTGCAAATCGCCGCCACGAAATTAAGGTTAAAGTTGGGCGAATTATATGACAACCCCAGTAAGTAAGGCTGGATTCCAAGTATTACTTTTGATTATGATTTGAACCGGGAGGGTCAAAAATGTCAAAAAAAAAGGTTGTAATGGGATTGGTCTTAGTGATAGCCGTTGGCGCCGGTTTTTATCTGCATCGCCAAAAGCTTCAAAAGCAGCAAGCGTCTTCAGCGCTCCAAAATGAAATCATCAGGGTGGAGCGGCGGGACTTAAGCGAAATAGTCTCCGGCGACGGCAAGGTGGTTTTTTCTAAAAACGGCGGTATCTATCCGGCCTATAAAGCCACGGTGCAAAAGATCCTTTGCCAGGCCGGAGCCAAAGTAAAAAAAGGGGACTTGTTAATGGTGCTGACTTCGGATGCATTGAAATCCAGCTGGGTGGATGCGGAACATAAATATCAAACGGCCAAACTCAATTTAGCCCGGGCCGAAAAAGAGCTGGAGCGCCAAAAAATACTTTATGAAGTCCAAGGTACGACCATCGACGAGTTGGAAACCGCCCAAAATAACGTTGAGTTATATCGGGTAGCCTTGAGTGAAGCCCGTTCCAATCTGGAATTATTGACCGAAACTACCGATGAGGCCAATTTTGTCGGGGACGATCACCGCACCATCATGATTCGAGCGCCTTTCGACGGAGAAGTGGCCTGGGTTGAGGTCAAAGTCGGCCAGACGGTGAGCGCCATCGGCAGTAGCAGTAGTGATAGCAGCAGTAATAATTTATTGTTGTACTTAGTGGCCGAAGGCTCGTTAGAAGTTGAGGCGACCGTGGACGAGACTGAGATTGACCGGGTGAAAGCGGGTCAAAAAGCCAAGGTGACTTTGAATGATCTCAATCAAACCGAGCTTTATGGAACAGTTACCGAAGTGGGTTCATATGGGAGCGAGGATGCGGGAGTGATCGTGTTTCCGGTCAAAATTCGGCTCGATCGGGTCCGGGATGTAATCATTCGGCCGCAAATGACCGCCGACGTTGCGATCTATATTACCTCCAAACCTAACGCCCTGGCGATCCCCAGCGGCGCAGTCCTCAAGCTCGGCGGGAAGACCATGGTTAAAAAAGTGACCGGTCCGAAGATCGAATTGGTTGAAGTAGAATTGGGCGCGGCAAATGCTTCTTATGTTGAGGTCCTTTCCGGTTTGGAGGAAGGCGATCCGATAATAGCGAACCCAAAGGCAGCCCCAGCCGCCAAAAAAAGCGTTAACGGCCAGCCGGAGCGGGGACGGAACATAAGGCTGAGGCTACCCTCGCGAATGTAGGGAGGTAAAGGCGTTGATCACTGTTACGAATCTGAGTAAAATCTATCAAATGGGCGATGTCCAGGTTAGGGCTTTGGATAAAGTATCGTTGACGGTCGGAGAAGGAGAAATGGTGGCGATTATGGGCCCTTCGGGTTCGGGGAAATCGACCTTAATGAATATTTTGGGCTGTTTAGACCAACCGACCTCCGGTACTTATTATATCTCCGGCCGGGAGGTCAGTAAGATGAACCAACGGGAACAGGCCATTTTGAGAAACCGGGAGATCGGGTTCGTTTTTCAGTCTTTCAACCTGTTGCCGAAATTGACCGCGGTTCAAAATGTGGAATTACCGTTGGTTTATGCGAATGTGCCCAGCTATGAACGGCGGAAACGGGCGATTGCGGCTTTGGAAAGGATGGGGCTGGCCGAACGGATGCATCATAAACCGAAAGAGCTCTCCGGAGGGCAACAACAAAGGGTGGCGATTGCCAGGGCTATCATCAACCGACCCCGGTTCATTTTGGCCGATGAACCGACCGGGAACCTGGATTCTAAGGCCAGCGCCGAAATTATGGGCGTTTTTCAAGAATTAAACCGCCGGGGGATTACCATCATTCTGGTAACCCACGAAGAAAATGTCGCCTTATATACCCGACGGATCATTAAATTTTTCGACGGCAAGATCGTCTCCGATGAACCGGTCCGGCAACAGACTATTTTTGAGGAGGTTCATCCATGAAGGTTTCCGAAAATGTAACGATGGCCTTTACCAATATCCTCAATAATAAAATCCGTTCTTTCTTGACCATGCTGGGGATTATCATCGGGGTAGGGGCGGTGATCGCCATGGTCTCCATCGGTGAAGGCGCCAAAAAACGGGTCACCGATTCGATCTCGGCAATGGGCTCCAATTTATTAATCGTCACCCGGGGCAGGGGCGGCAGGGGCGGCGGTTTCGGGAAGAGTTCAACCCGATTGGGAGTTGAGGAACTGGAATTGATTCAAAAAAGCTCCCCGTATATCAAAGCCATTGCGCCTGAGGTCCGTTCCAACCAAACCGTCTCTTATGGAGGGGACAGTTTGGAGACCGCCGTTTTTGGGTGCACCGTGGATTATCCGGTGGTGCGCAACTATCAATTGGCTTCGGGACGGTTTTTTACCGAGGAGGAGATTAAAAGCAGCCAGAGAGTGGCGGTGCTCGGTTCTTATGTGGCTGATGAACTTTTTCCGGGAACTGATCCGATCGGGGCGGTGATCAGCGCCGGACGGTTGCGCTTTGAAGTGATCGGCGTCTTAGCCGAGAAGGGACAGAGCGGCTTTACCAACAGCGATGATCTGATACTGGCTCCCTTAACGACGGTCCAGCGCAAATTGGTTGGGACCAAGGATTATCAGACGATTTATATCCAAGTTAAAGATGAAACCTTGATGGATCAAACCTATGACCAAATCTATGAAGCGTTGCTGGAGCATTATCGGGATGAGGAAAAATTTAACCTGCGCAACCAGGCGGAGATTTTAGCCACCGTTCAAGAATCCTCGAAAACCTTCACTTTTTTGTTGGCGGGCATCGCTGCGGTTTCCCTCTTGGTCGGGGGGATCGGCATTATGAATATTATGCTGGTCTCGGTGACGGAACGGATCAGGGAGATCGGTATCCGGAAAGCAATTGGCGCCCGCAAGGAAGAGATCTTAGCCTTATTTTTAATCGAAGCGGTGATCCTCAGCTTGAGCGGAGGAATAATCGGAATCGCCGCAGGATGTTTGGCTGCCAAGCTGATGGCCAAGATATCCGGATGGGCGGCGGCGATCACTATGCCCTCGATCCTGGTCTCGTTCGTATTTTCGATTGCGATTGGGCTTTTTTTTGGGGTATACCCGGCCTATAAAGCTTCCGGCTTGAACCCGATCGAAGCGTTAAGACATGAATGAAGCGAGAAAATGCCTTGTGGAACCGGACAAGAACTAGAAATGAAGGCCGAATCCCAATTTAATTTGAGGTGAGTCGATAAAAAATTGATTAAGATCAAATTAAAAAATTTTTTTACTTCCAAAGGAGGAATTTTTGAGAAAGCGAAGAAATATTTTAGTATTCAAGCTGTATACAATAAATATACTTTAAATATACTTTGGAGCGATGATGGAAAAGAATATCCGTAAATCTTTAAAGGATAAAGCTTATTACAGTATTAAGAAAGATATTATTACTTTTCGCTACAAACCGGGAGAAGCCTTACCCGAAGAGCAATTAAGCAAAGAATTAGGGATCAGCCGGACTCCGATTCGGGAAGCTTTAAAAGAATTGCAGTATAACGGATTGGTACGAACGATTCCCGGTAAGGGCGCTTTTGTAGCGGAACTCACGGTGCAGGATATTCATGAAGTATTTTTCCTGAGGCAAGTCTTGGAAGTAGCTGCGCTGCGGGTGACGATTCAAAACTGCCGGAAAGAGGATTTGTTGCCTTTGAAGCGAGTTTTTTCAGCGGCGCTTGACAAAAAGTTGAATCAAAATGATTATGAAGCCTTGTTTCAATCGGACGTCAGCTTACATAATTTTATCGTCAAGACCGCCGGTAATCGGCGGCTTTCCGAGTTCTTCGCCATTCTAAGCGATCAGATCGAACGGATCCGGCGGACTTCAGCGCGGCTCCCCGGGCGAATGGAAAAATCTTTACAAGAACACCGGGGAATTTTAGAAGCAATTGAGGCCCGCGATGTCGAAAAAGCGGAAAGAATACTAACAATGCATTTGGAGAATGTTAAAAATTCGGCGTTGGCCATTTCAGGGTTTTAAAACTTTTATTCATTTTTGTATTCGATTTGTATGCAATATGTATTCAGAAATCAGTTTATTACCATTTTTGTATACGGCTTGTGTACAAACAAACCAATAATTAGTATTGGAGCGATTGCATTGGGTTGATCAGTAAAATTTCACCGTCATTATTCTTGTTCAGAAAAACGTTTTTTGAAAGCATCGCTCAAAAGATGTAATCAAAGATCAAACACAAGCCAAATAGGGAGGGATGACACGCGAGGAATAGCTTGGCTTCATTTTAAGCAGTAACAAAAAACAAAAAAATAAAATGGAGGAATTGCAATGGCTGATTTAAAAGTTAAAGCTGCGGGGGTTGAGTTCAAAAACCCGATTATCGTCGGTTCGGCGACCCCTTCTATGGATTGTTACGGGACTAAAAAGGGGATCGATGGCGGAGCCGCCGGTGTAATCGTTAAATCGCTTTTCGGTGAAAAAGGTAAATTGGGCCGTAATTTCCCGCGTCCCCGTTTCAAACTTTATGACTACAAAGACTATCCGGGTTATCCGGAAAAATTGCCGCACGCGTTTACCCTGAATTCCTTGGAAGAATGTTCCCATTTCGGATACGACGAGTATATGGAAGATGTCAATAAGGCCAAAGATATGGTTGGAAATGACGGAATAGTGATGGCCAGCTTATCCGGCGTAACCATGGATGAATGGGAGACTATGTGCAAAATGGTGAATGACACCAAAGCCGACTGGGTTGAGCTGAACGTCTCCTGTCCGTTCGCCGCCGATATGGGCGTTAAAATGGGCGCCGGAGCGGTAGAGTTGTTGCCGGAAATTACTAGTTTTTGTAAAGGGATACTGAAGAAACCGTTCAGTGTAAAAATATCGCCTCAAACCTATGATCCGGTAGCTATTGCCGAAGCTTGCGAAAAAGCGGGCGCGATGGCGGTAAATATGTCGGCGCGTTTATCCGGTTACGACATCGACATCGAAACGGCGAGACCGATCGGACCCGGCGCTCAAGGCGGTTGGGGCGGACCCTATTTGATCGGTTACGGTTTGAAATTTGTGGCCGCGGCGGCCCGGAAAGTAAAAGTCCCGATTATTGCCGGTTTAGGCGTTTGGGATTGGAGAGATATCATTAAATACATCATGGTCGGCGCAACCCTCGTTCAATCCGGCGTCGGGATCATGCTGCAAGGTTATAACGTCTCTAAGAAATGGGCCGACAACATCAATGCTTGGTTGGATGCCAAAGGTTACAATTCATTGGATGAAATTCGGGGTATCGCCTTGCCGAACATTTTGAAAACCGCCGAAGTGGAACGCGCTCCGGAAGGGGTTTACGCGGTTGTGGATTACAACAAATGTAATCATTGCGGCATCTGTTTGCGGAGCTGTTTCTACGACGCCATCAAGGTTACCAAGGCGGGCGCGATTGTGAATACCAAAAAATGTGACGGCTGCGGTATGTGTGCGGAAGTTTGCCCGAACAATGCCGTTAGAATGAGCAGCCCTCAAAGAAGAGCGAAGGCATAATATCTACTATTTTTTACTAGAAAGGCTAGGTTTTGACGAGTAGCCGGCCGCAGCTATGCCCGATATCTGCAACATCCAATTACGGTTCTTGCGGGTGTCTGGGCTTAAGCGAGCGGTATCGGAGGCTTTATGTTTGGAGAACTGAACCTGGTTTGCCGTTGCTTAGTGTTCATTTCCGGATTGATGCTTTTCTATGCGGCTAAGATCACCGATATACTTGGTATTTCCATTTTGGCGCGCGTAATTATCTATCAGCTTATCAGCAACCGCAACAAAACTATAACGGCTAATATCTAGAATACTTGTGGCGATGCGAACAACCAAGCCGCGATAGTAGAGGTAAATTATGAAGCAGAGGAGGGTACGGATCGATCGTACTCTCCTCTAGGAAAAGTAGATTGGGGAGTATCAGATGAAGCAGATAAATTGCGACGTTTTGATTATTGGGGGAGGCGCCGCCGGCAGCCGCGCCGCCTATGAAGCCCAAAAAGCCAATCCGGAGTTGGAGATATTAATGGCTGTTACCGGTAAGTACGGCGAAAGCGGCAGCAGTAACTTGGTGGCCTCGGAAGCTTTGGGAATCAATGCACCGTTTAATTATATGAATGACGGGGATAATCCGGACATCTATTACCAAGATATAATCACCACCGGCGGCGGCTTGGCCGATCCCAAACTATGCCGGATCATTGCCGACGAATCTTGCGACCGGTTGCGGGAATTGATGGATTTGGGAGTCGATTTTGAGCGCCGGGACGGACGACCGCTTCAAAAACTATTGTCGGGATGCGCCAAAGCCCGTTCCTTAACCTGCGGCGGTAGCACCGGCCTGATAATGGTCAAGGTTTTAAAGAAAGCCGCTCTCGGTATTGGTGTAAAGGTATCCGAGCAAACCAGGATCATGGGTCTGTTAAGTGACGGAGAAGGAAGAATCTGCGGCGCATACGGTTTATTCGGCGACGAACCGGTCTGTTTTTCCTGCGGTGCGGTTGTTTTGGCTACGGGCGGCGCCGGTAGGATATTTAGGAAAAACGTCAATCCCCCCGCGCAGGAAGGCGACGGCTGGGCTATGGCCTATGAAGCCGGGGCCAAACTGGTGAATATGGAATTCTTTCAAATAGGACCGGCGGTGGTCAAACCGGAAATCGATTTTATCATTCATAGCCATATGTGGCGTTTGAAACCTAAACTCACCAATGCCCTTGGCAGAGAGTTTCTTGCCAACTATTGTCCGGACGGGGTGGATCCCGCCGAGGTTTTGGACGCCAAGGCGATGTCGTATCCTTTTTCCGTAAGAACCATTGCCAAATATGTTGATATCGCTATTTTCAAGGAAATTATGGCTGAACGGGGCAGCGAAAATGACGGGATTTATTTCGATGTTACGCATGTGGGGAGAGAAACGTTGGAAGAACGGGCGCCCATTACCTATGAAACATTGAAAAAAGCCGGCGCGGACTTGGCTAAGGGAAAGATCGAACTCGGATTAGTCGTTCAAAATTTCAACGGTGGGATAATGATCGATGAGAACGGCTATACCGGAGTTCCCGGTCTTTTCGCCGCGGGCGAGGTTACGGGGGGCGTTCATGGTTCGGACCGGCCGGGCGGAAACAACCTCACCGATACTCAGGTTTTCGGTTATCGGGCCGGATTGGCCGCTTCCAATTACGCTAAAAAGAACAGTCGCCGGGATTCATGTTCCGGATCGCAGGAACTTCAATCCAAAATCCTCCCCAATGCCAAAGAGCTTGAGCTCTTAAAATTCAGCGAAGACTTATATTATCGGGAAATGACGATTGTCAGGACTGCCGACGGTTTACGAAACGTACTCGGTTTCGTCGACAAGCACCTGCGGGAAGGTATTAGCCCGGTTCTGAAAAACCGGTTGCTGGTGGGTAAAATTCTGGCGCTGGCGATGCTCACTAGGGAAGAGAGCCGGGGAACCCATTACCGTGAAGATTATCCGGAAAGTAGCCGGGCATGGGATCAGCGGATCATAATCCAAAAAGGACCGTCGGGAGAACCGGAATTGACAACCGAGAAGTGCGGGTAATTGTAGCTGGTGTTTGGATTATCATCTTTACCGACCTTTTCGAAAGGTATTAATCTTGTATTTTTCGGAAAGCGTCATTGGAGGCCTAAATAAATGGGGCAATTGTTAGCGTTATGTTATGCGATTTTTATGGGCGTCGGTAATGTCTATGCCAGAAAAGGAATGGAAGACTGCAAGATCGATCGCTTCTCGGGAATATTTGTCACTTTGGTGATTAATAATTGTTTAAATTTTATTTTATTATTCATTTATTTTCTCATTTACGGTAGTTTTTCACTGAATTTCCCCGGGGTTATTTATAATGTTACGGCGGGGTTATTGAATAGTTTTACCGGCCGGTGGGCTCTCTTTTATAGCATGTCCTATATCGGAGCTTCCCGGGCTGGAATTTTAAAAGTGATTACACCACTTTTTGCCATTTTCGGAGGAGTGTTTTTATTAAAAGAAGTTATTACTTTACAAGCCTGGCTGGGGATCATAGTCGTCTTGGGTGGAGTCATCTTAATATCTATTGAAGCCAAGGAAAAAGAAGGCCGATTGGCAATAAACCGTTTTGTCGGAGCATCAACTACGGAACGAAAAGTAATAACCGTAAAAGGAATTATTTTAGGTATTTTAGCCAGTTTATTTTTCGCGGGTGGGAATGTTTGCCGCAAAATCAGCGTCTCGTACATTCCCAACCCGTTATTAGGAGTGAGCATAGGATCACTGGTCGCGTTGCTAAGTTCAATCATAGTGCAGTTGGCTCGGGGAAAAGGTTATGAATTGATTGATTCGTTGAAGAGTATCAATAAAAGTTACTTATTTTCAGGGATATCCAACTCTTTAGCTCTCTATAGTCTGTTTTGGTCGTTGGAATTGACTTCGATTTCCATTGCGAGCTCGATTGGCGCTTCGGAAGCTCTTTTTACAATCTTTGCGAGCATGGCTTTGTTGGGAAAGAAAGAGATTCTTAATTGGCGGGTGGTTACAGGGGCGCTGATTGTAATTGTCGGGGTAGTTTTATTGATCACAATGTAGACGTCGCTTTACTAAAATAACATAAATAACTTAATTTGGAGAAAATCAAGCGAGTGAATTCATAGAAAAGAAGGGATGAAATAATGACTGAATTTGATGAAAAGTATCGTCCCAGGTTGGAAAAGCTTTCAACCAGCAATGTGGCCGACGCCTTGGACGCTTTGGGTCTAAAGGGGGCGACCTATGGGATCCGGCCGATCTGGCCCACCATGAAAAAAGTGTGCGGACGAGCCGTCACCGTTAAAATGACTGCCGCCGGTCTAACCAAGTCCCGGTATCATTTGGGAGTCAGGGCCATTGACGCGGCGCAACCGGGCGATGTAATCGTAATCGATAACGGCGGACGATTGGACACTTCTTGCTGGGGAGGGATTCTGGCTAACGGGGCCAAGATGAAAGGGATTTCGGGAACGCTTATTGACGGCGCCTGTCGTGATGTTGACGATTGCGTCGATATCGATTATCCCGTTTATGCCAGAGGTTCGGTTGTGGCTACCGCCAGGGGAAGGATTATGGAAGAGGCCACCAATGTAATGATTCAGTTCGGCGGCGTTCAAGTCCGCCCGGGAGACATCTTAATCGCCGATAAAAGCGGGATCGCGGTAATACCTCAAGAAAAGCTTGATGAGGTACTGATTAAAGCGGAAGAGTTGTATCAAAAAGAAGAAAACATGATCGCCGAGATCCGCGCCGGAAAAAGCATGATGGAAGTAGACCAAAAATACGGTTATGAAAAGATGTTGAAATAAAGCAACCGTTAAACATCGATAAAATTGAAAAGAGGGAGCGAAATGTCCGAGAAAAATCTGGTTTCGCAAGAAGTAATCAATAGGTTTAAAAAGCTGGATACTTGTTGCGTTTCCGACGCTTTGGACCGGTTGGGCCTTCGGGGCGGATTGGAAGGGATAAAACCGGTTGTGCCGGGTGTTGCCATTTGCGGAACCGCGTTTACCGTCCACTATGTTCCTTGTGGAACGGTAAAGGGTACGGTCGGCGATTTTTTGGATGATGTTCAACCCGGCCAAGTTGTGGTGATTGATAACGGCGGGCGAACCTATTGTACTGTATGGGGCGACTTGATGTCCATTACCGCCGCCAAACGAAAAATAGCCGGAACGGTAATTGATGGAGTATGTAGGGATGTTCCGGTAATTAAAAAATTAAACTACCCCATTTTCACCAAAGGGACATATATGGTTACCGGAAAGGACCGGGTGGAAGTAGACGCCGTCAACATTCCGGTGGCGATATCGGGAGTTCAAGTCAAGCCGGGAGACGTCATCTTGGGTGACGATACCGGAGTCTTGGTCGTTCCGGTTGAAAAAGCGGAGCAAGTGTTGACAGTGGCCGAGGAAATAGCTGAAAAAGAAGCTCTGATCGAAAAAGAACTCGAAAAGGGGAGCACCCTCCGGGAAGCCCGGGCTAAGGTGAATTATCATAGTTTGCAAACCTATCGCGAGTAAAGCGATTGCGACAAAAATAATATTTGTTACGCGTTAGCGCTCCGGGTACATCAACAACAATTACTGATTTAGGAATCCATTTCGACATCGACACCTTCCTAAACTCAGTGATTGAAGCAACCATGATTCGCATTGCGCTCGAGACGCGGCGCGGCTAACGCGTAACTTTAAAAGTATGCCGAAATAGGGGGAAAACAGATGAACTTAACAGATGAAGAAAAACGAATGCTTGACGGCGAATATGGCGAGACGGTCGGAAAATGCATGAAGATCTTGGTGGCTTTAGGCGAGATTTATGGCGCGGAAAAGATGATCGAGATTCATAATGTTCATTCTCCCGGAGTATCCTACCGGGTCGCCGGTGACGCAGGACTTAATTATGTAAAAGAAGCCAGTGAACAAGCTTGTTTTAAAGTACTTACCACTCTAAACACCATCGGGATCGACTCCGAGAATTGGGAGAAAGTTGGTTTTCCGAGCGAGTTTTCCAAGAAACAATTGGAACTCTCCGCGGCGTATCTTAAAATGGGCGCGATAGCCACCAATACCTGTACGCCATACTTGGCCGGCAATATCCCCTTAGCCGGTGAGCATGTAGCATGGGGCGAATCATCCGCGATTGCCTTCGTAAATTCGGTAATCGGAGCCCGGACCAACCGCGAAGGCGGACCCAGCGCCCTGGCGGCGGCCGTAACCGGTAGAGTGCCGGCCTATGGCTATCATTTAACGGAAAACCGCCGCGGTAAATATCTAATCCGCGTGGAAACGGATCTGGAAAGCGACCGGGATTACGCGGTTTTGGGTTACTATGCGGGGCAAATCGCCGGTAAAGAAGTTCCCGTCTTTGAAGGGATCAAAAAGCGACCGTCCCTGGAAAATCTGAAAGCGCTAAGCGCGGCCGTGGCCTCTTCCGGCGCGGTGGCATTATATCATATCATCGGAGTAACTCCCGAGGCGCCGACAACCGAGACGGTTATCGGTAAGGTGGAAACTTTTAAATTCGGACCTGAGGAATATCGCCAGGTTACCGATAAATTCAACTATCGCGGCGAAGTCGACTTTGTGGTTTTCGGCTGCCCCCATACCTCCATTCAAGAAATAAGAAAAATAGCCGCTTTGTTGGATGGGAAAAAAGTAAAATCCGATGTCTGGGTTTGTACGTCGCGGCAGGTAAAACATTTAGCGGACAAGATGGGCTATACGAATGTGATTGCAAAAGCAGGCGTCGAAATAATCTGTGATACCTGTCCGGTGCTCTGTCCCACCCTGGTGGATCGGGGTTATCGCAATCTGCTCACCAACTCCGGTAAGCTGGCCCATTATGCTCCTGGTTTGTGGAACGTCCAAACCGGGTTGATTGAAATGGAAGATTGTATCAAAGCCGCGTTGCAGGGCAGATGGGAGGGATAACGATGAGGCAATTGACATTACAGGGACGCAAAATCGTCGAAGGTAAAGTTGAGGGAGTGGCGTTGGTCACCAAAGAGCCCATCTCATTTATGGGGAGTATTAATCCCAAAACCGGTTATGTGATTGAACGCGGTCATGAATTGGAGGGTAAATGTCTTAAAGGAAATATTTTAGTCTTTCCGTCCGCCAAAGGGTCGACCGGGGGTTCCTATATGCTGTATGAAGTAGTCAAAAACGAAGTGGGACCTTTAGGGATCATCAATAAAGAGGCTGAATCCGTCGTGGTAATTGGGGCGATTACCGCTGATCTGCCGATGGTGGACCAGATCGATATCAGCCAAATTGAAACCGGAGATTATGTAATATTAAACGCCACAACGGGTTTGGTTACGGTCCAAAAGAAAGCGTAAGCGTTAAGTTTTGGCTTTACCCGAATTCAACGGTTTAAACCGACGTTCAACCGGTGTTTTCGGCAATTGCCGTTGATGGCAAGGAAGGATGATGGAAATGAGTCCTAAGTTAGAGAAGCTCATTGACGAACTTCGCCGGGACTTACTCAAAGTATCGAATGAACACGGAATGGATTCTTACGAGGCGTTATTGGTGAGTAAAAAGTTGGATCGATTGTTAAATATCTATCAAAACCGGATTTTAGGGAAAAAGCCGATCACAAAGACGGCTAAAGGGTAAGGAGGCGGCTTTCATGGCGCTGGATATCGGTGATTTTAAAAGGCCATCCAGAGAACTGGTCTTGGCTATCAAGGAATTATCAACGCCCACTGTTTTGGAATCGTTAAAAGGCAAATTTAACATGAATAGTGAAATCAAGCCTTTTTGGCCCGGGGTTAAACTGGCGGGTCCCGCTTTGACCGTTCGTTGTCACGTGGGTGATAATTTAACGCTTCATAAAGCGATTGAATTGATTCAGCCGGGTGATGTAATCGTGGTTGACGCCGGAGGGTATAAAGAAACCGGCGGTATGTGGGGCGAAATAATGGCTTTGGCGGCGCGGAAACGAGGTCTTGAGGGAATCGTAATTGATGGGGCGGCCCGTGACATCCCAATTTTACGGGAGATGAATTTCGCGATATTTGCGCGTGCTTCCAGTCCCGGTTCGACCGCCAAAAAGACCTTCGGTTCAATTAATTGTCCGATCACCTGCGGGGGGGTATTAGTTAATCCCGGGGACCTAATCCTTGGAGACGATGACGGGGTGGTGGTGATTCCGAGTTCGCGGGCGGAAGAAATACTCCGATTAGGCCGGGAGCGGGATCAAAAGGAAACCCAAATTAAACGGCTTATAGAAGAAGGCAAATCAACGGTAGAAATTTTTGGTTTTGATAAAATTCTTAATAATTTATGATTAATTCGGAAGTTAGCGCCGATCAGGATTAAATTCGGGTTTTATCGAGAAAACCACGCAACGATATCGAAGTTTGCGCGCGCTGATTAAAACCTTTTTCTAAATTGCAGATATCTTTTTACCGAATATTAGATTATAGTCCGTGAGGAGATTGGTTTAAACGAAAAACTCATTATGTGGATTATGATCATTCCGGATTTGGCGCATCAAAATCAATAACAAGGGGGAGGGAGGCAACGCAAATAATAATATCAATAAGTTTTTAATGAATGAATTAAAAGGTTAAAAATTATGGAGGTGTCGAAATGAGAAACAAGGCTTTTTGGAGTTTGGTAATACTTTTTCTGGTATGTAGTTCTGCGCTTTTTGCGGCTCCCGATCCGAAGTTTTTAACCATCGGAACCGCCGGTTCCGGCGGAGCGTATTATCCGATTGGGATTGCCATGGCGGACATCATCACCAATAAAGTCGGCATTCAGACCACTGCCCAGATTACCGGCGGCGCAATCGAGAATAATTCCTTGATAAACTCCAGAGTTGTTGATCTGGCTATTTCACAGGGTTCAACTTCTTTTAAGGCTTATCAGGGACTCCCGCCTTATAAACAAAAACTAACCAATGTCCAGGGTATGATCTCCGGATTGTCCCAAGGCGTTTTTCAACTGGTGGTTCATAAAAATTCACCGATTAAATCGATCAAGGACATTAAAGGGAAGAAAATCTCGCTTGGACCCGCTGGTGGCGGAGCCATCACCACTTTCCTAGAAGTTATTTCCGCCTATGGGTATACTGAAAAGGATTTTCAAGCGGTATATACCTCTTATGAACAAGCGTCCGACGCGCTGGTTGACGGAAATGTGGATGCCATCGTGGTCCAAGCCGCGCTGCCCACCCCGTCGATTACTCAGTTAACCGCGGCCAAGAAGCCGGTCCGGTTTATCTCCATTGAGGAGGAAGCCCTTAAAAGGTTAATGGCCAAGTATGCTTACTTCGCCAAATTAACCATTCCCAAAGAGGTATATGGGACCGATGAGCCGGTAAATACGTTTTATATTGCCAACATCGTGGTCGTAAGTAAGAGCCTCAGCACGGATTTGGTATACCGGATAACCAAAGCGATGTTTGAGAATCTCGATACCATTCATAAATCTCATCCTTCGGTAAAAGGCTTGACTTTGGAGACGGCTGTAGCCGGCATGCCGATTCCCTGGCACCCCGGAGCCGCCAAATATTATAAGGAGAAAGGGTTATTGAAATGAAATTGGACGTAGCCAAAATCCGGAAGGTGTTTGTATCGACCCTTTTAATTCTAAGCTCGGTAATCTTTTTATACACTGGGGGTTTTGGTGCGTTCTCAGCCATGACACAGAGGGCCTTACTCATGGCCCTCTTGTCCCCGGTGGCTTTTCTCGGTTTGAAAAAAAAGAATGAAACGAAAGCCGAGAGCATCTTCAATTTTGCATTGGCGTTGGTTATTTTAGCGATCAATATCTATGTGATATTTGTTTGGAAGGATCGGGCCTTTATGGCTGGTGAGACTCCCAAATTAGATATTATTTTGGGAAGTATCATGGTTTTCTTGGTATTGGAAGCGACGCGACGCACCAACGGTCTATTTTTGACCTTAACCGCGGCCGTCTTCATCCTATACGCGCTTTTCGGGCCTTATCTTCCGACGTTTATCGCTCACCGCGGCGAGAGTTGGCCGCGGCTGGTCAATTTCCTCTTTATGACCACCGAGGGCTTTTACGGCATCCCGATGGATATCGCCGCCACTTATATCATTATCTTTATAATTTTCGGCGCTTTTTTACAGGTCTTCGAAGGCGGCCAGTGGTTTATCGACATGGCTTACGCCATTACCGGGCGTTTCCGGGGCGGACCGGCCAAAACGGCGATCCTTGGCAGCGCCCTGATGGGGATGATCTCCGGTTCTCCGGCGGCTAATGTCGTGACTACCGGGACTTTTAGCATTCCACTAATGAAAAAGGTAGGCTATAAACCCCAGGAGGCCGGAGCGATCGAAGCGGTAGCCTCGACGGGAGGTATGTTCACTCCGCCGATTATGGGAGCGGCGGCCTTCATTATGGCCCAATACTTGGAGGTCCCGTATCTGGCAGTCTGCGTGGCGGCCATAGTTCCGGCGCTATTGTATTATTTTGCCTTAATGTTTGTGGCGGACGCGCGGGCGGTAAAAAACAATATCAGCGGTTTGCCCAAGGAAGAACTCCCTTCGTTGGTAAAAGTGATGAAAGAACGGGGGCACTTGGGAATTCCGTTAATCTTTCTGATTGCGGCAATTGTTAGCGGTTGGTCTCCGACGCGGTCGGCTTTCTGGGCAACGATCCTTACCGTCGCCGCCGCTTTTTTGAGCAAACTTACCCGGCCGACCCGGCAGAAGATTATCGAAGCTTTGAAAGCGGGCTCCGAACAAGCGGTGCAGATCGTAATTACTTGCGCGGCAGCGGGAATTATCGTCGGAACATTCTTGATTACGGGTCTCGGCGCGAAGCTGTCGTACACTCTAATCGCTTTTTCCCAGGGCAATCTCTACTTGGCGGCCTTGTGTTCGGCGATTATCGCGATTTTACTGGGTTGCGCCATGCCGCCGACCGCGGTTTATATTATTTTGGTCACCATTTTGGTTCCGGTTCTCACTAAGTTGGGAGCGAGTCCGATCAGCGCTCATATGTTCATCTTTATGTTTTCATGTCTAGGGGCGATTACCCCTCCGGTAGCGATCGCTGCCTATTGCGGGGCGGCTATCGCCAAGGCGGAACCGAATAAGACCGGTTGGTTGGCGTTTAGATTCGGTTTGCCGGCTTATATTATTCCCTTTATGTTTATCGGAGTACCGGCGATAATTTTACAAGGGACTTTACCCGAGATATTACAAGCGGTGGCGACGGAGACGATCGGAGTATTGTGTTTGGTTGCCGCTATGGAAGGGTTTGTATTTATTAAGTGGAATTCAGTATCAAGGGTATTATTGGGGATGGCGTCAATATTGTTGCTGGTGCCGGAAACAATTACGGATTTAATAGGTTCAGGATTAATTGTTGCGGCGATCCTTGTGAATATTATCTTCATTAAAAAAATAATCAATTGGAAAGCGTTTAAGGGGGCAAAAACATGAAAGATTTACGCGACTTTCTGGAGCGGATTGCCCAACATCCGGGTGAGTTACTGACTACCGAAACACCGGTAAGCACTAAATTTGAGATTCCAAGGATCGTTTATAAATTAGAAAAACAAGGAAAAAGTCCGGCGGTTCTTTTTAAAAAGGTCCAAGGCAGCGAGTACCATTTAGTGACCAATTTATTCGGCAATCGCAAACGGTTGGCGCTGGCGTTGGATACTAATGAAAAAGATTTAAACCGGGTATACCGGGAACGGGAAAAAAGGTTGCTTCCTCCGAAGCTGGTGGCTTCGGGCCCGATTCAGGAGGTTGTGTTAACCGGCGACCAGGTTGACCTGACCAAATTTCCAATAGTCCACCATAACGGCGGCGACGTCGGTCCCTATATCACTTCGGGCGTCACTACGGTTAAAGACCCTGAAACCGGGATAAGAAATGCCGGAATGTATCGTTTCCAACTCAAAGGCAAGAATAAAATGGGCGTCCATTTGGCCGAAGCCAGTCATGTCTTTTATATTTACCAAAAGTATTGCGCCAAAAAACAGAACATGCCGATAGCCGTCACTATCGGCGCCCATCCCGCCTTTTACATCGGAAGTTTAAGTTTTTGCGGCATTGATACTGATGAATATGAAGTAATGGGCGGCCTTATGGGTGAGCCTCTGGAGATTGTCAAGTGTAAAACGGTGGATTTGGAAGTTCCGGCTTACGGCGAAATTTGCTTGGAAGGATATATTGGCTGGGAAGAACGGGATCGGGAGGGTCCCTTCGGCGAATGGCACACCTTGTATGGGGAACCCATGAATTATCCGGTGGTGACCATCACCACGATTACGATGAGGAAAAATCCCATTTATTACGATCTTTGTTCCGGCCATAACGAACATCAATTATTAGGCGGACTGCCCCGTCTGGGACAGATTTATAATCAAGTCAAAACGGCATGCCCCGGGGTACGGGACGTCTATATGCCTCCGTCCGGTTTCTGCCGGGCCGCTTGTTATGTC
>JAAYHS010000105.1 GCA_012735315.1 Bacillota bacterium | reverse complement strand
ATACACCTTCGCGGCGAATGATAGCTCATTGCCGGTTTTGTTCAACACGTAGTTGTGGTCGTAACCGCCTTTTAGGGCGTTAATTGAAGCGCCGATTCTTTTTAGACCGGTAAAATCCAGAGGCGAGCCTTTTACGGAACAAAGCTCTCCGGTGGGGATTAAATCGTCGGTTACGGCAGTGTACCGGTCGGCGTTAATCATGATTTGATGGTCCAGGATATCCCCCGAACCTTCGCCGGACAAGTTGAAATAAGTGTGATTCGTTAAATTGACCACTGTCGGTTGATCGGTTGTCGCTTCATAAGTGATGGTCAGTTCGTTTTGTTCATTCAAAAGATAAACCACCGTAACCTGAAGATTCCCCGGATATCCTTCCTCGCCGTCCTTCGAGCGGTATGTCAATTTCACTCCGGTCTCAGCGGCGTTTTTAAATTCTTCCGCGTCCCAGACCACCTTGTCGAAACCGACCAACCCGCCGTGGAGATGGTTGTTGCCGTCGTTAATCGCCAAGCGGTATTCTTTTCCGTTCAGCGTAAATTTGCCATTGGCGATCCGGTTGGCGAAACGGCCGATGAGCGCTCCGAAATAGGGATGTTCCGCCAAATAATCGTTCAAGGTGTTAAAGCCGAGCGCAATATCAGCCAGTCCCCCATATTGATCCGGGGTTAGGATGGAGGCGACGATCCCGCCGTAGGTAATTATTTTTATGGTTACCTTTTGGCGGTTGCGTAAAGTAAATGAAAAAACTTCCCGGCCGTCTTTTGTCCGACCGAACGGCTCTTTAATGATCTCCATGAAAGCAAGACCCCCATTTAGAAAATGCTTCGAAGGAATAAAATCGAGCCGTTAATGCATACGGCAATTAACGCTCATTTGATTTCATTAATTATTCAACTATTCAACATCCGGTTATAAAATCCTTTGCTTGGACGGGAATGTTGGCTTTTTTTTGATGTACAGGTATTCCATGGATTTTGACGAATTATTACCTTAAAATATTAAACATAATGTTTTTTGATAGGCTTTGCTAGTGATCAATAAATACTGTTATTATTCAAACTTTCCCAAAAAAGGAGCAATCAAATGATTCAAAATTTTGAAGCGGCCCAAAAAAACAAGCTTGATCAGGTTATGGAAACGCTGCTGAAGGCGGTAAAGAAATTAAAACCCGGCGATAATCAGGCGATGGAATGCCCGATTTGCGGGGGCGAATTAATCGTCTATAAACCGTTTAAAAAGAGGGTCGCCGCCAGATGTAAATCCGATAATTGCCTCAAAATTTGGGATTAAAATCCGCTAGTAATGCACCCTCACCAACCAAAATTTGATCCCTTTGTCTCCATAACCTAAATCCCACGGTACCCGGTAACGATCGGCATTATGACTGTTGGTCACCGTGTATCCTTTGGAATCGGCGCCGGTAACCACCGAGATGTGGGTTACTTTGCCTTTTTTTTGATAGGCGATATAATCGCCGGGGAGTAATTGATAAGACGCTTTTAAAACTTGGTTGTAAGTGCCGTAAGCGATGCGGGACGCTCGACCGCTGTTCAACATATATCTGTTAAAAGCATGAGCGTTGCCCCAAGCCCGGCTGGCCCCTCTTCCATAATTCCAAGCGCTGGTTTTCGGGAAACCGCCTCCTTCATGCAGCACTTGGGAGGCGAAATTGGCGCAGTCGCCGCCGCTGTAATTATAATTTCGATACTTGGGATTATATTTGAACCCTTGCTCGTCATTGGCGGCGGCTCCGCAATACTCGTCGGCATAAGCGACCGCTTTGAGACGGCGGGGGTTTAGGCCGGGAAAAGTCCGCGGTTGTTGCGCCAGGATGAAAAGGCGATCGGCCAAGAGCTGCTCGCTGTCCATGGCTAAAGCGTCGGCAAAGGGATCGGTATACCATTCCCGTCGGATTAACCAGCGGGAATCTTTATTAATCAGCTCCAACGAGTGATAGGCGCCGATTCGCATCAAATTTACCGTTTGGGGTTGATTAAGGTAAAGGTACCGGTATTCGGTTGAGGTTAAGAATGTTACTCTAACCCGTTCATTTCCGGGTTGGACCCGTCGGAGCCTAACTAAGGATTTGATGGCCGTGAATTCAACCCCTTGTTTGTAGCGCCAATTACGCAAATATTTCAGTTTTTTGACTTGATGTTCATAAGCCCATAGTCCGGCGCGGGTATCGCGGTCATAGGTTTTGGCCAACGAAGCGACGTCGCCCTGAAGGATCGCCCGGTTTCGTTGGTGGATGATGTCGTCGATTAAACGAAATACTTCACTTTCGGAAATGTGTAGCTCGGGCGCGGAGCATTGGAGCCATAGCGAACGGAGGGTTCGGCCAAGTAAAAATAGGATTAAGCCATACATTAAGGAAACTCTGATCAGCTGTTTTTGGGTTAATACTAAGATCATGGCGGCGCTCCCGTTGAACAGATCATCAAATCTTATGAAAAAGAAGCTGAGAAAATGCTTTCAAAGGAAACGAGGCATCCGGTTGCTGTCTGTTTTGGGGACAGCTCCGGTCTTTTTTATTTATTCCACAATACCACCGTTCATCAAATGTCGGGAAAGAGGCGGCGTCGATCCGGGGCGGCCTGCTTGTTGAATGGGAATTCTTATTTGAATTACTATCAATTACATTTTACAAAACCAGCGAAGAACGTTATAATCACTAAATAAATTGTAAATGTCAACTTCCAGGAAGAGATCCCCTGTTGAAAACCGTGTACATACCCTAGTTAATAACATTATCTTAGGAGGTTACAATGGGGAAAAAGTACAAAGGATCTCTGACGGTAAGGTTTTTAATAGCGACTCTTTTATTATGCTTCGTTATCTTTCCGCAAGTCGCGGTGGCTGGGAATGATGGTCAAGCCGATAACGGTTCCAAGACGATTATCGTTAAGGATCCTAAATCCGGCGCCGTCATTTATCGAAACGCCGCCTCCTTTTTTTATGGGTTTACGGTCCCGATATCCACGGCTATTATTGACGGCGGAGAGATTGATCCTACCGAAATCATCGTAAAATATAAAAACGCCAACGTTACCACTGAAAAAATGGATTCCCTCGCGCGGACTATCAGCGATTCCGGGGTAAAAATCAGCCGCCTTAATGAGCAATTAGGGTTCGCTTTGGTAAAATTGGGCAATCAACAAGCTTATTTTCACACTCTAAATCAATTATCGAAAGACGCCAATATTGAATATGCCGAACCGAATTATGTGGCGCGGATCGTTCAAACGCCCAATGATCCTTATTACCCGCAACAATGGGGTCCGAGAAACATTCAAGCCGATTTGGCTTGGGACAAGGTTTCTCCAGCAAAGAGAAGCGGCGTGACGATTGCCGTTTTGGATACGGGAGTAAACCTCAACCATGAAGATTTACAGGCCGGCTTGGTTCCGGGATATAATTTTATCAATAATAATAACACTCCAACCGACGGGCACGGCCATGGAACCCATGTGGCGGGAATCGCCGCCGCCGCTGTCAATAACGGCAAAGGCATCGCCGGAATAGCCGGCGGAGCAAAAATCATGCCGGTGAAGGTGATGAACGACAGCGGTTTTGGTGATTACGCCGGTATTATCAATGGGATTAAATACGCCGTCGACCACGGCGCGGATGTCATCAGTTTGAGTTTGGGGGGTCCCGGTTTCAGCCGGGCGATGCAGGACGCGGTGGATTATGCCGTCAGCCGCGGGGTATCCGTGGTGGCTGCTTCCGGTAATAACAACGGACCGGTGGCGTTTCCGGGGAACTGTGAAGGCGTGATCACCGTGGGAGCGGTGGATAGTAATAATCAACGGGCTTCCTTCTCCAATTACGGTCCGGAAATGGACGTGGCGGCTCCCGGGGTCAATATTTTCAGTTCTTATAAAGGAAGCGCTTCCAGTTACACCTCGATGAGCGGGACTTCAATGGCGACCCCCTTCGTTTCCGGGGTGGCGGCGTTGGTTAAGGCGGCCAATCCGAATTTGGCTCCCGGCGAGATTGCCGGAATTATCAATCAATCCGCTACCGATTTGGGAGCGGCCGGTTTTGACAACTATTACGGCTATGGATTGGTGAACGCCGCTAAAGCGGTTGATCTGGCGCAAAAAGGCCAAACGGGGAATCCCGGTCCGACGCCTGCTCCCACGCCGAGTCCGGCTCCGGCTCCGAGGGTTAATTTGGCATTAAACAAGACTGCGGTCGCTTCCTCGGTTGAAGGCGGCGGCAGGACCGCGGTCATGGCGGTCGACGGCAATACGGCGACCCGCTGGGCCAGTCAACCGGGTGTTGATCCGCAATGGATCTATGTGGACTTAGGACGGACTCATTGGATTGATCAAGTCGTCCTCAAATGGGAAGCCGCGTTCGCCCGGGGGTATCAGGTTTACGTCTCCAACGACGGTCAAAACTGGACTAATATTTACAACACCTATAACGGTGACGGCGGAACGGATACGATCAACGCCGGAATGCAGGGACGGTATGTATTGGTAATGGGAACCCGGCGCGGCACTCCCTACGGGTATTCCCTTTGGGAGTTTGAGGTTTACGGGAAGTAATTGATAAAGCTCTTTTGAACCCCGCGTCTAACGTGGGGTTTTTCATATTTTACCATCTTTTATCGCGGAGTAAAGACCTTCGCTTCACCCCCATGCATGCCCTGAGAGCTTAATGATAGCTGGTCGCCGCCCCCTCTCCCGCAACGTAAGCATTTCTGAAGGCCGGGAGAGGGGGAGCGCGTTTAATTCGAGTTTTTGTTTTCTTCTTTACTTAGCTATTTTTGGAAAAGCAAAACGTTAACCGGAGATATAACATGCTGTCCCTCTCCAAACCTTCAAAAACAGTTGCGTTTGTGGAGAGGGAGGCGGCTGTTGAATAACTGAGACCGATTCGCCAACGGGCGGGGTGAGGCGGTGGCGATTTCGACGGAGCATTAAAATGCGATGTAAGTAGCTCGAATTAAATTGGAGAAAAAGAGTGGATATGTTAGAATAATAACTGGAGGTTGGGACTTATTAATTAATTCACATAGAAGCGAGGACCAATGGGCAAATGAGCGAAATAGTTCTATTTCAAGATGATTTCCAAAGTTTTAAAATCGGTGATTTCCCCTACGAACCGTTTTTAGGGGCGATGGGCGAGTATCATTACCGGCCCAAATATTGGTACGGCGGCCAATGGTACGATCCGACGCCGATTATGGGCACCGGCGGGGTCAAAACCTGGCATATCATCGAACAAGATGGGTTGAAGTGCATCGAGTATTCCTTCGCGGTTAAACCGGATCTGGATTCATTGGCCATTTTGGCCGCCGGCGATTCGGATTGGACCGACTATACCGTTACCTGCCGCTTACGGTTATTGCTTACTTCCGGCGCCGCCGGGTTAATTTTCAGATATAACAATAGTTTATGCTATTACTGGCTCGGTTTTAATAACGGAGCATTGGAGTTGGCCAAACGGGACCAGCAAAAACGGACCGTCCTCGCGCGGAAAAACATTCACTATACTCCCGACGAATTTTACGAACTCACGGTAAAATGTAGCGGCGCTAAGATTGAATGTTATCTTAACGGCGAGAAAGGATTTGAGGTTGAAGACGCTACTTACCTTAGCGGGAAAATCGCCGTTAGCGCCTTGGCTCCGGCCCAGTTTACCGGGGTTAGGGTAGTTACGGAAGCCGCGATCTATCAACAAATCCTTGTCCATCGCAATCGAAAAACTCAAGAAATCACCGCCGAACGGGCCAAGTATCCCCAACCCCTCTTATGGAAGGTCATCAATCTCCGGGATTTCGGAGCCGGGCGAAATATCCGTTTTGGGCATCTTACCGGGACTGAAGATTGGCATATTCTAATAGCCCAGTGCCAGCGGCGGATCCACCGTGACGCCTATGCTCAGATCAGCTGCTTGACGGCGATCGATTTGAACGGCGAGATTCTCTGGCAAATCGGCGAACCCAATCCGGAACACGCCTTTTTAACCGCGGACTTGCCCTTTCAAGTATTCGACATCGACGGCGATGGCCGCGATGAAGTGATTATCGCCAGGGATTTCAAGCTGATGATCTTGGATGGGGCCAACGGCAGAGTAAAGCGATGGACTCATACACCTTTGATGGAGCGGCAAGACTATCCTTTCGACCGGTTAAACGTGGATGCGATCCGGCTCTGCGATTTTTCGGGTAAAGGCAGGCCTACCGATATTTTAATCAAAGACCGTTATCGTCAAGTTTGGGCTTACGACAGCGGGCTTAATCTCCTTTGGACCTATAAGGCGCCGGTGAATACGGGGCATTTCCCTTTTACCAAAGACATCAACGGAGACGGCCGCGAGGAGATGTTCGTCGGCTATGATCTGGTCGACGCCGACGGGCGGCGTCTCTGGTCTCTCCCGGTCGATAAGGACCATACCGATGAAATTGTCATCGGCAAGCTCGATCCGGAGCGGGATGAACTAATCGCCATTGTATCCGGGTCTGAAGGATTCATGTTGGCGGATCTTCAAGGGAATATTTTGGTAAAGGAGATTATCGGCCACGCTCAAAGGATCAGTGTCGGAAATTATCGTCCGGAGTTACCCGGGTTGGAAATCTGTGTCTCAACTTATTGGGGCAATCAGGGAATCATCTATTTATATGATTGCCACGGCAAGCTTCTCTGGTCCACCGAATCCTCCATTAACGGAAATATTATTTCCCCGGTAAACTGGACCGGAGACGGAAGAGATTTGATTTTACTAAACGCCCATATCGAACGGGGCGGTTTGATTGACGGCTGGAACCGGCAAGTGGTCCGGTTTCCCGATGACGGCCACCCGGAGCTTTGCGCGGAAGTAATCGACTTAACCGGCGACGCCCGCGATGAAATTGTAGTTTGGGATGAGAAGATGATGTATATCTATACTCAAGATAATACAGTCAAGGATCCGTGCCGGCCTCGGAAATATCCGGCTTATAACGCCTCAAATTATCGGGGGGAATATTCGTATCCCTCAACAGCCGAATAAGCTATTGTTTTTTTATAAATTATTAACGATTTACGGCTAATCATTTTCATCAAAGATGTCGATCTAATAAATAAGAATAATATTATGCTAGACCTGATTTTTAAATATGAAAGTCGCCAGGTGCTAGCTTTATTTTTTCCCATGGGTTCTTCCGGCTTCGGCAGGTTGTTTCCGAAAATTGATTAAAGTTGAGTTTCCAAGGTTCGTTCCGGTTTCTTGGTTTCAGGTTCCGTGGATTGGAAAGTTACTAATAACCAAGGAGGGCGAAGAGAATGGAAATGATGATCGCTTTGGGGAAGGTAAGTGAAACCGCCAGTCGTTACCAGTTGGGGAACTGTACGATTATTGCCGGAACCTTGCACGGCGGATGGGCAATTCAAATCGAAGGGCCCAACCGGTTGCCGACCGAGGAAGAGATTGAGGTAGCGGTGCGGATGTTGATTCCAAGATGGGTGAGCCTGGTCGCTGAGGACTTGGTAATGAATGATCCGGATCAACGATATACGGTCTTGTTAAAGGAACGCGGTGTTGATAAGCTACTTGATTGACGGGGATTTGGATAATGAAGATTGAACACAAAAGCTCATGGATAGGAATTGATGAAAAGGGTTTTGTCTGTTTACGTATCGAAAATTGAAAAAGTTGGCATCAAACATCGAATAGGCTCGTTTTATGGAATTGAGTTCTTTTTTTGGACGGGCAGCGGTTTTTTAGCCGAATTAGATATAATTGACAAAATAAAAATGATCAAATATGATATATCTATATAAATTTAAAGGAGGTATTTACATTTATGAAGAGGACGTTGGGTTTGTTATTACTGGTTGGGGTAATGTTATTCTCTGTAGTAGCGGTAAATGCTAATGGCAAGGTAATCTTGAGTGAAGATTTCAGCGCCAAGGATTTAGAGACCTTTTACAGCGCCGCTTACAAGTCGTTGCCGAATGATTCATCCAAGCCGATGTATATCGCTACCGGCGGTGAGTGTGTTATTAAGGATGGGACCTTCACCCTTGGCAACAGCAGGTTTACCATCGGAGCTTTGGACAAAGCGCCGACCAGCGCTTCTTCGACGCCGGGAGGAGTTTTGGATTTAAGCAAACCTTATAAAATTTCCTTCAAAATTCTTGAAGTCGACGGTAATATGGCTAAGAAACTCCAAATTTACGTAGACAATAATACGACCGGGATGGCAAACTCCCCGCATGGCGGCGCCTCCAGAGTTGTAAGCGTAGAACTGAGCCAGCTTAAGCCCGGCCCCTTTGAAGTCACACCGGAGGTTGGCACTGCCAATTCCTTTATTCAGCTTCGGGTAGAGTCCGAAGGTTCGGTAGTGATTGATGATTTAGTGATTGAATATCTATAATTTAGATTTAACAGGCTTAAATAAATAGCGGCTCGTCCAACAGGGCGAGCTTTTTCAATTTATATTAAGAGAAACTGAAACATAATAAACCGCCGGATTATTAAACTGAACCGCGACTTAATAAATCACGGCAGGAATGGCAGACTTTTTAACGAATTTTTTTAAGTTACTTTTTTATTTCAAAAAACCGGTAACTGAAAGGGGAATAATTTTGGAACGAAAATGGCATAATGCCTATGAACCGGGTATTTCAGCTCATATCGACTATCCGAACGTGACTTTGTCCGAGGTTTTGCATGATACAACAATCAGGTTCGGCGGTCAAACCTCCATGATTTATTTGGATGAACGATGGACTTATCGGGAACTCAACGATCTCGTATCGAGGATGGCAAACCTGCTTATCGAATCGGGGATTAAACCGGGAGACCGAGTCGGAATCCAACTGCTCAACTCGCCGCAGTTCGTTTTTTCCTATTTTGGAATTTTACGCGCCGGGGCGATAGCGGTCCCGATTAATCCTCATTTTACTGGCAACGATTTGGCTTATATCATTAAAAATAGCGGCATGAGATTGATTGTCGCCGGGATCGAAAATTTTCCGGTATTAAAACAAATTGGAACTGAAGGATTAAAAGTAATTGTAACCGATATCCGGGTTCCCTTCAAAGAAAATCATCGGTATGAAGCGCCGACCGGCGTTATTAGGCTTGAAGAGGAATTATTTAAATACCCGGCGGTTGATCCGCAAATTGAAATAACTCCGGATACCATCGCCAATCTGCAGTATACCGGGGGCACTACCGGGATTTATAAAGGCGCCATGCTTTCCCACGCCAATTTGGTGGTCAACGCCACCCAGTTCCGTTATTGGTTTAAAAATGTTTATCAGGACGGACAAGGGAGTTTTGTCTGTGTGATTCCCATGTTTCATATCTACGCCATGAGCACCACCATGAACCACGCCGTCCTCAGCGGCTCTTCAATCATAATTCTTTCCAAATTCGATCTCAATGAGTTAATGCGATTAATCGACAAATATAAACCCAACCTGTTCATGGGCGTTCCGGCGATGTACGGCGCGATTGCCATGCGTGACGGGCATAATTATGACTTGAGTTCGATTGAGGCCTGCATGTGCGGTTCCGCGCCGCTTTCGGTCGCGGTTCACGAGAAGTTTGAAAAAATAACCGGCGGTAAGTTGCGGGAAGGATACGGCCTTTCGGAATGTTCCCCGGCGGTGGCCTTGACTCCGATTTACGGACGGGTAAAGTACGGCAGCGTCGGCGTACCGATTCCGGATACGGATGTTAAAATCGTGGATCCCCAAACCGGCCGGGAGATTACCGAACCGGGCGTGGTTGGGGAAATCGTAGTGAAAGGCCCTCAAGTGATGCAAGGTTATTGGCAACAACCGGAGGAAACGGCCTTGGTGCTAAAGGACGGGTGGTTACGCACCGGGGATTTGGGGAGCTTGGACGAGGATGGATACGTTTTTATCGCCGATCGTTTAAAAGATATGATAATTATGGGGGGCGAAAAAATTTATCCCCGGGAGATCGAGGATGTGCTTTATGCTCATCCCGCGGTCAAAGAGGCGGCCGCCATCGGCGTTCCCCATCCGCTCCGCGGCGAAGTGCCTCAGGCGTATGTGGTTTTAAAAGAGACCGCGGCGACTACCGAAAGAGAACTGCGTAATTATTGCGCCGATCATCTTTCGAAGTTCAAGGTTCCTCATAAAATCGAGTTTATTCAGGAACTGCCCCGTAATTCGGTGGGTAAAGTGCTGCGCCGGTTGCTCAAGGAGCAAGTCGCGGCGGTCGGGGTACGGGATTAAAAAAGGGGCTGCGCTTTTTGCGCGGCCCTTTTATTCGATTATTCCTAAAGTCTTCAATAATTCCCGGTCCGGCGTGATCACGGCGGTTTTATAGTTATCGTAAATCACGAATCCCGGTTTGGCCCCCCGTGGTTTTTTTACATATTTACGTTGGGTGTAATCAACCGGTACTTTGGTGGACTCACGGGCTTTGGAATAGTAGACCGCCAAATGGCAGGCGAAATTGATAGTCGTTTCATCCACCGCGGTTCCCGGTTTGGGACGTAAAATCACATGGGAGCCGGGGATCTTTTGAGTATGAAACCACCAGTCGGACGGAGCCGCGATTTTAAAGGTAAGCCGGTCGTTTTGGAGATTGTTCCTTCCAACCAATAAGAGATGTCCGGCCGGGGTTTGAAATTGGCGCGGTTCAACCGGGGATTCCTTCTTCGGAACGGTTTTTTTCCCTTTGGGAACCTTTTCGTCTTCGGTTAACTCCCATTCTTCCCGAATCAAATTCAAGTCGACCGGTGTGGTTGCATTGAGAATCATTGTCTCGATGCTTTCCAGATAGTCGAGGCTTTCCTTGGTTTTCTGAATTTGGGCGGCGATGGCGAGCCGCCCCTTTTTGGCTTTTTGATATTTTTTAAAGTAGATTTGCGCGTTCTCCCAAATAGTGAGAGCCGGGTTAAGCGGTATCTCCACCTCCCGGTTATCCGGATCATAATGATTGGGTATACGGACCGACTTGCTTCCGGGTTGGATTTGGGAGCCGTAAGCGGTCAGTAGTTCCCCCAGGATCCGCCATTCGTCCCCTTGTTCCGCTTGAATCGCCTCTTGTTCTTGTTTCTCCAGTTTGTTTCGGGTTTTTTTAAGGGCGGCTCCGACTTTTTTTAATAAATTGCGTTGTTGTTCCATCAAGTATTCCTTCGCTTGTCTGCTTCCGAAGATCTCGGCTACCGCCCGGTTCAGCGAAGAAACAGGTTTGACGGTTAATCCCGTTCCGGGATGACGGATCGGCAATGCGGAGCAATCCACCGGTTTTCCTTCATTATCATACAGACAACACGGTTCAAAGTCGCCTGCGGCGACGGAATCGGCCCACTTTTGAAAAGACTCCCAAAGAGCGGCGAAACCGGTTTCCGAATATTGACTGCAGGGCAGATCCGGTTTTAAGCCGGCGTCCCTTATTATTTCAGCGGCCATTAACGTTGAAAGGCCATACCAGTGCTTTAATAAAAATTGAGCGGGTGTAACCTCCGGCGGTAGTTGGGAAGCCAGGTCGATAAAATCGGCGCGGCCGACGGTAACCGGCCGCCAACGTCCTCCGGTTGAAGGGAGTTCGTATTTGCTTCCCGGAGCAAGCTCTCTTTCCCGGGATTTGAAATCGTCCGCTTTCCGCCACAGATCGATAATGATTTTCCGTTCATCGGTGACGATTAAATTTGAGCTTTTACCGGTGAGTTCCAGATGGACCGTTTTTTTGGTAAGGCCGCTCAACTCTTCATAAACTTCAAAGGTTAGCTCAACGATCCTTTCAAAAGGAACGGAAGCGACGCTAACCAACTTGGAGCCGCCAAAATGCCTGCGGAGCAGCATGCAAAAGGGATAGGGGGTTGCCGGGTCTTCCAAAGGATCTTCAAATAGCTGAATTCGGGCAAACCGGGGGTGCATCGAGCATAAAAGCTCGAACGGCCGGCCCTTTCCAAAACAAGACAGGATAAATTCATCCTGGCGTGGCTGATGGATCCGGTCGACCCTAACCGGCAGCAGACGGTTAATTTCACCGGCAAGCGCTGCGATAACGGGAGCATCAAGCGGCATAGGGGAACCTCCGATAATTTCAGTATTTATAGTCGGTAGACGGAAGCCGGTAGGTTGGTTGGGCGCTAACGCTTTGATTCGCAGCTTCTAGTGCCGACTCCCGACTCCTCAACTCCCGACTCCTGCTTTATTGTATCCGTCACTTTTCCGGACGTCAACATTTTTCCTTCTCATTGGTCTGCTGAAATATATTCAAACATATGATTGAGTAGATCAATCTGGAGGTAAAAGATGAACAACTGGTTTAATTTAAGCGCGGCGCAAACGGTTAAGGCGTTATCCACCAATATCGAACATGGTTTGACCGCGGCGGAAGCAAGCAGGCGGTTGGAAGAGGTTGGTCAAAATCAACTCAGCGCCGTGCGCAAAATCTCCCCGTGGCGGATTTTCGCCGATCAGTTTACCGATTTTATGGTGCTGGTTTTAATCGGAGCCGCGTTGGTCTCCGGATTTTTGGGGGAACAAGAGGATGCGCTGACGATCCTGGCGATTATAATTTTAAACGCGCTTCTGGGTTTTTTTCAGGAATATCGGGCGGAAAAGTCCCTGGAGGCTTTGAAAGAATTAACTTCGCCCCTGGCGCATGTTTGGCGCGACGGAAAGCCGCAAAGGATCCCCGCTAAAGAATTGGTTCCCGGCGATATTATCGCCTTGGAGAGCGGCGACCGGGTTCCGGCCGACGGCCGGATCGTTGCAGCGATAAATCTGGAAATAAACGAAGCTACTTTAACCGGCGAGTCGATGGCGGTGGCGAAGACGGAGGAAGTCCTATCGCAGACCAATCCGGTCCTGGGCGACCAACGGAACATGGTTTTTGCCGGAACCGTGGTTACCAGCGGCAGGGGAAAAGCCGTGGTTTGCGCTACCGGGATGAAGACCGAGATCGGAAAGATCGCCGGAATGATTAGCCAAACCGAGGATGAAGCCACCCCGCTGCAAAAACGGTTGGAACAATTGGGAAGATGGTTGGTCGTTATTTGTCTCGGGGTTTGCGCGATGGTCGGAACTTTGGGAGTGTTGAGGGGGGAACCGCCCCGGCAGATGTTTATGGCCGCGGTCAGCCTGGCGGTAGCGGCAATCCCGGAGGGTTTACCGGCGATAGTCACTATTGCGTTGGCGGTGGGGGTCCAAAAGATGATCAAACGGAAGGCGATTGTTCGCAAACTGCCGGCGGTGGAAACTCTCGGTTGCGCTACGGTGATTTGCTCCGACAAAACCGGCACCCTGACTCAGAATAAATTGACGGTCACCAAGATTTGGGCCGGAGGCCGGGAATACCTTTTGAAACCTGAAAGCAGCCCGAGAAATGGGGTTAAACTCTCGTTCGATATCAAGCGGTTACTGGAAATCGGCGCCTTATGCAATAATGCCTATTTGGAAGAGAATCATCAAAAAAAGGGTCGGTATCAAATAACCGGCGAACCGACCGAAGCCGCGATCGTCGCCGTTGCCGCCGGGTACGGAATAACCGCCCAAGGGTTGGCTAAGAGGCTGCGGCGCGAAGGGGAGATCCCCTTCAGTTCGGAACGGAAACGGATGGGAGTATGGGTGAAAGAAGCGCAAGAAGGCCGGCTGTTAATGGTAAAGGGAGCGGCCGACGTAATTTTAGAGCGGTCCGTCCATTTTTTGAAAGGTCAATCCGTGATTGAGTTGACTCCCGAATTAAAGTCGCAAATCAAAGCGGAAATCGACCGCTGGGGGGCGGAGGCGTTAAGAGTCTTGGCCTTTGCCTATCGTCTGGTAGAACCGGGGGAAATCAAGGAAAGGGACCCCGGCGACCCGGAGCGGGACTTGATCTTTACCGGTTTAATGGGCATGACCGATCCGCCCCGGCCCGAGTCCGGGCAAGCGGTCATAAAAGCGAAACGGGCGGGGATCCAGGTTAAGATGATTACCGGGGATTATCCGCGGACCGCGGCGGCAATCGGCAAACAGATTTCATTATTAAGGCCGGAAGGAAAAATTATCACCGGGGTGGAGTTGGACCGACTCTCCGATGCGGAACTGACGCGGGTAATCGGAGAGATTGACATCTTTGCCCGAGTCTCGCCGCACCATAAATTGAGAGTGGTTAAAGCCCTGAAGCAAAACGGGGAGGTTGTGGCGATGACCGGCGACGGCGTTAATGACGCTCCCGCGGTCAAGGAATCCGATATCGGAGTGGCCATGGGAATTTCCGGCACCGACGTCACCAAAGAGGCCTCGTCGATGATCATCGCCGACGACAATTTTGCAACGATCGTGGCGGCGGTGGAAGAAGGCCGGATCATTTACGATAATATCCGGAAATTCATTCGTTATTTGTTAAGCTGCAACATCGGCGAGATTTTAACGATGTTCGGCGGAATCTTATTGGGTTTGCCGTTCCCGCTGTTGCCGATTCAAATGTTATGGGTTAATCTGGTGACCGACGGGTTGCCGGCGATCGCCCTGGGCATGGACCCCGCCGAACCGGGAGTCATGTCCCGGCCGCCCCGTCCGTCCCGGGAAGGAATTTTCAGCCGGGGGTTGGGCTGGAAGATCGTCCTGCAAGGTTTGTTAATCGGCTTGGCCACTTTAGGCGTTTATCTCATTCAGCTCCGCGACGGCCAGGGTTTGGTCTTGGCCAGGACGACGGCATTTACCACTTTAGTCTTTGCCCAATTGTGCTTCGTTTTTCAGTGCCGTTCCGAACGCCATAGTTTTTTAAAGAACAATCCCTTTCAAAACCTCTATTTAGTAGGGGCGGTGATGATTTCAACCTTGATGCAGCTTACCGTCGTCTATCTGCCTTGGTTCCAAAAAATCTTCGATACCGGGTCATTAACGGAAAGGGATTGGTTTTTAATTTTATTCGCTGTTGTTTCGGTCGCTTTTTGCGGCGATCTGGCATTTAGGTTCCGCAGAGTAATCCGGAAACACCTGGCTTACTTTCATTGGAATACGAATAGGGCTGTAAAGGCGGTGGTAAAATAGGATAAAACAGATATGATGAAGTAAATTTGACAAAAGTTGTCTTCTTGCTGCTCGCTAATGCCTCCTTTCAGGCATAGAGATGGGTAAATTGAATTAAAATTTGACTTCAACGGCGACCGGGGTGGCTTAGTGGTTGAATTAACGCTCTTTATCGGAATGTTTTGTCTATTTTTCTTTTTGCCGGTGCAATTCAGGTTTTACTACCAAAAAGTCGCCTGGGACGATACGCTGATCATGGAATTGACTTTTTTGAACGGTTTATTAAAGCGGCGACGTCAGATTAGTTTGCTTAATCCGACCCCCCGGGGGGTAAAGGTCAGGGAAAAAATCTCAGGAAACTGGCTGTTTTATCAAAGAAAGCAAACAATTGAAAAGGTATCGCCTTATCAAGGAAATTCCCGCGGTTTGCGGGAATTTTTACACCGTTACCGTCATTACGGTTTGGGCATTACTTTGCTTAGTTACTTTCTTCCGGCGCGTTTCCATCGCTGGTTGTTGGTAGCGGAGAAATTGGAAAAAAAGGGCGAGTTTCGCCGCTTGGTTTGGATCACCAAGGTGGGGCTAGGTCAATCGGCGGCAACCGCCGTCGCTTTCGGATTGATTTGGGGATTGAAAGCGGGATTGCTCCAAACCCTCAATCGTGAATTGCGATTTGCGCAAAAACCGGAAATAAAAGTGATCGTCGATTATCAATCTCTCGGTTTGGACACGCTCTTCGACTGTATATTCCGTGTCAAACTGGGCTATATTATTATTGCTTCTTTTCTGGCATATTGGCGCCATCGGTTGATGAAGGGAGGTGTCGGAATTGATTAATCATCCGATAGAGGGTTTGATGAAAACCGCCATGGAAAATATCAAGGAAATGGTTGATGTCAATACCATCTTGGGAGATCCGGTGGAGACTCCCGATGGAACCGTAATTGTGCCTATTTCCAGGGTTTCGTTCGGATTTGCCGCCGGGGGCAGCGAGTTTGAAACTAATGGAATTACGCCTAAAGAAAAAGAGAAGGATCGTACTCAACAAGGAGCGGCTGCCGAATTAAACAACCTCCCTTTCGGAGGAGGCAGCGGCGCCGGAATTACTATTAATCCGGTAGCTTTTTTAGTGGTTGGGAAAGAGCAGATCAAATTATTGCCCGTTGAAAGTAATGTCTTGGTGGATCGAATCCTGGACTCCGCTCCCCAATTACTCGATAAAATACAGACTATAGTAAGGCCCAAACCTCAAGAAATGCACTGAATCAGCCGCGGTTGTCCGCGGTTTTTTTATTAAAAACGGTCTGCCGAAAGAAGGATTTCAGCCCCGTCTTTGGAATTAGCTATAAAGTTTTTATCTAAAATTTGCGATATTGTAATATCAAAAAAAGAGGAGTTAATTATGATTCGCGGTTAATAGTACAGATGGCCAAACCGTTACGCTCGCTTTTTTGGGCATCATGCGCCGGTTCCGACCGAAGCGTGAAAACCCCCGTATTTTGATGGCGAGGTGGGTATTTTGATCAAGCATATTATTTTCGATGCCATGGGCGTTGTATTTACCGTAGGCGACGACACCAATGACCTACTGGTTCCCTACATTTTGGAAAAGAAGCCCAATGTGGCAAAAGAAAGAATTTTAAGCTTGTATCATGAGGCAAGTCTCGGTAATATTTCGCCAAAAAGTTTATGGCAGGGCGTTGGTTTCAGTGAAGCGGAAATACCGTCGATCGAGAGGGAGTATTTGGAGACCAGGCCCACATTGGATCCGGAATTCATCGCTTGCGTGAAAAAACTAAAAGATAAGTACAGGATCGCCTTGCTCTCCAATGATATAGCCGAATGGAGCCAATATTTGCGGGCGTTTCATCAAATCGATCAGTATTTCGACTATGCGTTTATTAGCAGTAACATGCGGGTGAGAAAGCCTGATAAAAAGATATATATAGATGCGCTTAAGCAAATGGATGCGAAACCTCGGGAATGCATTTTTATCGACGACTATCCTGAAAGACTTAAATCCGCTGCTGAGCTCGGCATTATACCCATATTATTTAACAGAGAAAACCGCCAATATAACGGGATTCAGGTGGATTCGTTTCGGCAATTGCTTCGGATTCTATAATCGCACTCACAAGGTCTTGGCAACAGTAACAGCAAGGGAGGTCTAAAGGTAAAACTGCGGCATTTGGATAGCTGATCACAAAAATAATGATGTTATTGGAAAATAGCTAAAAAGCATAAAGTAAACAAAGTAAATCAAGGAGGAGAATTAATTGAATTTGATTAAAAAAGGCAAAACAAAGGATGTTTACGCTTTGGAAAACGGCGCCATCCTGCTCAAATTTAAAGATGACGCAACCGTTAACGAGGACGGGCGGCTCGATCCGGGCGGAAATAAGGTCGGCGCGACGATCGCAGGATTGGGACTGGCATCTTTGCGGATGAGCAAATATTATTTTGAAAAGATCAATGCCGCCGGCATCTTAACCCATTATATCGACAGCGACTTGGACGCAGGAACGATGACCGTCAGACCGGCCGCATTTTTCGGCAAAGGAGTAGAGATTATCTGCCGGCTTAAAGCCACAGGCAGCTTCATACGTCGCTATGGCGATTACTGCAAAGAAGGACAGGACTTGGATTTCTTAATTGAAGTCAGCCTTAAGGATGACGAACGCGGCGATCCGATGATAACTCCGGATACTCTTGATATGTTGGGTATTATGAGCCTATCCGAATACGAGGAAGTGCGAACCCTGACCAAGCGGATAACGACGATAATCCGTGATGATTTAAGCGCCAAAGGATTGACCTTGTATGATATAAAACTGGAATTTGGGCGAATCAACGGCAAAGTGGCGCTGATTGACGAAATTTCGTCGGGTTGTATGCGCGTTTATAAAGGTGATCAATGGTTGCATACGGTGGAATCAGATAAATACTTTCCATGAGACTCTCAACACAAACAATAGACCGCGGAGCGCGGCAATATCCCGCTACTACGCCATACTTGACTAAAGACCATGCCTTTGCTATAATCTTTATGCGATGCGAGAGTGGCGGAACGGCAGACGCGCTAGACTTAGGATCTAGTGGGAGACCGTGCGGGTTCAAGTCCCGCCTCTCGCACCATCGGGAAGTGGTTAAAATTTTAACAAACTTAGTATTGACAAGAAACTATCAGAAAGATATTATTTTTATGAAGCCTCGACCCCTAAAATGGGGTTTATTTTGTTAAATAGGTCGAGTTAGAGTTCATATTGCGCCAGGCAACCCGGTTTCTGCCAGTCGCGTAATAGCGTCCAACCAGCCTGTTAATTCAAAACGCGCCTAAAAAAGAAAAGGATTTCAACACGAATTGTCGAAATGCTGGTTAGGGGGAAAGAAACCATAACGGGGAACATATAATAGTACAGATTCAGGAGGAGCATAAATGCAGTTTAACTTGGAAAAGCTAGACAAGAATTTTGTAGCCTTGGAAGTAACCGTCAACGAAGAGGAAGTCGAAGAAGCGCTGGCGGAAAGTTATAAAAGGGTCGTAAAAAAAGTCAACATCCCCGGTTTCCGTAAGGGACACGTCCCCCGGGCTATTCTGGAGAAACATTTCGGCAAGGAAGTATTATATGAAGACGCAGTCGATATTATCGTTCCAAAGGGTTATTTGAAAGCCTTGGAAGACTATAAATTAGAACCGATTGATCAACCGAAACTCGAGGTAAAACAGGCTTTTGAAGCCGGAAAGCCCTTCGTATTCACAGCGAAGGTGGAAGTGGTTCCGGAAGTCGAATTGGGTCAGTATAAAGGGTTGGAAATAGAAAAGGCCAAAGTTGAAATTAAAGACGAGCAAGTTACGGAAAGATTGGCCGCGCTTCAGGAACGTCATGCCGAATTAACGCTCAGCGATAAAAAGAACTTGGAAAAAGGCGATTTTGCGGTTATTGATTTTGAGGGCTATATTGACGGACAGCCCTTTTCCGGAGGAGCGGCCCAGGCTTATTGCTTGGAAATAGGTTCGGGAAGTTTTATCCCCGGATTTGAAGAACAATTAATCGGAATGGAGATCGGTACCGATAAAGATATTAAGGTTACTTTTCCGGAAGATTATCCCCGGGAGGATTTGGCCGGTAAAGAGGCCACCTTTAAGGTAACGCTGAAAGAGATTAAGGTCAAGGAGATCCCGGCCGCTGATGATGAATTTGCTCAAAGCGTCGGTGATTTTAATACTATTGACGAGTTAAAGGAGGATTTACGTAAAAAATTAACCGAGTGGGCCATCCAAGACGCGGAAACGAGCTTTGCCCAAGCCGCGGTTAACAAAGCGGTTGAAAACGCGAAAGTCGACGTTCCGGAGACTCTGGTAAAACGGGAAATGGATGATTTACTCCACCGTTTTGAACATAACCTGGCTTATCAGGGATTGACTTTGGAAAAATATCTGGAGTACACTAAGAAGACCAGGGAAGAAGTATTGGAAGATTTCCGGCCCGAGGCTTTAAAAAGAGTAAAGTCCGATTTGGTGTTGACCCAGATTGCCCAAGTTGAAAATTTAGAGGTTACCGAAGAGGAACTGACTGAAAAAATACAAGAACTGGCGGTTCGTTACCAACACAAAAATCCCGCCAAACTTAGAGAAATTTTGGAAAGCAGAGGTCAGTTAAGCGCAATCAAACAAGCGATCTTATTGGAAAAAGCAGCCGACTTTATTAAAGAAAACACTAAAGCAATTGAAGCCGCAAAATAAGACCGGAGGTTGATCAGTTTGAATCTAGTGCCAATGGTAGTTGAACAGACTAACCGCGGTGAACGCGCTTATGATATTTTCTCGCGTTTATTAAAGGACCGCATCGTTTTTTTGGGTGGGCCGATTGACGATAATGTCGCCAACCTGGTCATCGCCCAAATGCTTTTTTTGGAAAGCGAAGATCCGGAAAAAGACATTTACTTGTATATCAATAGCCCCGGAGGGGTAGTCTATTCCGGTCTGGCGATTTACGATACCATTCAATATATCCGGCCTCAAGTGGTCACCACTTGCGTCGGAATTGCCGCCAGTATGGCCGCGATTCTTTTGGCGGCGGGCGCCAAAGGCAAACGTTACGCTTTGCCGAATTCGCGGGTAATGATTCATCAACCGCACGGCGGCGCTGAAGGTCAGGCTGTTGATATCGATATCCAAGCCCGTGAAATTTTAAGACTGCGCGAGATCGGCAATCAAATTCTCGCCAAACATACCGGTCAGCCCATCGAAAGGATCGAACGGGATGTTGATCGCAATTTTTGGATGTCCGCCACTGAAGCTAAGGATTACGGTTTGATTGATGAGATTTTCCTTAGCAAGAAGAAGTGACCGAAGCCCCCGGAATTATTCCGAAATGAGGTGAGATCATGCTTAAGTTCGGAGACGAAAAGGGCCAGTTAAAATGCTCGTTTTGCGGAAAAGCTCAGGAACAGGTAAAGAAATTGATTGCCGGTCCCGGGGTTTATATCTGCGATGAATGCATTGAACTTTGCAACGAGATCATTGATGAAGAGTTGAATGAAGAGGTCAATCTCGATCTGATTAATAACCCCAAGCCGCAAGAGATCAAGGATATACTGGATCAGTACGTTATCGGCCAGGAGGACGCCAAGAAAGTCCTTTCGGTTGCCGTTTATAATCACTATAAACGGATCAATGCCGAAGATCGGTTTGAAGATGTAGAGCTTCAAAAGAGCAATATTTTACTGCTTGGTCCGACCGGTTGCGGGAAGACTTTGTTGGCTCAAACTTTAGCTAAAATATTGAATGTTCCCTTCGCCATCGCCGATGCCACCTCGCTGACGGAAGCCGGTTATGTGGGCGAAGATGTGGAAAATATCCTCTTAAAACTGATTCAAGCCGCGGATTATGATGTTGAACGGGCTGAGCGAGGAATCATCTATATCGACGAGGTCGATAAAATTGCCCGTAAATCGGAGAATCCCTCGATTACTCGGGATGTGTCGGGGGAAGGAGTCCAACAGGCGTTATTGAAGATCCTGGAGGGGACTATCGCCTCGGTTCCTCCCCAGGGCGGACGCAAACATCCGCATCAAGAGTTTATTCAAATCGATACCACCAATATCTTATTCATCTGTGGCGGAGCTTTCGACGGGATTGAAAAAATAATCGAAGCCCGAACCGGGAAAAAGACGATGGGATTTGGGGCCGACATCAAGGCGAAAGCCGAGAAGTCCATGGGGGAAATCCTGCGTCAGATTATGCCGGAAGACCTGTTGAAATACGGTTTGATCCCTGAATTTGTGGGCCGGTTGCCGATCGTAGTGGCCTTGGATGCTTTGGATGAAGAAGCGCTGGTCCGAATTTTGACCGAACCCAAAAACGCTTTGGTAAAACAATTTCAAAAAATGTTCGAGCTGGATGCGATCGATCTCTCTTTTGAGCCCGAAGCCTTGGAGCTAATCGCCAAAATGGCTATTAAGCGCAATACCGGCGCCAGGGGGTTAAGATCGATTATCGAATCCTTGTTGCTTGATTTGATGTACGAATTGCCTTCCCGCGCCGATGTCAAACGATGTGTGGTAACCAAGAAAATGGTCGAGGAGAAAGGCGACCCGATTTTGGTGACTGCCACGGAAAACCGGAAGAAAAAGAAGGAAGAAACGGCTTAAGGAGAATCAATTTGAGATTAGATTTAAAAGACCCGAGATTGCGTCGGGTCTTTTTGTATGGTAATTTAGCCGACGGATCATCCCGTGAATTTCGGCGTTTTTGGAGTTGAAATATTTTAAATAACTGTTTAAATTCGGATATTTCAGCAGATACTATTGGTAAATTTCCGGAGAAAGGGGTTTGGACGATGGAATTTGTTGCCAATATTATCGGGCTGATCAATCTTTTTTTTGCGATTGTAATTGGGTTATATTTCTGGAATTTACTCCGTTCCCAACAGGGTAATAAGGTTGCGATCGATCGGGAATCCCGCAAGGAAATGGAAAGGCTTCAAAAATTGCGCCGGATTTCTTTAACCGAACCGCTGTCGGAAAAGACCCGGCCCGGTTCTTTTGAGGAGATCATCGGACAGGATGACGCCTTGAAGGCGATGCGCGCCGCTTTGTGCGGTCCCAACCCGCAACATGTAATCCTTTATGGACCTCCGGGAGTCGGCAAAACCGCCGCCGCCAGGGTTATCTTGGAAGAAGCCAAAAAGCGAAGCATATCACCTTTTAAAGAAAACGCCAAATTCGTAGAGATCGACGCAACCACCGCCAGATTTGACGACCGCGGCATCGCCGACCCCTTAATCGGATCGGTCCATGATCCGATTTATCAAGGCGCCGGTCCCATGGGAATGGCGGGAATACCTCAGCCGAAACCCGGCGCCGTTACTAAAGCCCATGGGGGGATTTTGTTCATCGACGAGATCGGGGAACTGCACCCGGTGCAAATGAATAAACTCTTAAAAGTGTTGGAAGACCGGAAGGTATTTCTGGAAAGCGCTTATTACAGTTCCGAGGATCCTAATATCCCCCATCATATTCATGATGTTTTTCAAAACGGACTTCCCGCGGATTTTCGTTTGGTCGGCGCCACGACTCGGACTCCTCAAGAGATCCCGCCGGCGATCCGTTCCCGTTGTGTTGAAATATTTTTCAACAATTTAGCTCCGGATGATGTTAGGCTAATCGCCAGTAACGCTATGCGTAAGATTAACTTCGAATGTGAGCCGGGTGTTTTGGATATTATTACAAAGTATGCCGCCAACGGCCGGGATGCGGTAAATTTGATTCAAATTACCGCCGGATTGGCGATAACCGAGGAACGAAATAAAATCATGGTTAAGGATATTGAATGGGTGATTCACAGCAGCCAATATTCGCCCCGGCCCAACATTAAAATACCCCCGCAACCGCAAGTGGGGTATGTTAACGGACTCGCCGTGTTCGGCCCGAATATGGGAACCGTGATTCAGGTCGAAGTCTCCGCCATTCCGGCTGAACCCGGCAAAGGACGGGTAACCACCACCGGCGTGGTCGACGAAGAAGAGATGGGCCGGGCGGGGCGGACAATCCGCCGTAAAAGCATGGCGCTGGGTTCGGTTGAAAATGTGTTGACCGCTATCAGAAAATTTTTGAACGTTAATCCGGCTGATTATGATTTGCATATTAATTTCCCGGGCGGCATTCCCATCGATGGGCCGTCGGCCGGGATTACGCTAGCTACCGCTATTTATTCGGCGATCACCGGGGAGCCGGTCGATAATGAATTGGCGATGACCGGAGAAATCTCGATCCGGGGAGGAGTAATGCCGGTTGGGGGAATTGTTCCCAAAATCAATGCGGCCGTAGAGGCGGGAGCTAAAAAGGTGTTGATACCCAAGGAAAATTGGCAGGAAATGTTCGAAAATGAAGGCTCAATCCGGATCATTCCCGTGGAACGAATCGAGGATGTTATCAAGCATGCGGTCGTCAAACCCCAAAAAGAAGTAGCCGCCGTGGCGCTCCGGAATCCCGATCATTTGATTACTGCTTGAAATTTTGTAAATCCGGCGCAAGTATTTGCCGGAATTTAAATTTCAGCTTTTGATAACGTTTAGAAGGTTAAGAACGGTTGATCGCGAATAAAATTTAAGAAGTAGACGCTCGAAACCGGTTGCCGAGGATCTATTTTAAAAAGAAATCTTACTTTTTAATTGGTAATTATCAAGTAAGAGGTGTCACGCGATGCGCAAAAATCATTTTCCCCGGATTATCTTAGCCCTCGGCGCAGGGGGCGCCAGAGGATTTGCTCATATTGGCGTTTTGCAAGTATTTCAGGAACACGGAATTACCGTGGCCGGAATTGTGGGGACCAGTATGGGGGCTTTAATTGGAAGCACTTATGCGGTAAAGACCGACATTTATTACTTGGGACGCCTGGTCGAGTATCTGGGATGGGAGGATCTAGTAGACATCAGATTCCCGAGGTTGGGGTTGGTTGACGGCGCAAAGATCCAAGCTTTAATTGAATTACTAACGAAAGGTAAGAGTTTTGAAGATGCCTTCATCAAGTTTTGGGCGGTGGCCACCGATTTGGAGACCGGTGAAGAAGTTATTTTTAAAAAGGGTCCTTTGGCCCCGGCGATAAGGGCCAGTATCTCGATACCCGGTGTTTTTAAACCGGTTGAACTGGATGGAAGAACATTGGTGGACGGCGCCGTGGTCGCCGGGGTCCCGATAAAAATCGCGAAAATGATGAGAGGGGATTTGACGATCGGCGTCAATGTCGGATTTGACCATACCCAACATCAGGTTCGTAATCTGTTCGATGTAATCTCCAAAGTCATGGATATTATGGGAAACCGGTTGGACGCTTATCAACTCCCGGACGCCGATTTGGTGATTACTCCCAAATTAGGAGATATCGGAGTCATGGATTTTGGGAGAGGGGATGAATGTATTGAAATCGGCAGAAACGCCGCTGAGGAAGCAATGCCTCAAATACGGGATTTAATCGATAAATATTCCGTCGAAAGGAACCAAGTGGGTTGAGATCCGATTTGATTGTGGTCGGAGGCGGGGCCGCCGGAATGATGGCGGCTCTTATTGCCGCCGAAGCGGGCGTTGAAGTGACGCTGCTTGAAAAGAATAAAATACTGGGGCGTAAATTGGGGATCACCGGCGGGGGGCGCTGTAATCTAACCAATCAAGCCGATTTGGAGGAATTGATTAATAATACCCCCGGTAACGGGCGATTTTTGTATAGCGCCTTTCGTCGTTTCGGGCCGGAACAGGTAATCAGGTTTTTCCAGGAAGAACTGGGGGTAGCTTTAAAAGTAGAACGGGGCCGCCGGGTTTTTCCGGTTTCGGATCAAGCCCGCGAAGTCATAGAAGCCTTTTGTCGCAGGCTGCAATCGTTAAAAGTGAATCTTTTAACCGCCACTGAGGTTAAAGGGTTGACTTTTAACCGGGAAAAAAATCAAGTTACCGGCGTTGAATGTGAAAACGGAAGGACGATTCGGGCCGAAGCGGTCGTTGTGGCTACCGGCGGTCTTTCCTACCCGGGAACGGGCAGTACCGGAGACGGCTTGCGGTGGGCGGAGGAGGCGGGGCATAAGGTAGTTCCTTGTTTTCCTTCTTTAGTGCCTTTGGTTACCAAGGAAGAATGGCCTAAACAGCTTGAAGGACTGTCCTTGATCAATGTTAACCTCACCGCCTGGCATGAAGGCCGGAAACTCGCCGCCGAATTCGGAGAAATGCTGTTCACCGCCGGTGGTGTTTCCGGTCCGATAGTTTTAAGCTTAAGCCGTATGATAGCGCCGCTGGTCGCTAAAGAACCGGGCTCGGTCGGCTTGACCATTGATTTAAAACCGGCTTTATCCTTTGAGGAATTGGACTTAAGGGTACAACGGGATTTTAAGGAATATTCGCGGAAACTTTATAAAAACTCTCTCGATGATCTGCTTCCCCGAAAAATTATTCCGGTCATCATTGAATTGTCGGGGATCGATCCCCAAAAACCGGTCCATCAAATAACCAGGAAGGAGCGTTTACGCCTCGTCCGGCTGCTGAAAAGTTTACCGATGGTAGTTGAGCGGAGCGGTTCTTTTACGGAAGCGATCGTAACCTCGGGCGGTGTTGACACCAAAGAACTAAACCCCAAGACGATGGAGTCGAAGCTGATTAAAGGACTCTATTTTGCCGGGGAAGTTGTGGATGTTGATGCTTATACCGGCGGTTACAACCTGCAAATCGCTTTTTCAATGGGTTATGTGGCGGGGCTGGAAGCGGCCCGTAAGATTCCGGCAAACCGGAAACAGCAATTGGGGATAATCTAAATTACGGTTTGCGGTCGCGATCCGCTTGGTCATAATTTATTTAAGGATAACGGCTAACGGCTAATAGTGTAACTTAAAAATTATAATCGCGAAGGATGGTAATCGGTGGCCAAATCTGCTTACCGTTGGTATGAAAAGCTTTTTTACCGATTGTTGGTCCGGGAGCGCAGTTGTTTTAGACTGGTTATTTACTTGATCCTACTTCTTTTTCTGTGCCAAGGTTTATTGACGGTCCCTTTCATAAGAAAACATTTGCTGTTGGTTGAAAAATACGAGGGTAATCCGGTTAAGTTTTACAAAAGTTTTAAGGGAGAGGACTTGTAAGAACTCTAAAATTATGTTAAATTTATCTAAATAGTTTTAAACCGAAAATAAAAGCGCTCTATCAGGGTGCTTTTTGTAGCTTTTAAGGCTAAAAACGCTAAGTAATTGCCGGTTCGCCGGGTTACGTTAAAGGTTGAAAAATAGTTTTAACTCTGTGTCTTTGCGTCTCCGTGGCTAAAATCATTATTTGCCACAGAGACACGGAGACACAGAGAAATCATTTTCTAAGTAGAAATTCCTCGGGAAGGGGGAATCGGTGATGGATAGCGGCAGCAGAGAAGTTGCCAAGGCGGCCCTTTCAATGGCTATGACCTCCACGCGGGAAGATGAAAAAAAACTTAAGGAAGAGTTGCGGAGCCGGGAGATTAGAGCGGCAGCCGTTGATTATGGCGGGGAAGCGGTTCCGGCGATGAAAATCATCGTTGAACGGGCGGTGGTGGCCGCTAAAAGGGAATTTTTGATCAAGGATTGCCACGCCGAGGAAGGCGCCATTGCGGGAGCGACCCGGGAGGCTTTATCTCAAATATTTACAAAAGCAATTGGTTTGAATATCGGCGGCAAGGTCGGCATCGCACGTAAAGGCGATCATGTGAGCGTGGCGGTGTTTTTTAGCATCGGATTAATTCATCTGGATGAGGTGGCCGTCGGGTTGAGCCACCGGGCGATTGCTTAATGCGGGAAAGGCTTTGGGCCGTCCGGGGAGCGATTACGATTCCCCGGGACGCTTCGGAAGAGGTTATCGCCGCCACCGAAGAATTGCTAACCGCGATTTTAAAAAAAAACCGGATCGACCCGGAAAAGATCGTTAGTATTATTTTTACGACGACTCCCGACATTTCCAGTGAGTTTCCGGCGGTGGCCGCCCGCCGTCTGGGGTTGGTTGACACGCCGTTAATGTGCGCCCAGGAAATTCCCAAACCGGGCGCCTTACCTTTATGCATTCGGATCTTGATTCATTTTTATACTATCTTAACTAAATCGGAGATAAAAGCCGTTTACCTGAGAGAAGCCGTAAAACTACGCCCCGATCTGCAAAATCCCGAGGAATAAGGCGAAGTTGCGTGTAAAGTTGACGTTGCGCTACCGGCGTTTGGAAGTTTTCAAGCGCAAAAACTGATTGTCGCGCTGATGTCGTGATTGTAACCGGAAATCGGATCCGCCGCACTAAGAAAAGGCGCGGTCCCAATGAAGTTAGGTCGCGATCCTCTTACGAACGTCCGCGCGTTTAAAAAATTAAGGAGCGATCCCCTTGAATATCGAACGGATGGTTAGGCCTTGCATTGAAAAGATTCCTCCCTATGTGCCGGGGAAACCCATTGAAGAAGCGGAGCGGGAAATGGGGCTTACCGGGGTGATCAAAATGGCCTCCAACGAAAACCCGCTGGGGCCTTCCAAAGAGGTCCGTCAAGCTTTAATGCAAGCTTTGGACCGGGTATCGTATTATCCGGACGCCGACAATTATTATCTTAAAAAAGCATTGGCGAAAGAATTCGAAGTGGATGAAGATCAGCTTTTAATCGGAAGCGGTCTTGACGACGTCAATCGAATTTTAGCCGAAACTCTTTTAAATCCCGGCGATGAAGTGGTAATTCCGCAACCGACTTTTAGCATGTATCAAAGCGTTACTCTATTAATGGGAGCCAAACCGGTATTAGTAAAAGGAAGGGATTTGGGAAACGATCCGGCGGCGTTGGCGGCGGCGGTTACTAAAAAAACCAAGCTGATTTATATCTGCAATCCTAATAATCCTACCGGAACCATCGTCAAGAAAAGGGAATTGATCGATTTTTTAAAGGATTTGCCGAAGAATATCCTGGTGGTAATCGATGAGGCTTATGCGGATTTTGCCGACGACCCCGATTTCCCGAATGGAATAGAACTCTTTAAAACCGGTTTTGAACAGATCATCGTCTTTAGAACCTTTTCCAAAATCCATGGAATGGCCGGTCTGCGGTTGGGTTTTGCCGTCGCCGCGCCGCAATTGGTTCGGAACATGTTAAAGGTCAAGGATCCGTTTAACGTTAATTTATTGGCCCAAGTTGCCGGGTTGGCGGCTTTGAAGAGCAAAAAACATGTTTTGCTAAGCAAGGAATTGGTCCAAACCGGGCGGCGTTTATTCTATAAGGAACTGGAGGAACTGGGAATCGAATATCTGCCGACCCAGGCCAATTTTATCCTGATCAAATGGGGCCGTGAAAGCAACGAGATTTGCCGGTTCTTATTGCAAAACGGAATTATCGTCAGGCCCACTCATTCATTTGGGTTGCCCGACTATTTTCGGGTCACTTTCGGCACGGCCGAACAAAACGACCGATTTTTCCGGGTTTTGCGCGAAGGAATCAGAAAACTTAAACCATAGCCGGTTAATAAATAGAGCGCCGGGCGGAATTATCATTATAATCTTTATCTTTTATAACTAGATAATCGTCCATCACAGTATACCTGGTATATTACATATTAAAGGATGAAAATGAGTCTTACTCGTTCTCGTGCTCAGCGAAGCGGTGCTCGTAATCGTCTTTTTTGAATCATATTTTCAAATAGTTTTTTATAATACTCAAATTCGGGGAAAATAAGTCTGTCTTTTGGTTTATAGGATCGAAGGAGGAACGCGGGAAGATGGAAAAGATCGCTACTCTAAAAAAGCAACCGTCGCGGGAAGAGATCCCCGATGAATTTAAATGGAAACTGACGGATATTTACAGTTCGGATGAGGCATGGGAAGCTGATTTTAAACGGTTAAAAACTCTTTTGGAGGAGATGAAGGGGAAACAGCCGGACTTTTTAGAATCAGCCGTCAATATTTTAGAGGTTTTGCAACTGAAAGACGCCATTGGAAGGCTTCTTGATAAACTTTTTGTTTACGCCCGGATGCATAAGGATGAGAATAACGCCAACCCGGTATACCAGGCGATGACTGATCGGATTCAAAGCCTGGCGACCGAGGCGGGAAGCGTGACTTCATTTATTGTGCCCGCCTTGAGCGCCTTGGAATCGGGGCAAATTCAAAAATATCTGGATGAACTACCGGAGCTCCGAATTTATAAACGTTTTTTGGATGAGATCCAACGGCAAAAAGCTCATATTTTATCGGCCGTGGAAGAGAAATTACTGGCTGAAAGCGCCGATCTGGCCGATGGTCCGGGAACGATCTTCGGGATGCTCGATAACGCCGATCTCAAATTTCCGGTAATCCGTGATGAAAACGGCGAGGAAGTGGAATTAACCAAGGGGCGGTATTCCAAGTTCTTGGAAAGTCCGGATCGCCGGGTCCGCAAGGAAGCTTTTGAGGCGCTTTATAGCAGTTACGGCAAAGTGCGTAATACCTTGGCCGCGACTCTGAACTTTTCCGTGAAGGCGGATCTTTTTTACGCGCGGACGCGGCGTTTCAAAACTGCTCTCGAGGCTTCCCTTTTCAATGATAACATACCGGAGTCGGTTTATAATCAATTGATTGAAGTTGTTCATCAATACCTGCCTGAATTGAACCGTTATTTGAAACTGCGCCAAAAAATGCTGGGTTTACCGGACTTGCATACTTATGATTTATATGCGCCGTTGCTGCCGGAGTACCGGAAAGATTATGACTACCGGGAAGCCAAGCAATTGGCGCTTGAGGCTTTGAAACCGCTGGGAGACGAATATGTCGAGTTGGCCCGAAACGGCTTGGAAAGCGGTTGGATCGATGTTTTTGAAAACGAAGGCAAAACCAGCGGAGCTTATGCGTGGGGCGCTTACGACACCCACCCTTATATTCTGTTAAATTACCAAGGCAAGATCCGGGACGTCTTTACAATCGTTCATGAAATGGGTCATGCCTTGCACAGTTACTATTCGAACCGCGCCCAACCTTATATTAACGCCGGGTATCGTATCTTTGTGGCCGAAGTTGCCTCAACCGTTAATGAGGCGCTGTTGATGGAGCATCTGCTTAGCAAGTCTACGGATCCCCTCGAAAAGCAGTATCTGATCAATCAATATCTGGAACAATTCCGGACAACGGTCTTCAGACAAACCATGTTCGCGGAGTTTGAAAAGTTGACTCATCAAGAAATCGAAAACGGAGGGGCTTTGACCACCGAGTGGCTTTGTGAATGTTATTTGGATTTGAATAAGCGCTATTACGGCGCGGAAACGGTGATCGATCCGGAGATCGCCTTGGAGTGGGCCCGAATTCCTCATTTTTACACCGGTTTTTATGTATATAAATACGCCACCGGTTATTCCGCCTCGATTGCGTTGTCCCGTGGAATTTTAGAGCAGGGCCGGGAAGCCCGCGAGCGGTATTTGGAATTTTTAAAAAGCGGCGATTCCGATCACCCGCTGAACTTGTTGCGCAAAGCGGGAGTTGATATGGAATCTCCGGCGCCGGTCGCGGCCGCCCTCGACGTTTTTAAAAAGTTAATCGATGAAATGGCGGAGCTAGCGGGGGTCCAAGTCTGACCGCTGATTAACGCAGATTACGCTGATGACGCTGATAACGCTGATAGCGCAGATAACGCTGATGTCGCTGATAAGCTGATAAATGCTGATAGACAAGATATGGTAAGAACTGATAAAACACTGGGGATAATTGATAAGCGCGGCTGGAAGTTATTAGTGAATCAAGCCGCGGAGTGGGGGTGGAACTTTGTTGAAACATTTACGGAACTTTTTCTTTACCGGTCTTTTAGTCCTATTGCCGATCATCATTTCCATCAAGCTTTTTGTCTGGGGGTTTGAAAAAGCGGATCAAATTTTAGGGAATCTTTTGCATCAAATAATATTAAGGTATTTTAATTTTTCGAAGCCGATCCCCGGGTTGGGCTTGGCGGTTTTGGTAATTTTGATTACTTTAACCGGAATTTTCGCCAAACATTATATCGGTAAGAAGTTACTATCCATTGGCGAAATGATCTTAGTTAAGATTCCGATTTTGAACGGAATCTATAATACGACCAAACAAATAATGGAGAGTTTTTCCAATAAAGAAAAAAGCGCCTTTCGGAAAGTTGTCTTAATAGAATATCCCCGCCCCGGTATTTTTAGTCCCGGCTTTTTAACGGGGGACACCCCGGCGGAAGCCAACGACAAGACCGATAAGCGCTTGGTAAACGTATTTGTCCCGACTTCTCCCAATCCGACTACGGGATTTCTGGTGTTTGTGCCTTTTGAAGACGTAATTATGCTTGATATGAGTATCGATGACGGTTTTAAGTTGTTTATCTCCGCGGGAGTTATCAAACTTAAAGAAAATAACGGCGGCTATTCGTTCAACGGACCTTCGTTTGACCGTGGGGACGTTAAAGGATAATATTTTTATGATATTATTTGGCTGCTTAGAAGGTAATTTTCAGTTCAATGTCGAAAAAAATATAAACTATGGCGTATTTTTTTAAGTATTAATCTAAACGTTTATTTAAGCGATGAGGTGAGAAGATGGCTATAGAAGTTTGGGATAAAATAAAGGAAACCGAAACGGAAGCCGAAAAACTGATCGAAAACGCCAAACTTCAGAGTGTTGACATAATCAAAAAAGCCAGGGAAGAGGCGGCCCGGCTGATTAAAGACGCTGAGGCAAAGGCGATCCAAGAAGGCGAAGCTCTTGTGGCGGAAAGGATTGAAAAAGCCCAAGCTTATCAAGGGGAACGGATCCGGGAATTTCAAAGCCGACAGCAATCCATTTCCAAACTTGGCGAATCCCGGATTTCCGGCGCCGTAAATTTGATTATGGAAAAGGTCGTGAGATAAGATGAGCCTGGCTCAACTGAAGAAAGTTGAGATTTATGGCCTTCAGGAAGAGCGGAACCGTCTTCTGGAGGAAATCCAAGAACTCGGCTTGATGGAAGTGGTCGAATATACTGAAGAAGCTCAAGAGTCGAGCCAAGATGTTTTTTCCGAGCGGATGCAGGCGGAATACTTGGAGCAAAGCGGGATGATTGACCGCAAAATTGCCGCGGTCGGACGCGCCCTTAATTTTCTGGAACAGATCGCGCCGGTCAAGCCGTCCTTGATTCAGCAATTTGCCGGAATAAAAACCTATCTTTCCCAAAATGAATTTGAACGATTGGCAAGAACTGAAGAACGGTTAGATCAAGTAATAGCGGATTTATATAAAATTGAACAAGATCTGTCCCAGATTCAATCAAAAAGAACCCAGCTGGAAACATTGGCGGCAACTTTCAATCCATGGCGCGGATTGGATTTATCCGTCGGCGATTTGGAAGGGACAGCCAATACCCAAATTGTATTGGGCGTTACCGAGGATTCGGTTGATAAGCTCCGTGAGACGCTTTCCGGTTTGGGCGCGCCGTATTATTTGGAAGTAATCAATCAAGATCAAACCGGTTCTTATATTTTTTTGGTGATTTTACGGGATTCAGCCGAAAAAGCGCTGCCGCTGTTGACTTCGTTGAAAGTAAATATCGTTTCTCTGCCCCATTTTGAAGGCGCGATCGAAGCAAAATTGAATCAAATCGAGCAAGACTTGCTGCGGCTGTCGCAGAGCGAAACTTTATTGAAAGAACGGGCCGCTTCTTTAACTAAAGAACGCCCCTTGCTTCAAGTCTGCTACGATTCTCTCCTTAGCGAGAAACAAAGATTGGATATTTACGACAAGTTGGCTCATGGGAAACGGTGCTTTGCTCTGAAGGGTTGGCTCGTCGCCGACCAACTTAATATCTTAAAAGAACGCTTATCCAAAGCTAAACTTAATTATGTCCTGAGGGCCGAAGACCCGGGCCCGGATGAAGATACCCCGGTGGTGTTGAAGAATAATCCGGTAGTTACTCCTTTCGAATATTTGGTGCATAGTTTCAGTTATCCGCAGGCCCATGAAGTGGATCCGACTCCGGCGATTGCCCCGTTCTTCTTCATCTTTTTTGGGATCGCCCTCGGCGATGCCGGATATGGTTTGTGCTTATCGTTATTCTGCGCCGGTTTGTTGGTGGCCTTAAAAATGGGTCCGATTGGGAAGAGACTATCGTGGATGTTTCTGTTGAGCGGTATCGCCGCTGTCATTTTCGGTTTAATTACCGGCAGCGTACTCAGCTTGCCCCTGAAATTCGGATTGTTTAGCCCGTTGGAGAATCCGATTCTATTATTAATCATCGCTTTAGGATTGGGAGTCGTTCAATTATATTTTGGAGTTATAATCAGCGCTTGGGGGGATATCAAGGCCGGACGCTGGGCGGATGTCATTTGGAATCAAGGTTTTTGGTTGTTATTCTTAACCAGTGTGATCTTGGTTTTGGGTAAAGATGCGTTTGGTTTGGGCGGTTATGCCAAATTCCTCAACTACCTGCTATTGTTCTCCGCTACTGGAGTGGTTCTTTCGGCTGCCCGGGGCAAAAAAGGAATATTGAAGAAACTGTTGGCGATTCCCGCCGGGTTATACAATATCTACGGGAGCATCGGTTTTTTCAGCGATATTTTGTCTTACTCCCGTTTAATGGCTTTGGGTTTATCCGGCGGAGTGATGGGCGGGATTATGAATCAATTGGCAGGGCTGATAATTCAAAGTCTGCCGGTGATTGGTTGGTTCTTCGGGGGGCTAATCTTCTTAATCGGGCACGGATTAAACTTCGCCTTATCGATTTTAGGGGCTTACGTTCATTCCAGCCGTTTGCAATATCTGGAGTTTTTCGGCAAGTTTTATGAGGGTGGCGGCAAACCTTTGACGCCGTTTAAAATGGAACATAAATATACTTTTGTCATAAATAAAGAGGAGGCATAACATTATGGATCAGAATTGGGGTATGATTTTAGCTTATGCGGGAATCGCCGTCCCGGTATTATTTGCAGGTTACGGTTCGGCGAGAGGGGTTGGACTTTCAGGTCAGGCCGCCTCGGGCGTAGTCACCGAAGACCCGGCGAAATTCGGTAAATCTGTAATTTTAGCGGCGCTCCCCGGCACTCAGGGAATTTACGGTTTTGTAATCGGGATGTTAATGTATATTAAAATCAGCGCCGTGACCGACATTTCGGTTTTGACCGGACTGCAATATCTAATGGCCGGATTGCCCGTAGGGATCGTCGGTTGGCTGTCCGGTATTTGGCAAGGCAATGTGGTGGTGGCCTCGATGGGTATTTTGGCTAAAAGGCCCGATGAATCCACTAAAGGTATTATTTACGCCGGTATGGTCGAAACCTATGCCATTTTGGCCTTTGTTATCTCATTCTTCCTGGTAAATAACATTAAGTAAGGAGATTGTGCGATGGATGATCTTCGGGCGCTTACCGAAAATATAATCTCCAAAGCAAAGGCTGAAGCCGACTCTATTTTAGAAAAAGCCCGTCGGGAAGCCGAGGAGATTATCGCGGCAGCCAAGGAAAAAGCTCGGGAACAAGCGGCAAAAATAGCCGCGGAATATCAACGCAAAGCTGAAGCCGAGGAACGCCGCATCAAGATTGAGGCGGAAATGGAAGGCGGAAAATTATTGCTCGAGAGCAAGCAGCGGCTGATAAGTCGGGTTTTTGACGAGGCGTTGCTGGCGCTGAAGGGTTTGCCGGCTGAAAAAAGAATCCGGTTTTTAGCGGGGCATTTAGCCACGGCCGGGATGCAGGGCGGCGGCGAAGTTATCGGTGTGGGAACTCCTAATGAATGGACCGCAATCATTTCCGCAGCCAATGAAATGATCGCCCGTTCAGGCAAAGCGGTTCAATTGACGCTTTCCAAGGAAAAACCGGATTTTGAGGGCGGATTTATCCTAAAAGGGCCTAATTATACCGTTAATTGCACCTACCGGGCGATCTTGGAGGAACTTAGGGAGACTCTGGTCCCGGAGATCGCCGAATACTTGATCAAGGAAGGGTGAAGTAATGCGGGAACGTGATTTTGCATACGCAGTCGGCCGCATTCGCGCTCTTGAAACCAAACTCCTTGATCGCGCCAAATTGGAGAGGCTGAGCGAAGCGGGAAGCCTCAACGAAGTTCTCTCCGGGTTGGGTGAATCGGAATACGGCCCGGCAATCGGTAATTTGAAAGATCCGAACCAGTTTGAAGCGGCCCTTAACGCCGAACTGGCCAGGGTCATCAAATTGGTGACTGAGTTATCCGGCGGCGCTCCGGAAGTAAAAGCCTTCGTGCACCGGTATGATCTGCAGAATATCAAACTGATTTTAAAAACGGCGGATGGCAATCCTACCGGCTTGTCACATCTGGGCGTCTGGAATCCGGAGTGGCTGATTCAGAGGTTAAACGAGAATGATTTGGCGGAGTTGCCCGAAGCCTTTCGCCGGGCGATTGATCTGGCTAAAGCGACTTTTAAAGCCACCGGGGATACGCAGGAGATCGACCGGATAATGGATGCGGCCTGGTTTGACTATGGCTATCAAGTCTTAAAAGAAGGAATCTCCGAATTGCTCTTTAATTGGTGGGTGGCTTTCATCGATCTGACCAATCTGCGTACTTTCATCCGGCTACGGATGATCGGTTCCGGATTTGGAGAGTTGCAAAGGTTTTTCATCGATAACGGCGGCGTCAAATTGCAAGATTTTAAAGAGTTATGGGAACAACCCGACGAAAAGGTAACCGCTTGGCTCGCAAATACCGATTATTCAAAATTATTGTCGGATGGGGCGGGGACTTTAGGTTCATTGACCCAATTGGAGCGAGATTGCGATAATTTTTTGCTGGACAAAATTGCGCCGGCCAAGATGATTTCTTTGGGGATCGAACCCTTGGTCGGATATTTATTGGCTAAGGAAAACGAAGTCAAATTACTCCGGATTATTTTGGTGGGCAAGGCCAATCAATTGTCCGGTCCGGAGATAAAGGAGCGTTTGCGACGTGCTTACGCATAAAATTGCCGCTATCGGCGAGGAAGATATCATTTTAGGTTTTAAAGCTTTGGGAATTGAGATTTATCCGGCTTCTTCCCCGGAGGCGGTTCCGGAGATTCTGGGACGGCTGCTCGAAACCGATGAATACGGTATTATTTTCGTAACCGAATCGATCGCTGATAAAGTAGAGCTGGTAATGGCAGAAATCGGCGTCCGGCCTCTGCCGAGCGTGGTATATATCCCGGGGAGTCAAGGGAGTAGGGGTTTTGCTATGCAGAGGATCCGGAAGATAATTGAAAAAGCGGTTGGCGCGGACATTCTGTCAGGGAAAGAGGTTGAATAAGCGATGAATGTAGGAAAAATTACTAGGGTCTCCGGCCCACTGGTTGAAGCCGTAGGAATGCAAGCGGCCAAAATGTACGAGGTGGTCCGGGTCAGCGAGAAAAGATT
>JAAYHS010000104.1 GCA_012735315.1 Bacillota bacterium | reverse complement strand
GATTTAAATCAACTTGCGCATCATGAAGGGTGGCCGAAAATTTTTCAATACTATCAGAGGAACAACGCTTAGTAAGCTCATGAGCGTAATATTTTGCGTGGTAAGCTGTTAAGTTCATTAATTATCCCACTTTTTTATAATATTTTATACATAATATTCTACTAATAACCAAAAAAACCTTTCATAAGGTTTTTTGACAAAGTGGATGGTGATTTCAAACCAGTATTTTTTAAAATAATTTCACCTAACGGTTCATCCCATAAAGTCACTGCTGCATCATATTGTTCTAATGCATTTTACTATTCTAATTTAATAATCGGCATGTAGTATTTATGTACTAATCTAGTATAATTAAGGTTGTTATACCAATAATATCCAGTTAACCTTTTAGATGGGATAATTAGTGATTTCTACTTTAGATATAATTCCTACGTATTTCGTAGGAAAAAGTATGTCTTTTTTGGTTTTAAAGAGGTTTGAAAAAATTGGTTTTTCGTCGACGGATTTCTCCAAGATCTTCCATTAATGTAATGAAATTAATTCACGTATTAGGAGGTGGTAAAATTGGACAATCACCAGCGAGATTTAACACTTGTTCAAAGGTGGGTAGCTGGGGATGATGCAGCTGGTCACCAGTTGGTTGACGAAAATTTTGTAATAAAACTGTTGGGATTTATCACAAAACTTGTCACTAACGCAGGAATACGCGAAAATAAGGAAGACCTGATTCATGATGTTTGTCAGGAAGCATTAGTAAGAGCTTTTAGCAATGCCCAATCTTTTAATGGGACAAGTTCATTCTATACATGGGTTTGTTCAATTAGTAAAAATTGTTTAAGGGAACACTTGAAAGAATTAACTAAATACAGTCACGATGAATTGAGTGAGACAACTACGGATCATCTTGATTCGGCTGTTAATATCGATTTTGGGAATCCAGAAACGATTTATTTACAAAGAGAGCAGAGGAAATTATTTTTTGATGCATTAAATTCATTAAAAGAAGATTATAAACAGATTATCTTATTTAGATTAGTTGAAGGCAAGAAATATGCCGAAATTGAAAAATTAATGGGGAAATCTACGCCTGCGTTGGAGTCTCTTTATCGAAGAGCATGTCATGCTTTTAAGCAAAGGTATTGTGAATTAAATGGATATAATTTACAAAACGGATTTTCAGAACAACAATCATTAAATAAATGAATATAAAAAAGAATATTAGACATTTTGAGTTTAAAATTGTTAGAGAGGATGGGGGGTAACTATGTTTGATAAAAAAGGAGGAGTAAATCACTTAATTGATAAAAGTCTGACAAAATTCGTAGATGAATTAAATGATGGTTTAAATCCGAATCCGGAAAACTATATTGCGGAATGCCCGCAAGAATATCGCCAAGAGTTAAAGTGCTTAATAGAAACCACAATCTTTCTAAAGAAAAACTTGATATCCCAGAGTTTCTTGGAAAAGGAATTAAAATCGGCTCATGATTTGGTTAGTAGGTTAGCCAAAGAGAGAGCCCAAAATCCCACAAACAAAATGGTAGTAAATTTTCGGAAAGGAGACATTACAACTGAAGAAGAGAAAATTGTTAAACAAGAAATAGACAGACTATGGAAGGAGAAATTTGGAAGTGATGAGTAGTTTTTTCGACAACCGTCCAAGATTTTCTCCAGAAACATATGCACGTATAGTATTATCCGAGCTAGGAATTAGCTCATTTCCTATTGACGTTCGAAGTATCGTCGAAAAAAGGGGGATCATCTATGCAGAATCTGATTTTAACGGAATTAATTTTGACGGAGCGTTACGCCGCCAGAATGGGAAAGCATTAGTTGTAATAAATAGTGGTATATCATACCCTGGACGAAAAAACTTTACAATCGCCCACGAATTAGGCCATTTTGAAATTAAGGGTCATAATGAACGAGAGTATTTCTGTACATACAAAGACATCAATGTATTTAAGCCAGAAAAAATTTATGAATATGAAGCTAATCAGTTTGCCGCAGAATTATT
>JAAYHS010000014.1 GCA_012735315.1 Bacillota bacterium | reverse complement strand
CTATTTCTGTTAATGATGAATGGCAGACTTAGGTGGGATTCCCTTTTTTTCTTAAAATGGTTGTTAGATTATTCGTTTTTCAAAGATCTATTTCCAATTTGCTCTTGACATTTTACCGCTGGACTTTATTTACTTTTTAATGGAATGAATGATGCCTAAGATAAATGCATAGACTCCAATTATTAGAAAAATATAAAAACAAACTTTATTAATAATCTGAACTTGTTTTTCTTTGGCAGCCTTGCTAGCATAAAAAAATACTGAAGACCAGACTAGAACCGCCACCCCCATAAAGGTTATTATCCTTAAACCTAATCTATTTTCGAAAATCGGTAGTGCAGATTATTTTGTGTAAACCCTTAATCCAATTAATACAAACATTTGTTTTTTAACTCATACATGAGGCCAATCAGTTTCTTGCTTGCAATATACTGGATTTCCAATAAAATGTCAATGTTTCTCTAAAGTTTAATTTTTACTCTATCTTCGAAAAACATATAAAGCTGAGCCAAAATTTGCCCCCAATCCTTAACGGGCATTGTCCATTTATCAACGATATTCATTGTAGTAAGATAAAGCAATTTCATAAGAGCGTCATCGCTGACAAAAGCACTTTTAGTTTTCGTAACTTTACGTAATTGCCGGTTAAAATTTTCAATCGCGTTAGTTGTATAAATGAGTTTTCTAATTTCCGGAGGATATTTGAAAAAGGTTGCAAGTTCGGACCAGTTAGTACGCCAGGATTTAACGGCCAAGGGGTATTTTTGGCCCCATTTGGCCTCGAATTCATCTAAAGCCATTAATCCCAACGATTCATCCGCTGCTTTATAAATAGGCTTTAAATCAGCGGTAAATGCTTTCAAATCCTTATATGAAACATATCTGGTGGAGTTCCGGATTTGATGGACGATACATCGCTGGACTTCGGTTTTAGGATATGCCACATCGATCGCGTCTACAAATCCCGAAAGACCATCGATACTGGCGATTAGAATATCCTCAACGCCACGGTTTTTTAATCCGTTAAGCACTGAAAGCCAATACTTAGATGATTCCGTTGCGCCGAGCCAAATCCCTAATACATCTTTTTTACCTTCCAAATCGGTGCCAATAGCTATGTAAGCAGCCTTTTTAACAACTGTTCCGTCCTCGCGTACTTTGTAATGAATCGCATCTAAGATCAGCATCGCATATATGGATTGCAACGGCCTTTCTTGCCATTCCTTTATTAGGGGAATGACTTTATCGGTGATCCTTGATACTTTGGTATCGTCAACTTCGATGCCGTACATTTCACGCATGGTTTTTTCAATATCCCGGGTTGAAGTACCCTGGGAATACATGAAAAGTATTTTATCTTCTATGCTGGATATGTCCATTTGGTGCTTTTTGACCAATTCCGGTTCAAATTCACCATTCCGGTCACGGGGTATTCTAAGCTCCATTTCTCCTTGACTGCTTTGGACGGTCTTTTTACTGTAACCGTTTCTAGAATTATCGGTTTGTTTGTTTTTATAGTCGTATTTACTGTAGCCTAATTCACTTTCAAGTTCACCTTCAAGAACTTCCTGGATAGTTTCGGCGGTTAGCGCCTTTACGAATTCATGTACATCTTTCAAATCTTTGATGCCATACTCTTCGATGAGTTCCCGTAATTTTGATTTCTCTTTTTTAGCCATAAAAATACCTCCGATTCAGTTTTATTTTAACTGGATTCGGAGGTTTACACAATCTTTTCTGCACTACCAATTTTTACCTTCTTTATCAATTGATTGAAAATAGACTCTACTTTTATTAAATCTATAACTGGTTTCGTAGGCTGGGTTTTCTGGAGACCCTAACCACGTCTCAACGACTTCTGACTTACCTAACTTTTTTTGTGTGTTTGGCAATAGCAAAACCATGCATTCCGGAAGTTAATTTTCCCAGCACCCTAAATTCCAAAATTAACAATTAATAGTGGAGTGTTGCAAGCGATAGCTTGGACCGTTGAAAACCAGTAAATGG
>JAAYHS010000103.1 GCA_012735315.1 Bacillota bacterium | reverse complement strand
GTTAACTTTGTTTATTATATAGTCCGTTAGTCAAAAAAAGGATACTAAGGAAGTCGACGATTTTCGGGAACAGTGATATGTAAAAACTAATTCGGTAGTTTTCTAAATATTCCTTTTTTAAACTATAAATTATGGATGATGGGAAACGCGGTTGATTTTTATTATTTACCAATTTTAAAAGAATTGGCTTGCAGGAAATTGGCGGAATTAAGCGAAATATGCTATGAAATGGTGAGTAAACACTATAAACGCGCTAAAAGGTCGTGATGATTCGTTGCGCAGGTTGATTTTAGTTGTCTTGATGCTAGCGGATGCCATATCCATAACACTGTCGGGTTTTATAGCATTATATCTGCGTTTTGAGGGACAAGTACCCGCTCATTATTTTTATACTTGGATAAACTTTTTACCGGTTATCATAATAATCGGTTTAGCATTTTTTCTCATATTTGGCTTGTATCAACGGTTATGGCGTTATGCCGGCGTAAACGAATTAATTACGATTATCTTTGCCGTTACCCTAAATTCAGTGGTTTCTTCTTTATATATGTATATAACCGACCCCAGTTTTCCCAGGAGCGTTTATATTATGACCTGGGGCTTAAATATTGCGTTTGTAGGGTCAAGTAGATTATTATTACGTAGTTTTTATTACCGGTATAAAACATTTAAATCTCAACGGACCAGGGTGTTGATAGTTGGGGCCGGAGACGCCGGGGCGCTAATTGCCCGAGAAATACAGCACCGCTATTATGATTCCAAACAGTTAGTCGGTTTTATTGATGATGATCGTTCCAAACGTAATCAGATTTTATTTGGAGTTAAAGTTTTAGGTAATCGAAAAGCCATTAAAAAAGTGGTCGATGATTATCATATTGATGAAATCATTATCGCCATACCTTCAGCCGCCGGCGCCCAACTGCGGCGGATTATCTATGAATGTAAGAAAACAAACTGTCTAGTCAAAACAGTACCTGGGATCTACGAGTTAATCGATGGAAAGGTATCCGTCCAACAGGTCCGAAATGTGGATTTGGAGGATTTATTACGGAGGGAACCGGTTAAACTGGACGTAGCCCGGATCGCGGGTTATTTGACCGGAAAAAAAGTATTGGTAACCGGCGCCGGAGGGTCGATCGGTTCCGAGTTATGTCGTCAAATTGCGGCCTTATCGCCGCAAGAAATCATTTTATTTGGGAAAGGTGAAAACAGCATCTTTGAAATTCACCGTGAATTACTGGATAAATATCCGATGCTGCAAACCGAACCGGTGATCGCGGATGTCCGGGACCGGGAACGGATTGACCGGATTTTTGAACATTACCGGCCGCAAGTGATTTTCCATGCGGCTGCTCACAAGCATGTACCTTTAATGGAACTCCAACCGGATGAAGCGGTCCGAAACAATATCTTTGGAACCAAAAATGTTGTCGAAGCCGCTCATCAGTTTAAGGCGGAAATGTTCATCCTCATCTCCACAGATAAGGCGGTAAACCCTTCCAGCATAATGGGTGTTACCAAACGGGTGGCGGAGTTGATTATTCAAGATATGAACCATAAGAGTAAAACCGTCTATGCGGCGGTCCGGTTCGGGAATGTCCTCGGGAGCCGGGGCAGCGTGGTGCCGCTTTT
>JAAYHS010000102.1 GCA_012735315.1 Bacillota bacterium | reverse complement strand
TAATAGACAAAAAAATAAAATACCAGCTTTATGGGGTGTGGAGAATGGCGAAAAGATCGTTATTGTTTTTGATATTGATCTCGGTTTTAGTGTATAGCGGGTGTAGTGGGGGAGGCGGCGGAGGAGGGAGAATAATACCTTATACTCAACTAGGGTCAGTAAGCGGAACAATCTCTTCGGCTGGAGAACTTTCGACTACTATAAAATTGCCTAATACTTTCTCTATAGTAGAAACAAATAAAACCAATAGCTATCTCCCGGCTTCAATTCCACATGAAAAAATAATCCGGTTTCGTGATGGTTTGACACTCTCACATATTGAACAAATCGTTCAATCAATGGGAGGCAAGATCAAAGAGAAAATTTACGGTCCTAATAATACCTATGTAATCAGTTTTGCAAATCAATCCTTTAAAGCTTCGACAGCAATTCAAAATAATTCTGATATTATTTATATTGAAGATAATCAATATTGGCATGCCTTTTCAGTTACGCCAAATGATGAATTTTATGAGAGTCGCCAAAAATGGCACTATTCAATGATGTTTTTACCGGAAGCTTGGTCCATCCAAAAGGGAGATAATACGGTAGTTGTTGCCGTCATTGATTCAGGAGTATACCCGCATTCCGATTTAGTTAATAATTTAGATCTAGATAATGCCCAGGATTTTGTTGATGGTGATTCAGATCCGACCGATACGGACTGGGACGGAGTTACTGGACATCGTTTTAGCCACGGAACTCATGTTGCCGGCATTATTAGCGCTGATACGAATAATAATATAGGAATAGCTGGAGTTGGCTGGAACGTTAAGATTATGCCGATTAGGGTTCTCGGCCCGGATGGCCAAGGCGACCTGGCCAAAGTCGTTTCCGGTATCAACTGGGCTGTAGATTATGGCGCGAAAGTGATTAATTTGAGCATAGGTGGACCTAATACAAATCAAGCAATTGCCGATGCTATCCAATATGCCGAAGCTAATAATGTAACAGTCGTGGCCGCCGCAGGAAACGAATCCGGTCCGGTCTGCTATCCGGCTAAATATGAAACAGTTATTGCCGTCTCTGCTTTGGACCACACAGGTTCATTAGCGTCATATTCCAATCGAGGCCCCGAAATCGATGTCTGCGCCCCCGGTGGGGCCGCTCCGATAATCGACCCGCTAACACAGTCCATTTTTAGCACAACTTATGATAAACAAGAAAAAAAGAAGGATATGTCTTTATGTCGGGAACTTCAATGGCGGCGCCTCATATTTCCGGGCTGGTTGCTTTACTATATTCCCGATATCCCGACATTACGCCAAGCGAGGTAAGAGAGAAACTTCAAAAGTTCGTTATCGATAAAGGAGCTTTAAATAAAGACGATTTTCATGGTTATGGTATGCCTGATTCATATGCGGTATTAAACGATAAATTTGACCAATTATATGAAACTAAAGTATTTGTTTATCAACGGAAAAGTGATTCGATTTCCGCCTTTAGTTACCCAAATAGATCCGGGAACTATATTATTACAAATATTCAACCCGGAAACTACAGCGTTTGTGCTTTTTTAGATAAAAACATGAATGGCTATGTCGATACAGAAGATAAATTCGGCTACGTTGAAAGTGTTACCATCAATGCAGGTATGGTTACGGAAAATATTAACTTAGAATTGTTAAGTCCCCAAGAAACCGGAATCACAATAGAAGAATACCTTACTAAAGTTTTGCCCTAAAATTCTTTATATATATCTTTTTTTATCGGTTAGTCGAGAAGATTGCACGCATAGACACAATTAACCAGGGACCTTTAGATTATTGGAAAATAACTCGGTTTGAAATAATCAGCTTAATTTTATACTATGTTTGTAGGATTTAAAAATAAGAGGTGACCCGTCATGCAAAGAATAGTATTATTATTAATATTAACCGCTCTTTTAGTCCCCATTTCCGGTCAGGCTTCTTTCAGTCCCAAACTCTTCGTCGAAACCGCCACCGACAAACGAGTCTACAAACAAGGCGAACCCATGGGCATGGCTTT
>JAAYHS010000101.1 GCA_012735315.1 Bacillota bacterium | reverse complement strand
TTGTCGGGACACCGGCTGGGAGAGTAGGTCGTTGCCAGGATTAATTTTAAAACAAAGACTTCGTTTATTTGAAGTCTTTGTTTTTATATGCGCCGGTTTTCCGGCTGGGAGAAAATAGGCTCGGCTGATGTCCATTCTAAACTTGATAGTCATAAAATTTAAGAAAGCATATTTATTTGCAGGATATTTCCTGCGAAAATTGAAAGATTATTCGAGTAGTTTTGTCGCCAAAAAATAACCGGATCAGGTTTAACAACAGCCTCTAAAAGTTCTTTTTTAATCATTTCTAATAGACTTATTTTTTTCGGGCGCCGGTTTGTGAAAACAAAGCTTTAAGGATGAGTCGAAATGAAATTATCGGACAATAAAAACCAAAGAATTGTGGTAATCGATCTGCTATATCTCGGTGATTTAATATTTGCCGTTCCCTTTTTTTGTGAACTCCGAAAAAATTTTCCCAAGGCTCGCATTGATTTGGTTGTCAATAGCGCTGTTTATCCCATTATCGAAGATAACGCCAATTTTAATAATATTTATGCTTATAATAAAAAATGGACCCTAAGACAAAGTATCGAATTTGCCGGACGATTAAGGCAAAACAATTATGATTTAGGCATAAACATTCATGGCAGCTGGCGTAGCGCCATACTCCTCAAGCTGATTCGTCCCTCTTTTTCAATTGGATATGGGGGACAAGGACGAGGTATATTTTTAAATCGGGAACTAAAACGACCGGAAAATCAGCACATGGTTGAAGTCTATTTAAACGTTTTACGAAAGATGAACTTAAAGGTTGAACCGAGGCTCCCCTTTCTTGAGATCAGAGAATCGGCACAAAATAAAATCGATAACATGCTTTCTGATTGGGGTTTAAATTCTAATCAAAAACTTATTGCGCTGAATACGGGAGGCAGTTGGTTATCCAAGCGATGGACTGCGGAAGGTTTTGCCCGTCTGGGAGATGTCTTAAACCGGAAATATGGCAAGGTATTATTCGTAGGCGGCCCGGATGATTTACCCCTAGTTGCTAAAATAATTAACCTGATGAAAACGAAACCGCTGGTGGCTACCGGAAAAACGGATCTCCCGGAATTGGCGGCCCTGTTATCGCGATGTGATTTAGTAATCAGCAACGACAGTGGACCCGTCCATGTGGCCGCTGCCGTAGGGACTCCGACCGTTACCATCTTTGGGCCGTCTGATGATGTTAAATACCGGCCTTTAGGGGAAAAACATAGAGTCGTAAAAACCGAGATCGACTGCCGTCCCTGTGGAAAACATCAATGTCCGTTAGGGCATCACCGTTGTATGACGGAAATTACGGTTGATCAAATATTAAAAGAGATGGAAACGCTGCTTTGATTTTCCGACAGGAGTGAGGAAGCAGCTGTCGGCTTACAATATCTAAGTAATCCGAACGGGAAATCGATATTAAAAACTCGCTGTTGTAAAAAAACTATTTTGTCTCAAGAGGAATAATGATGAAGATTCTTCAAGTGAATTCCGCTAAAAATTGGGGCGGCGGTGAAGTCTATACGATTAACCTCTGCCAAAAGCTGATTGACAAAGGTTATGAGGTAGCGTTGGCATGCCGGCCCGGTAGCGCCATCAATCAAACAGCTTTGAAAAACGGGATTACTGTTTTAGAACTTCCCTTAACCGGAGCCGCCGACTTTCGGAGCGCATGGAAATTGTCCCGATATTGCCGAAAAAATGAGATTGATATCGTTCATGTTCATTTGGCAAGGGATTATTGGATCGCCCGCTACCTTAAGACGTT
>JAAYHS010000100.1 GCA_012735315.1 Bacillota bacterium | reverse complement strand
TAATAGACAAAAAAATAAAATACCAGCTTTATGGGGTGTGGAGAATGGCGAAAAGATCGTTATTGTTTTTGATATTGATCTCGGTTTTAGTGTATAGCGGGTGTAGTGGGGGAGGCGGCGGAGGAGGCATAACCCCGGTTATTCCTACTACAGGCTCCGTAAGCGGCCAAGTGTCCGGCTTTCAAACCACATCTTTTTCTAATAGTAACTACCAGTTGAGCAAAAAAATTAATCCCTCTACAAAACTCGTAGTTAAACAATTCAATGTCAATTCCGATCCAATTCCATTACCGAATGAAAAAATAATCAAGTTTCGTCCGGGGATTTCAAAATCTGAAATCGAAAACATGATCCAAAACATTGGAGGAAAAATAAAAAAGGAGATTTACGGTTCCCCTAATACTTACGTTGTTATAATTGATTCAAAATATTCAACGTTTTCGATAGATTCGTTAAATACCAATTCCCAGATTGAATATATTGAGAATAACATGCGTTTAAGGGCCTTTGCCGTAACTCCCAACGACTCTGATTACCCTAAGCAAAAATGGAATTATGAAATGATTCATCTCCCGGAGGCGTGGGAAATTCAAAAAGGAAACACAAATGTAATTGTCGCGGTGATTGATAGCGGAGTATCACTATCCCATGAAGATTTAGCCGAGAACTTGGTGGCTGGTTATGATTTTGTGGATGACGACGATGACCCGTCCGACAGCGGTTATCATGAAAAGGCGCCTATGAGTCACGGGACTCACGTTGCCGGAATCATAAGCGCGGTTACAAATAATAACAAGGGCGTCGCCGGCGTGGCTTGGAATGTTAAAATAATGCCCGTAAGAGTCTTAGGTCCGGATGGCTCCGGTGATGTTGGCGCTATTGCCAGTGGAATCAACTGGGCGGTGACACACGGTGCTCATATAATTAATTTGAGTTTGGGAGAAAAGATCCCGGCCGCTTATGGACCGCAAGTAATCAAGGATGCGATCGACGCCGCCGTAAACCAAGGGGTAACAGTTGTAGCCGCCGCAGGAAATGAAAGTACATCCGTTGCATTCCCGGCCAATTATCAACCGGTAATCGCCGTCGCTGCTCTTAACGATGGTGGTTTACGCGCCAATTATTCAAACTATGGCCCAGAAATATGTGTCGCAGCCCCTGGAGGAGGGGCAACTACAGATCCCGAAGACGGAGTAACTCGGAATATATATAGTACCTACTATGAGAAAACATCAAGCGGAGGGACTAATAAATACGGATATTTAAGCGGTACCTCCATGGCCTGTCCGCATGTCTCCGGAGTAGTTGCCCTTCTCTATTCAAAGGGAATCACCAGTCCCGCAGCAATAAGAGAAAGGTTACAGGCTACGGCATACGATCTCGGAGATTCAGGAAAAGATGACCTTTACGGCTACGGTAGAATTGACGCTTACGCCGCTTTGAATGGCGTAAATCCGGATGTTCGCTCCGTGAAAGTGTTTGCTTGTGATTCAGACGGTCAAATTATCGGAATGCAACGAAATCCGGATAGCCTTGGTTTTTATACTCTGTCTAAAATCCCTGCCGGAAGCTGGAAAATTTGCGCATTTTACGATAAGAATATGAACGGTGTGGTCGATTCCGGTGATCAGTTTGCCTCAACAGAGACGCTGGTACCTGTTTATGCCGGACAAACAACACAAGGAGTAGATTTAACCCTAACTAAAATAACCGAGTTATCCGCTTCGCTTTCATTAGAAGAGTATGTAAAATCTATAATTAAATAAATTATCTGGCCCTATTTTAAGAATTAATAAGCATTTGCGTTTATACTCCAAATTTAAGAGGAAACAAAGAGTAATAACGCCGTGAAAAATTTGACCGTCCACCACGCTAAAATCATTGGCGAGCTACAAAAATTAAGTCGAATCGAAAGTCGAAAACATCTTATTCAGGATTAAGTTCTCCGCTCTTCTGCGGGAGAAAGAGCCTCTAGCTTTATTGGAAAATAACTCGGTTTGAAATAATCGGCTTAATTTTATACTATGTATGTAGGATTTAAAAATAAGAGGTGACCCGTCATGCAAAGAATAGTACTATTATTAATATTAACCGCTCTTTTAGTCCCCATTTCCGGTCAGGCTTCTTTCAGTCCCAAACTCTTCGTCGAAACCGCCACCGACAAACGAGTCTACAAACAAGGCGAACCCATGGGCATGGCTTT
>JAAYHS010000099.1 GCA_012735315.1 Bacillota bacterium | reverse complement strand
TCGGATAGTTGGTGTAAGAGATTTTCCATAGGTCATTCCTCTTTTAATCGGGGCGAAAAATTTTTCGCCCTTACTATGTTCTTACTTTTCGTCCTTACTTTTCGTCTTTACAGCTCTTACCTTACTTTGTTCTTACTTTTCATCCTTACTTTTCGTCTTTACAGCTCTTACATTACTTTTCATCCTTACTTTTCATCCTTACTTTTCGTCCTTACTTTTTCCCCTTACATACATACTCGTACTTGCTTTCGCCTTTCATACTTACATGTTTTAGCTAATGAGCGTTTAATTTGTCATTCCGCCAGTTTAGCGGATTGTTGCGGATGTAGTTCCGGATTTTATTCAATTCATTTTCATTTCGGATAATGTGTTCCCAATAATTACGATGCCAGACATGATAAACATCCGTATTATGCCGCATCCATTTGGTGACGCCGATTTTAAACCCCCGGACAATCGAACCGATGGTTTTCGATGTGCCGCGCGGGCGGGGGTGATTATCATGTATATCGCGTATATCGGATATATCGGGTATATCGGGTCGTGGTAGGGGCGAAAAATTTTTCGCCCCTACCACGACATCGCGATTTAAATGCATCGTAATTAATATAATCCCATGAATATGATTGGGCATGATTATCCATTCGTCCAATTCCACATGGGGAAAATGGGCGGGAATATTATTCCAACAATTATCGGCAACCCGCCCCGCGTCGTTTAAAACCATCGTATCATCGATAATCTCTCCAAACAAGCATTGGCGGTTTTTTGTGCAGATGGTGATGAAATATGCGCCGATCAGAGAATAATCATAACCTTTTAATCTTATGGAACGGCGGTGATGTTTGTCGGGATTGTATTTCAATTACATGTTCCTTCCATGACCTAACAATTTTTATACAAATTAATGATAGCTTAATTTTCACTTTGAATATATGAGTGATATTCGCTAGCATTTTCCATATTACCTGTTCCCGTAAAGAAATTTCAATGAAAACTCATGAAATCTTACATGTCTCATTTCCTGTTCTTACAGAAGGAGAACTTCTCTCAAGTTCCATAAGCCTATTATAATCACGGAATAAATGGAATGATGCCGTCTATTCCAATCTCACCTTAGAATTTCTTAACCCATTTAATAAAAAAAACAGCCCCGCCACTTCCGGAGCTGTTTTAGCCCATGTAATTAAACTATCAATCTTTCTTATTTTTTAAAACCTACAATGGCGAACAAGGCGGCGGATACTACTACCGTCCAAAAGCTGGAAATATTAGAGATCTTGATATATCCTTGTTGCATTAAAACGCCGACGACACCGATAACCAAAGCGGCCCACCAGATAAAAGACTTTTTCATCAAAGATCATCCTTTCAATTAATGAATTGAAATCATCATAACAAGTTCGACATTTTTTTAAAATTTTCCTTTTTACGCTGAAACTATCCTTTTCCCGAATTCAACTCGGTCATTGCCGCTTAAGATGGCAAAACCTTGATTTCCTTCCGTTCCGCGAATTGAATTCCGAATTGAGCATTAAAAAACCTCTTTAATCTGTGACTTCTTTCAAAAAAAGCGATTAAAAGAGGAGCTATTTTAAATATGGTCTGAAATAATAATGAAAAGTCATAAAGGTTTACCTTTGTGGGTTTAATCTTTCACCGTTCAAAAATTTAACGCCCTTTTTAAAGTATCAACCACAGTTTCCATTTTTAACGGCTTGACTAAAAAATTGACCGCCCCGGCAGCCAACGCCTCCTTGACCATGGCATCCTGTCCCATGGCTGAAATGATAATAATCTTACAATCGGGATCGTACTCTTTAATTAACTTGACAGCGTCAATTCCGTCCATGTCGGGCATGGTAATATCCATGGTAACCACATCGGGGTTTAGCTCTTTGTATTTCTTAACAGCTTCGACGCCGCTTCTTGCTTCCCCAATCACTTCAAAACCGGCTTCAAGCAAAGCTCCGGAGATGGTCTTTCGCATAAAAATCGCGTCGTCAACCACTAATACTTTTTTCATTAATTGAGCCTCCTAAAATGAATCCTATCGTAACAGTTGAAGAACTAGCGATAAAAAATTTGTATCTCTTAATTAATTATACCGTATTAGAAAATATTTACCAAGTTATTTGCCATATTTTAAAATATCATTTTACAAATTAAGCCCGTAAAAATAGTAATTTGCCGAAAGAGTAACGTTTATCACGTTTTTCGGCAAATCGTCAAATTAAAAAATACCTGTCGGCGCGGTAAAACCGGAATCCTTGCTCCGTTCATGCTTTGGGGTAATATCTGCATAACCATTCCAATTCCCGGCGTTCGTCATTAGGCTCATACCAACCCCGGCCGAAGAGACGGGCGATCCGTTGAAAATACTCTTCATACATACGCCCTACCCGCTCCAGGGAATAGTTTTCGGCGGCCCATTCCCGGCAAGCCTCCGGCCGGATTCGATGAATATTTTTCACCGCCCAGCAAAACTCCTCAAAAACCCGGCACCGGTAACCGGTGATCCCGTGCAAAACCGTTTCCGGGAAGACCCCCCAATCGCTGGTAATCACCGGCGTCCCGCAGAGTTGCGCTTCCACGTTCACTCCGCCAAAAGGCTCCAAATAAAATGTGGGCATCAACACCGCCTTGGCCTTGCCCAGCAACTCCGATCTCTCCTCCGGGCCGACCGCCGGGAAATACTTGATATGTTTTTCAGAACCTAAAAAGAGGCCTTCGCCTGGGTTATCAAGGGAGCCTTGCCCCACGATATATAATTGATTCCCGGTCGCTTTCGCCACGTCCGAGGCTACTTGGACCCCTTTCCGCCAGATGATTCTCCCAAAATAAAGCAAGTAATCTTCTTTATGAGGTTGAAATTTAAAATCATGCGGATCATAATAGTTGGGAATTACCGCGTCGTACCAACAGCCGTCGTCTTGTTTTAAAAGGCCGTAGATATAATGCATCCAGGCATAAGACTCGAAAACTCGGTATGCCGCGAAAACGCCGGTATAACCGATTCCCGGCTCCACGGTCAACAAATTGACCGCCTCGGCGATGGGTTGTTGGTAATTGCCCATCGGGCATAACAAAATATCCTGGTCTTGTTTTCGCTCCAAAATGGCGCGAATCGCGTTTTGTTTGAAAGTCCGGTGTGCCAAATCCCGGGGATCGTGCTTAAAAAATTCCTTGGAACTGTCATAATCACCATATGTTTTTTGAAGAATTTCCCGGGTCGATACTTGAATAAATTCATCGGCTACCACATCCGAGCCTTCAACCCCGTAAAAATAAATGGTATGCCCGTAACTCTTCAACATTCTGGCCAGCTTAACCACTTTCTGTGTATAAGCGCAGGCCGAATTCTTCCGGTGGGTGGCTAAATGGGCCAGCCCGAGCAGGTGAAAACGGAGCTGTTTCATTCAGATCCTTCCTTTTGGGTCAGTTGTCAGGAGACAGTGGTCAGGAGTCAGGAGACAGGAGATCGTAAGCTAAGCTTCGAAATCCAAAACCTTAATACTTTATTATTGCTTTTAATACTGGCTACTGACTTCAAAACTCCTGACCACTGGGTTTTGTGCTGGCTACTGGCTCCTCAACTTCTGGCTACTCCCTTTATGCCGGATCCTGACTCCTCAACTACTGACTACTGATATATGTATTCGGAAGAATTGCGCCGGTTGACCGGACGCAATTCTTCCAATCAGTTAAGCCAACCTGATGATCCGTACTGAAGCGTTTACTTGGTTTTGAGTTCCGCCGATTAACGATTCCAATCCAATTGAGTTAAAGGAAGTATGGTTGCGAATTGTGAGAGTCGCCGGCGCGGTAATCGCGAGGACCACTCTGCCGGTGTTTTGAATGTTTGCCGCCCCAACGCTATAGATGGATTCCGAAACCGGATTGCCGTTGATGAACAAAGCAAATTGGTTAACACGATTCCCCTGGACCATGAAGGTTATCTCATATAAGCCGCTCTCATTAATTACTATTTCCGTGCTTCCGGGCGTATGGGTGATGGCGCCCATGATAACTCCATTATTGCTAAACGGTACCGCCGCTCCTATCGGTAGATCCGAAACAGCGACATTGTTATAGATATAGGCAAACGTTGCCGGGAATCCGGGTCCCGTCGGTCCAGCCGGCCCAGTGGCCCCAGTCGCTCCCATCGGTCCAGTCGCTCCCGTTGCCCCGGCCGGTCCGGTGGCTCCCGTCGCTCCTGTTGCTCCAGCAGGTCCGGCAGGCCCGGTGGCCCCGGTTGCTCCTGTAGCCCCAGCAGGTCCCGCCGGTCCGGTGGCTCCGGTTGCTCCCGTTGCTCCCGCAGGTCCCGCCGGTCCGGTGGCCCCGGTTGCTCCTGTAGCCCCAGCAGGTCCCGCCGGTCCGGTGGCTCCCGTCGCTCCTGTTGCTCCAGCAGGTCCGGCAGGGCCGGTGGCTCCCGTCGCTCCTGTAGCTCCGGCAGGGCCCGCCGGTCCGGTGGCTCCCGTCGCTCCTATAGCTCCGGCAGGTCCCGCAGGGCCAGTGGCTCCCGTCGCTCCTGTGGCTCCGGCAGGTCCCGCAGGGCCGGTGGCTCCCGTTGCTCCTACTGCTCCACTAGGTCCGGTTGCCCCCCTAGGTCCCGTAGCTCCAGTCGCTCCGGTGGCTCCTCTAGGTCCGGTGGCTCCGGTCGGGCCGGTAGGTCCCGTAGCGCCGACTATTCCAATGGGGATTCGAAGCAGAATCTGTTGAATCTTATTGATAAAGGTTAATATCGGCACAATTTCATTGCATAAGTTGGGGCATTCCAGCAATCTGGCTACCAGTTTATCGAAGATTACGCCTAAAACATTAATTACGCATAAGATATCATGATCTTTCAAACATTCTTCGGCCAATTCGATATCTTTAAATAAAACATCCTTAAAATCCTTGGGCAGGTTTGCTTCCGCAATTCTATCCCGTAATTGTTCCAATAAAGCTTCAAGGTCAGGAATGGCAGGCTTCTCTTTACCCAAAACATTCACCTCCCTTTTCGATGATATTCATCATATGGCGTTGTTTTTGAAATGAGATGCTGCGGAAGACACTTTATCCGAAATTGAGAAAAAAATTATTTAAGATATTATGAGAATTTCGCAGCAAACGACTGCAGCTATTCTTTCAATCCATATTCATCCCAACGGGTTAAAAAAAAGGCCCATCTTATAATTCAGGCCTTTTTCAAAATTGATTACCAATAAATATTGGTGTAGACGACTCTCGATGACGGTATTTTCGGCTTTATAACAAAATCCGCCTTGGTCACCACATCCAATTGAGTCCACTCAGCCGCGACCACTAAAATATGAGCCACAATCTTTTGTTGAAGGCAACCCGGAATACAATACCGGGGCGGAGTCAAATGATAATCAACCTCAATGTCGAGTAAATGGTTTTGAACTTCAATAAAAGGATCCGGCTTCAATCCTGGAATATCAACCGTCAGCATAAACGGGATCTTTTCGGATTTAAAACGAACGACGCCTTCAGGATCGACGTAAAAAATCTCTTTCAGGATCGTGCCTTGTTTGACAACCTTATTACGGAACAGATGGTCGGTGGTATCAAGTAATTTTGCATTAATCCGGTCGATTTTCACCGCATTGATGCACGTGGAATTATCCAGAACCAACTGGCCTACAGCCTGGCCAATGACTCTCAGAACCTTGATTCTTTCAGTGCCGACCCTAAGATCCTTAAAGGCATCTATCGAAGAATAAGCGCAATTCACCTTTATCCCTCCTTTAAGTAAAGCTATATTGCATTTTACGTCCCGAATAAAATATGGTAACCTGCATTATGAATAAAATTTCAAAACTATTCTTTATACATTACAAAACCACCTACATTGAAGGGTGGTCTTAGGATTTTTTAATCCTGAAAAAAATCGGCATAGTCAGAGGTATTACCGACTATGCCGATTTTCCTTGTTCCGGGATGAATAAGAAACTGCCGGGTTCAAACTACTTTATACTTTCTTACCGCTGCGAAAAAGTCAAATTCTTTCCAACCATACGCTTACCTCACTTTTTCAACTTCTCGCACAAGGGTAATAGTTCTTCGATTTTAGCAACAATTCGCTTTTGCTCGGCAAGGGGTGGAAGAGGAAATAGCATATTTAAGACACTTCCACGATCGATCCCTGGAATTACACCTTGACCGCTAGCTTTGATGGTTGTAAGATTCGCCTCCAAATATAATTTTATGTATTTCATGCAAATATTCTCAGAATGCTTTATCGCCATTATCTGACGGGCAATATGAGCTTGCTCAATGTCGCATATAACTGTTTTACCATAGCCTGATCCTTTGCATACAAGTAAAACATCTCCATAGTGCGCTATAACTCTTGGTGTTTCTGTCCATCTATTTATTAAGACTCCATTTGATGATAAGCTGCTTGCACCAGTAATATATGGGATACCTTTTTGAGCATCATTATATTCTTCTGGTTTTAAGTCAGTCCCAGATAAAAGAGATATTATCTCCCCCAATCTAACCCATTTCCAACTCTCCGGAATATCGAACGGTATTTCATCCTCTGTAATTTCCGGCAAAGATTTCTCTCCTTTGATTTTTCCTTCCTTAATCAGCCGCTGCTTTTCGGCTTGAATCTGTTGGTACAGTTCCTCGGCTGTGCCTTCTTTGGGTCGTTGCTCGACCAGCTTTCCTTGAATCGCCAGTTGTAAAATACTATTTTTCAATTCCTGTGGTGTCATTCTCTGGCTCCTCCCAAGAGTGCCGTAATTTCAGCAAGGACACGGTCAATTTCGGCATTTAAAGACGCCCGTTTTTCTTCATATTGATGAATTAACTCTAAAGGCTCAAGAATAACCTCTTCCTCGTGAGGGTATCCGCAAAGGTCCAGATTATAACCGAAATCTTCAGTAAGCTGTTGGACTGTGTATTTCTTCGCCTTGTCAAAGCCGTCGATATTGATTTCCCGCCTGTTATCCCACCATTCGATAACGGGGTCGAAATGCTCCAACTTCATCGGCTTTGTCTTGGAGAAGTGCTTAAACCCTTCCGGCATGTCCAAGCGGTAAAACCAGGTCTCGGTGGTAGGCCCGGTGCGGTCAAAGAACAAAATATTGGTGGTAATCGAGGTATAAGGCGAAAATACGCTGCTTGGCAGCCGGATAACCGTATGGAGATTAAAGTCGGAAAGCAACTTTTTCTTGATGTTTACCTTGGCATTGTCGGTACCGAACAGGAAACCGTCCGGCAGAATCACCGCCGCGCGGCCGTTTTTCTTTAAACGGTACATAATGACGCACATAAACAAATCCGCCGTCTCGCTGCTGGCCAGATCGGCAGGAAAGTGGTTTTTGACATCCGCTTTTTCGCTGCCGCCGTATGGGGGATTCATGAGAATAACATCGAACTGATCGTCCTCCGTGTAATCCAAGACATCCCTCAGCAGCGAGTTGTCGTGATAGATTTTGGGGACATCCATTCCGTGCAACAACATATTCGTGATACACAGCATGTAGGGAAACTGCTTCTTTTCGATACCGTAAATTGAATTCGTGTATTCCTTCTGGTCGGCGATGGTTTTGACCTGCGGAGCCAATTCTTTCAGCCAGCTGGTGATAAAGCCGCCGGTGCCGCAGGCAAAGTCGGCCATCTTCTCGCCGATCTTCGGCTTGATCATTTTGGCCATGAAATCGGTTACCGCGCGGGGTGTATAAAACTCGCCGGCAGAACCCGCGCTCTGGAGTTCACGGAGGATGGATTCATAGATTTCGCCAAAAGCGTGGCTTTCCTCATAATCGCTCAAATCCAACTCGTCAATGACGTTAATCACCTGACGGAGCAGGACGCCGTCTTTCATATAGTTATTGGCATCCTCAAAAACGGATTTAACAATGGACTTCTTAAGAGGAGTATCCGGCGTCACATTAAGATTCTTAAGAGTGGGGAATAAAGTATTGTTGACGAAGTTCATCAGAGTGTCGCCGGTCATGGCCTTGCCGCTTTTGTCATCTCTGGCCCAATTTCTCCAACGGCACTCTTCCGGGATAATGGATTGATAATTCTCCTCTTCCATGTCCCAGTCATCTTCCCTCGTGTCATACACCTTTAAAAACAGCAACCACGCAAGCTGCTCAATACGCTGGGCGTCGCCGTTGATACCGGCGTCATTGCGCATGATGTCGCGAATTCTTTTTACAAAAGTCGATAAACCATTCCGCATAAAATTAACCCACCTTATATATTTCCGCTTCCAATTCCTTAATCGCTCTCAGATAGCCGTCTTTCCCGCCGAAGAACTGCGCAATCTTTGCCGGATTGCCGTACTTCTTAAACGGATCAAGCCTTAATACTTCGGTTTTTTCAATTTCATAAATACCCATATTCATATACTTGTCCAGCAGCGCTTCGAGCACTTCACGGGCAGCGCCCTGATACTTGTTCAAAAAATCGCGCTTCTTTACATTATTAGCGCGTTCCCGACGCGTCAAAGGTTTCAGATTAAAAGCAACATGGCAGATAAAATCGAAATCGTCCACATCGGACATATTTTGATCCACCTTCATGCTTTCAAGATCGATGCCCCGTTCCAAAAGCAAATCTCGGATTTTCTCTTTTTTCTCTTCGGCGGACCATTGCCGGATAAAATTGTCCAGAGAAGCATAGGAGCCAAGGATGTTGGATTTGGTGTAATCAATAATACTTTCCTGCCGAAGCAATTTGCCGTTGGCGTCATAAACCGAAACCGTTTTCCCGATCACTTCGACCTTGCAGCCGTATTCGTCAATGATGGGCTTCTCTTTGAATTCCGAACCGGTATCATCATTGCCATATGAAGTATCGGACCCAGCTTTGGAAATATCTTTGCCGTAATGTTCATCCTGCTCAATGGGGCCGTCCCACTCCGGATCGGCAAAGAGGCGTGTCACATTACGAAAGTCCATAACCACAAAGTGGGTTTTTCCCTCTTTTTCGCGTATCCTGGTGCCGCGACCGATAATCTGCTTGAATTCGGTCATCGAATTAATCATCTGATCAAGGACGATTAGCTTGGTCATCTTGCAGTCGGCGCCGGTGGAAAGGAGCTTCGAGGTTGTCGCGATAACCGGATATGGGGAAGAAACGGAGATGAAATAATCCAACTTGCTTCTGCCATATACGTCGCTGCCTGTGATCCGGACAACATAATCCGGATTCTCTTTCACCATGTCCGCGTTAAGATTTGTTAGCGCAATCCGCATCCGCTCGGCATGGTCTTCATTGGCGCAAAACACGATCGTTTTCTGCATTCTGCCGGTCTTTTTAAGATACTCCGTAATTTCTCTGGCAACCTCATAGGTGCGATCTTCAAGAATAATGTTGTAATCAAAGTCGCTGTTGGTGTAAATGCGGTCTTCTATTTCCCGACCGTATTTGTCAAGCTGCCCCTTGTACGGACGCCAACCTTCGCCGATATTGGTGCGGATATTGATGACCTTGAAAGGCGCCAGAAAACCGTCCTCAATACCCTCACGCAAACTGTAGGTGTAAATGGGTTCACCAAAATAATCGATGTTGGAGACATATTTTGTTTCCTTCGGCGTAGCAGTCATCCCAATTTGCGTGGCCGACGAGAAATATTCAAGAATCTTCCGCCAGTTACTGTCCTTTTTCGCCGACCCGCGATGACACTCATCGACGATGATCAGATCGAAGAAATCCTTATGAAACAGTTTGGCAAGACGGCTAACGGTTTCGTCTTCATCACTTTCGCACTCGTCATCCTCCCGGTCCGTCAACTGATGATACAGGGAGAAATATACCTCATAGGAGGTGATGGTTATGGGATCATCCTTGGCAAAATTGATTTTATGAATCGTTTTCGCCAGTGGCGCAAAATCCTGCTGAATCGACTGATCGACCAGAATATTACGGTCGGCAAGATACAATACCTTTTTCTTCAAGCCGCTTTTTAAAAGACGATAGACAATTTGAAATGCAGTATATGTCTTGCCGGTACCGGTTGCCATGACCAGCAGAATCCTTTTCTGCCCTCTGGCGATAGCCTCCACGGCGCGGTTGATGGCGTTGCGCTGATAATAGCGCGGCGGATATGTAGTCTGGCTTGTATAGTATGGTTGAGCAATGATTCGTTTTTCGTCCTCATTCAGATCCTTAGCCTTCTGATACCGATCCGTTAACTCTTCGGGAGAAGGAAACTCCGATAAAGGAATTTCCCGTTCCCGGCCGGTCAAAAAGTCATGCTCATAAAAAGCGTCACCGTTGGAACTATAGGCAAAAGGAACATCAAGCATCCGGGCGTAAGTCATCGCCTGCTGCAAGCCGTGGGAAACGGAATGATTATTGTCCTTAGCCTCAACGACGGCAATGGGTTTGTTCGGATTGAGATAAAGGATGTAGTCGGCCTTTTTCGGCTTTTCGCGGAAGACAAAATTCCCCTTGAGATTAATTTTGCCGTCCGTGATTCTCGTTTCCATCGTGATTTGGTCAAGGTTCCATTTAGCGGTGATTGCCGGAGTGATATAGCGGAGCTTGATATCTTCCTCGGTCATCCGTTTTTTGTCAATCATGAATTATCACTCCTTTCCTCATCAGGAATGTAGTCCATGATATCACCGTAATTACAGCCAAGGGTACTGCAAATCTTATC
>JAAYHS010000098.1 GCA_012735315.1 Bacillota bacterium | reverse complement strand
GTATGACCCCGGAAAACTTTGAAAATCAAAGAAAAAGTGCTTAACTTTGTGTCTAATTTATCGGGGGAAGCCCAATTACTTGATAGCTAAGAGTGATAGGAAGTATAAGAAAGATTGGTTAAAGAGTGCTATAGCTTTAGAGATATATTGTACTACTAATAATTATAGGATTGGGATTAGAATAAGGTAAAGGAAAACCTGACGGGAATTTGACGGAACAGTCTTTAACCTTTCACTTGTGAATAGTTAATGTAGCAGGTAAAAGTCGCTGCGCAACGTCTCGAATCGGACTTCTAATCCGTTGGTCGCACGTTCGATTCGTGCCAGGCGCGCCATAGTTTACAAGGGTTTGGAGAATTATTCCAAGCCTTTTTTGTATTTGACGACTTTCACATCACCCCCTTGTGAGGCTTGAGCGCTTGATGATAGTTGGTTGCCCCCCTTTCCCGCAACGTAAGCATTTTTGAAGGTCGGGAGAGGGTGTTCCGTTAAACAACTAAGACCGGTCGGATAACAGACGGGGATGACGCGGTTGGCGGCTGAAAACTATCGATTATTAATTGAAAACTTGTTTATCCTTAATAAAGGATTTGGCTTGATCAAAACGAATTTAATAACGGTTATTTCTATCTTCTTTCATCTTCCGAGGAGGCGCCATCCTTGAAAATCTTAATCGTCAACATAATGCCGGCGATAGGAGAGTCGTTATTCTTTACTCCAGTTTTTAGAATAGTTAAGCAAGCTTTTCCCCACGCGAAGGTCGATGCGCTGATAGCCGAAGATGTCCGTCAAATATGCTTATACAATCCCTATATTGACAAGGTGATCTCTTTTGATAAAAGGGGACGGCAAGCCGGCCTAATTGAGCATTTGAAAATGATTAGGAAAATCCGGGAAACCCGGTATGATCTGGTGATCAACTTAAATCCGTCGGAGCGCGCCTCCGCATTGGCGGCTTTTAGTGGGGGAAAGAAGGTTTGCGGGTTTGCCAGTAAATTTTTGAAAAGGTTTTTTAATCCATATTTAATTAAGGACCGTTCCGTTCATTGCGTGGACTGTTATCTGAAAGCCTTGCGGGAATTGGGTATTTCCGTTCCCAATTCCGGCGATGTTAAGATGGAAATGGAGTATGACCAACAGTCCAAGTTAACCGCGGAACGAATTTGGCTTGAGAATAATTTGGATGACCAAACCGTTGTCGGAATTCATCCCGGCGGAAGCAGCGCCGGCAAATGTTGGAAAGCGGAATACTTGGCGGAATTATCGGACATGCTTCAGGGAGACGGCCTGAAAACAATCTTCTTCGGCGGGCCGGCTGAAATCGGGATCGTGGAAAAGGTGGTTGCCTTGGCTAAGATTAAGCCGGTCGTGCTTACCGGTAAATTGAATCTCTTGGAGTTGGCGGCGGCCATCAAGAAATGTTCGGTTTTTTTAAGCGGGGATAGTGGACCGATGCATATCGCAGTTTCCCAGCAGGTCCCGGTTGTGGCCTTGTTTGGGCCGACCAGCGTGGTAAGATACGGCCCGTATAATTGCCCCCATGTTGTGATTCAACCCGCTCAGAATATTTTAGCTAATGAGGATAAGGAGAAACTCATGGAATATATAACTCCGGAACAAGTATATCAAGGGATCTATTCTTTATTAAAAAAACCGATTTGAGGTCGGTTTAAAGTTATTTACGTTGATTATGGAAAAAACCAAAAGGACTCGGTTTCGTACGAGTCCTTTTCCGATGTTGAAGAGATTAATTTAAATTGGTAAATAGTTGACCGGATCCCGGTGTTTATCCAACCAGTCGATAACATCTTCGGGAGTGGTTACTTTATTTTCAAGAATCGCTAATATTAAAGCTTGAGTAATTACCGTATTAAAATGAGGTTGATAGACAAAAGCCTCCTTTTGCCCGGCGGTTTTGACCAGGAAAGGAATGCGGGAGTCGGTGACGTTAAAGTATTTCTTCTGTTTGCGCAGCCAATGATCGGAAGAAAGGATTACGGTAGTCGAATCCCAAAGTCCCTTAGAGGCCATGACGTCCCATAGTTGCTTCAAAGTTTCGTCGGCCAAAACCAATGAATTCAAATAACCTTCCCCGGATTGATTCCACCAAGGGGTCTTATAAAAAAACGGACCGTGAGGAATGGGAATATGAATCATTGTTAGTCCATAGGCCGGTTCGGCCGCCAATTTTTTGGACTCTTCCAAAAATACGGGGTAAGTATTTTTACGATGGATATACGATTTGGTCAATGCCGTAAAGATGTTGAATAGTTGTGAATAGAGATTGGCGGGAAGCGTGTCAACCGGACTGACATACGATGGATAATATGAATACCAGGAACAATATGTCAGATCCTTTCCGATCAGCCTTTCATAGGGCAGATACTCTCCGATTAGCGCCGTTTTATAACCTAGTTCCCCGGCTCTGGAAAAGACATTGGGCTTACTGCCCCAATTGACTGTATCGCCGGTGTCGCGGTAAGTTATTTTCAAGTTTTGATTATCGTTGACTGCGCCTGAAATAAATCTCCCATCAATTAAGGCGGGAATCGATACTTTGGTCCAAGTAGAAGGTGAATAAGCATTTTCCGCAGTTATAGCTTGTTTTTGAAAACGTTCGAACGTTGGCAGTTTTAATCCCTGGGGTTTGTCGATAAAAGCGATTCTATAGTCCAGTTCATCAAAGAGCAGCCAAAGCACCCGCGGGGCTTGGTTATCCACCGCGGTCGAAGATAAAGCCGGTTTAGGCGGCGGTGCGGTCCGGTGAAGGTTTGCCACAAAACCGGCGGCGGACTTAAAAAAGATAACGCCGACAAATGGAGCTGAAATTAACAGAAAAAAGACGGTAGCCTTGGTTGTTTTTTTAAAAATAATTAACAGGAAGGTGATTGTTAATAAACTATATTTGATGATATCGTGATCGATTCCCTGAATGTCTCTGGCGGCATCATTCACTAGAATGAGCACTACCAGGAACAAAAATGCTTTGATAGTTTTCGTTAGATAAGGCTTGTTAATTCGAAGCACGATTTCCCAAGCCAACACCATTAACGAGGCGACCAACAGTTCGTTGATGATCAAAGCGAGATAACTGTTGGCGGTCGGTAGATATCTTACATAAAAAGTTCTTTGATAACAGAGAATGCAGAACACGTTATAAAAACAAAGATTAGTAAAGGACAGGGCGATTAAAAATTTTTTCAGCATAAAATTAATCTCCCGGCACAGTTTATATGTTATTTTGATAATTAGCCTTTATATTAAGGCTGCTTGGGTCTTACCGGTTCAATCATCCGACCGTTTTCCCGTAAAAAGGTTACCAATTGTTCAGGAGTTGTAATATCTTTGCGAAGAATTGCTAGAATAATTTCTTGAGTAATTACTGTATTGAAAGCCGGTTCATAAATAACCGGTTGTGTTTGATTGGCGAGTTTAATTATAAAAGGAACCTTACTTTCTATGCCGTGATCCGCTGATATAATGACGGTTGTATTATCCCAGGTTCCTTGCTCTTCCATTAACTGACGAATCTCGGCTACTGTGTAATCAACTAACTCCAATGCATGAATATATGCTGTGAGTCCTCCTTTTCCCCAGAAATGTTCTTTATAAAAGTAGGGAGGATGGGGAATTGGATTATGGATCATTATCAAATTGTACTCCGGTTTGGAAACCAATTCTTTGGTAAGGTTTTGGATGTGATAATATGATTCCTTCATTTGCACATGATGTCGCGCGGGTCCTATACAGAGCATTCTGAGTTGTTGATACACATTGGCAAATACTGAACCGGAACTTGTATATTGATTGTAATATTGGGTCCAATCACAGAAAGTCAAGTCTTTTCCGATTATTCTTGAATAAGGTAAATATTCGCCTACCAAAGCCGTATTCATTTCTAGCGCTCTAGCTTTGGTAAACAGATTCGGCTGACTGCCCCAATAGACTGTTTCTTCACTTCCCTGGTAAATTATCTTCAATTTATCCGGTCCATCGATACAAACTTCGGATACGATTTTCCCATCAATTAAGGCCGGTAATGAAGTAATGGTTTCCATGCCCGGGGGATAAGCGTTTTCGGCGCTGAGCGATTGTTGCAGCAATCTATCGAAGGCAGGCATTTTAAGATGATCCGGGCGATCGACGAAAGCAATTTGATAATCAAATCTGTCAAAAAGCAGCCATAATACTCTTGGTTTATCAGGTCGCGCTTCGAATATCGGCTGCTTTATTTCAGGGGGGGGTTCCGTAATAAGATCCGTGACAATACCTTGAACTGATTGGAAAAAAACCATCCCGACAAAGGGTGCCATTATTAAAAGAAAAGAGGTTGCAACTTTGGTGGTTTTTTTCCGGATTATTAATGTAATTAGTATAATCAACAAACAACTTCTGAACAGTTTCTTATTAATATAAGTTTCAAAATCTTGGGCTAAACTATAGATAAAAATTAATACTAGAAGGCAAACGAAGAACTTGGCGATGCCTATCAGATATTTTTTGTTTAACTTTTTAACCAATCTCCAAGCTAGCCAGAAAAGGGTGGCGATCAGTAGTTCGCCCAAGATTAATGCTAATAATTGATTGCTTCCGGGGATGTCTTTTAAATAGAATTTATTCTTATAAAAGAAAGTCGTTATTATTTTATAAAAGCATAAATTTGATAAAGATAGGGCAATGACATACTCTCGGAACATAGTTCAACCCCTAAATATTTTTTTATAGGATTTGTCTTATTATCATCAAATCTATTATCAACTTCGTTTGCTGTGAAAATATCTTTTTTATTCCTTCTTTTTCTCCTTGAAGAAGGTCTTTATCACCCATAGTTTGATGCTTTTGAAGAAAAAGAGCAAGCCCACCAAAATGCTGGCTAAAAATTGCCAGATCAAGGTTACCGATATCGGATCCGAGTAACCGTAAACCGGTGGAATGGACAGCAACATGAGGACTGCGGACATAAATAAGACGGCTCTCATTTTCATTTAAATTCCTCCTTAATATTTCCATTATTGATGACAGAGTTCGATGATCTGCTCCGCGCCGATGGCGGCTGATTTCATCCAATTATAAATGTATTTGTTACGAAAATCGATTATTTGGTCGCGGTATTTTTGAAAATCAGCGTTGAAAGAAGCTAGAATTTGCTCAATTTGGTCGATTTGCTCCAAATTTACCGCTAACCCGATCCGGTTTCTGCTAAATATTTCAAGGGGTTCGAGACCCAGCTCTTGATACTTAGGATTGTCGATTTTCAAAGGGGTATTGATGAAGAGCACCGGACGCTCGGTGCCGAAGGCGAATTCAAAGGCGATCCCCGACCAATCGGTAATCAAAAAATCGGCGTTGTGAACATTAATCCCGGAAACCAGATCCTGTTCCAGATGTATATTGGGGATATTTTTCACTTTATTCTTGATCCGGTTCACCACTTTACCCCGGCGTTTCACAAATTCCGGGTGAGGACGAACATAAACTTCGTAATCGGTTTTTTGGAGAACCGAGATTAATTGGTTAATACAGGTTTCTAAAATACAGTTTTTACCCCAGGTGGGAGCGATTAAAACTTTCTTTTTGGAACCGGTTTTTGGCGGGTTTTCTTTCAAATATTTTTGATGTTCCAAATAGACTTGTTCCAAATAGGGGTAACCGAATTGAAAAAGTTGTTTCGGATTTAAGCCGTATAAAGCTTCGCTTTTTCTTATTTCCGCCTCATGATGGGGGCCGACGCAAAAGATGGCGTCGTAATAATCGAAAGCGCCGAAATTATATTGCAAATGAGTGCTGCCGATGGCATGGAAGACATAAACATGGTTAACATCGGGATTGGTCGTTTTTTTGATGTAAAACCGGTTCAGATCGGGCAAGGTCATTACCACGACCTTCGAGTCCAGTTTGGGGAATAAAGAAGCTTCAAAATTCCGGATAAAAAAGGGTTTAATCCGCTTATTTTCAAATCGAAAGATCGGGTCATTAATATCCGCCGTCAAATAAGAAATCTCCAAATCGGACTTGTTGAGGATTTCCCGAATCAATCCTTCATAGTACCGCAAATAAATGCCGTTTTCCGAATAAAAGACAAGGGTTCTGGCTTGACGGTTGCTTTCTTCAAAGAAGCGATTGAAATCGTTTAAGGCTTTAAAGAACAAGGATATCTTTCCGGTGACGCTCACGATCATAACCTCCGTAATTGATTAACGCTGAATGCTTTTCAAATAGGACGCCAAGGCTTTTAAAAACTTTTTAATGTCTTTGGTATTGATTTCCCCCATATTTGCCAAGCGGAAGGTGTTCTTATTACCGATCTTCCCCGGATAGATCGTGAAACCCCTGGCATATAAATAATCGTGCATTGCTTCAAAATTATATCCGGGTAGTTCCGGCTCATAGACGGTTAATAAAATATGGGATTCGTCCTCGGGTTCATGGAAGAGTTTGAAACCCAAATCCAATAAACCTTGACGCAAGACCTTCCAATTTTCGGTATAGCGTTGATAACGGTTCTCGCCGCCTTCGGCGAAATATTCCTTGATAGCCTGCTTTAATGCATATAAAATCTGGACCGGCGGAGTAAACTGGCTTTGGCCGGTTTTTTCAAAGTAAAGGTATTGATCATATAAGTTAAGATAAAAGGAGCGGCGAGGATAATCCTTCAACTTTTCCAATTCGGATTTTTTACAAATGATAAAAGCGACTCCGGCCATGCCTTGGATGCATTTGTTGGAGGTGGACATCATGAAGTCGATTTGCCAATCTTTAATATCAATGGGAATACCGGCGAAACTGGAGATCGTATCGACGATAAAAACGCAATTATTTTCTTTGACTATTTTCCCGATTTCTTTAACGGGATTCAACAAACCGGTGGTAGTCTCATGGTGAACCATGGCCAGGCAAGCGATGTCTTTATCCTTCTTCAGGATTTCGGCAACCTGGGACGGATTAATTTTAGCGCCGAATTCGTACTTGATCTCGACATAATCCAAGTTATAAGCTTGAGCGATTTTGACCATGCGTTCGCCGTAGGCGCCGTTATTAATGATGGCGATCTTTTTAGCGGGAGGCGTTACCGAATTAATCGCCGCGTCCATGACGGACGTACCGGAGCCGGCGAATAAGACACAGGTGTAGGAATCGTCTCCGTGGGCGATTTTCACCAAGTTATTTCTGATTTCCCGCACTACCTCGCAAAACTCTTTCTCCCGGGGACAAATGTCCGGCGCCACTAAAGCCCTTTTTACCGAGTCGGTGGTGGTGGCCGGTCCGGGGTTAAGCAAAATATTTCGTTTTACTTTCAACCACATATCAGATCTGCTCCTTTATTTTTGGAAAAATATATCCTTCGGCGCGTTGCAGATGGGTCTCATCGTCGATTTCACACCAGACAAAATCCTCGATTTTTTTAACCAGAATCTTGGTGGAGCCGCTTATTCCGACCAGAGCGTATTCATAATCGAGTTTGGGTTGAATACTAAATTCCTTGGCGGCGAAGCGACACATTTTTTGAAAGGTAGGGTAGGAAATTTTAGTGATTCCGACCAACTCGCCGAAGATACTTTTTAAGTCGGCGCTGTTTTTAGACATTTTAACCAGGTTTCCGTTGGAATCGGCCTCGATAAAAACTTCGTCATTGGAGTCGGTCCTGCCGCTGGCGAGAATAACATCGGGCTCCGTCAGCTCCTGGAGAATCGTTAACCCGCGTCGGTCATATAATAAGTCCGATTCCAACAACAGAAAACCATCATCGATGAAGTCTTTCATATTATAGAGCGTAAACATGCTGCCGGTTTCAGCGTATTTTTCATTACGGACGCAAACAACGGTCCCCGAATAATTTCGGGCGAATCGGTCATAATGCTCCGCGGCGTGCCCGGTGCCGATCAATATTTTTTCAATGCCGGACTTTAACAGTTTGGAAACCGACTGTTCAATTAGGGATTTACCGCCGACGGTAATGAATCCTTTAGGTATTTGGCTAGTTCGGTTCTTTAGCCTGCTTCCCAAACCGGCCGCTAGGATTACTGCTGTTTTTACCATTTAGACTCACCGTTTTCATTAATAAAGCGGATAATACGCTCTTTTACTTGATAAGGTTTAATTTTGGGACGGCCTAGATTTTCCTTGGAGCCTTTAGCGATTTTAAGATAGAGTAAAGTTAAGCCGCGGTTTTTCTTCCAATGTTCGATCCGCTGTTTAAGTTCTTCCAAATCATGGATATAATAAACTTCGGTGTAACCGGCGGCCGCCGCCAGCCGGATGAAATCAACATTATGAGAGACGGTTAGTTGTCCTCCGGTTGAGTCGTAGGAATTATTATCGATTATTAGATGGAGCATATTGGGTGGAGAGTAATAGGCGTTGGTCGTAATCACTCCCAAACGCATTAAGATTGCGCCGTCGCCGTCAATGGCGATCACTTTTTTATCTTTTCTGGCTAAAGCCAACCCTAAAGCCAAAGGACTGACGCAACCCATTGAACCGACCATATAGAAATTATTGGGAGCGTCTTCAATCTCATACAGTTCACGCCCGGTTTTACCGGTGGTCGCCAATATCAAGGTATCGCGATCTTTGGCATTATTAATATAACGAAGAACCGCTTCCCGGCTGGGCAGGGAGTCGGCCTTCGTCTTTTCGACCAGCAGCCGGTTGGATGAAATTTTCGAGGACTGGTCCGTGAGTTTTTCTTCGCTAAATATTCCCTTTTTAACTACGAAAAAGAATGATTCGCCGTTTTCAATTAGAGAGTTGGCCTTTTGAAGCTGGAGTAACGCCTGCTCCGGTTCGGCCGCCAAAAAATCCCATTTAATCCGCATCAAATCAAGCAGAGGTGTGGTAATTTCCCCCATTAACTCGTGTTGGGGTTCATCCGGCAAACCCGGTTCGCCGCGTAAACTGACAAATCCCAATAGCGGAATTTGAAAAGGTTTATTTAATGAGGTTAATGGTGAGATTGCGTTGGTCAGCCCGGAATTTTGGCATAAAAAAACGGTTTTTTTACCGCCCAAATAAGCCCCGGCGCAGGTTGCCACCGCATCGCCTTCGTTATTGGCAATAATATATTCGCAGTGATTAATGGCGTAGTTAATCAAATCTTTAAGAAAGGAGCATGGGACTCCGCTAAAAAAGGTGAATCCGTTTTCTTTTAACGCCGTACCGAAAGTCTTGGTGTCAAGCAATTAAAATCCCCCGCTTTTTGTAAGTCGACGATACTGTTGATATCAAGCCAGGAACCCTTGATAAATTTAACCGTTATGGGATGTGTTTTTAGGATCTCGTTAAATAAGTCTTTCATCCTTAGCTGCCTGAAATTTGGAGTTGCGGCCAGTTTGGCGATGGTATCGCGTAAAATTTGGCCGCCTTTGGCGTTGGTTTTAAAAATTCCGATAAATTCGCCGTTAATAGCTTCTTTCGGCAAATCGGGATCGATCTTTTCGAGTTTGGTGTCGAATAAGTAACTCCGTTTGGAATAAGGCTGATCGGTTATAACATAGTCGTGATAATTCTCATTTTCCTCGAAATCGGCGTCGACGACGATGGTAATGTCGTTCGGATCATTTAATAAGTCGTTCAGGATATAGCTTTTGAATACCAAATCGCCGTAACTGACTATGGTATTTTCTTTAATTTCCTTTAAGGCTAGAAATAGTGAATAAAGTTCGGTGGTGTCTTGATATTCGTCATTATCGACGGTGTTGATGTTGGGCAGGGAAATTTTTTCTTTGGCAAAACCCCGGACGACGGTAATTTCTTTGATACCAACCTGGTTAAATGTTTCAATTTGGGATTCCAAGATGCTTTTACCGCCGATTTTAACCAATGTCTTGGGAATATCTTTGGTGATTTCCCCCAGCGAGCCTTGAGAAGCGGCTAGAATAACGGCATTGACCGCTTTTCCGGCTGTAGGCAGATACTTTTTCTCGGCGGCTTGCAATTCATCGGCGCCTTGAAGCCTAAATACTTCCGCTACCGAAACGATTTTATCCTCGACATTAATCAGGCTTTCATCTTTGGCGATTTGCCGGCAAACCTTCTGCATGGCTGTTATTGAACCTCGTAGAGTATGGTTTGCCCAAATAACGAGGCTTATCCCCATTTCACGAAACTTATCGGTCGGAGTGGAATAATACTTGGTAGGAACGATAATCACCGGATGGCGGTTGCCCCACTCTTTCATAAAAGCCTCAATCTCGGAGGGGTTTGATTTTTTACTATGGATTAGGATAGCGTCGGCCCCGGCGTTACGATAAGCTTCAGCCCTTCGGAGCGCTTCTTTCAGACCCCAACCGGCGATAAAGGCTTCCACTCGCGCTACCACCACGAAATCAGGATCGGTTTGGGTATCTTTGGCGGCTTTAATTTTACCGCAAAATTCGTCAATGTCGGCTAAGGGTTGAGTCTCGCCGCTAATGAAAGAGTTGGTCTTCGGGAAAAGCTTATCTTCAATGCAAACGCCGGCTATATCGCGTTGTTCCAGTTTCATTACCAAGCGCCGCATATTATTGAAGTTTCCGTAACCGGTGTCCCCATCCAATAGGATGGGAATTGTGGTTGAGTCGCTCATAAACTCAAGCACTTCTAAAACCTGTGTCCAGGACGCTTCGTTATTATCGCGCACTCCCAGGGATGCCGAGATGGACAAGCCGCTCCCCCAAATCCCCTTGAATCCGGCTTCTTCGACAATTTTTGCCGAAAGGCCGTTATGGGCTTCCATAATAAATTCCAAATCTTTGGAATAGATTAAGTTCCTCAATTGAGTGGTTTTTTTGATTGGCTGCTTCATTTTATCACCGGTAGTAATTTAGATCATGTTAGTTTAGTCGATCACATACTTTTTGGATACTTTGCAACCCAAGACAAATGTAATTATGAAACCCGCTTATGAGAAAATAAAACTTTAAAAGATAATACCGATAATAAAAACAAAGAACATTTTTTTCATGTTTCCTTAAACTCTAACAATTATATATTTTCCAGTGGCAAAAAGCAAGAATGACTAGGGAAAAATAAGAGGATTCCCTGCTCAATATTTGATTGTATTCTTCTCTAAAGATCGTGAAATTCCTTTCTTTTTAACAACACCTTTTAAACGGATGTGATTTTTAACGGTGTTTTCGGGCTGGTAAAAAACAGTAGGGAGACTATGATCCGGAGTTAAAATACGGAATTATTTGGAGAATACTACTGGAAAAGACCTTAAAACATTTTGAAAAGCTAATTTTTCTTGCAGTTTCGGAATTCTTGTGGTAAAATCAAAGGTAGAATGTGGTAAGCAGCCGCAATTATTGATAATAAAAGCATTGAAAACAGTCTTCAGCCAAAGGAGCTTAAAAATTGCCCGTAGCGGAAGGCGTCTTAACAAAAATTACCGGAAAAATAATTAAAATCATAATCTTTTTTCTAATCCTCGCAGTATTCAATTCATTCCTGCAGGTATTTGTCATCCTCCAAAGCCGGGAAATCGAAAAACTCCAGACTCAAATCGAACATTTGAAGCGAGACATTAGTCGGACCAAGGTGGAAATAGCCTCCTTGAAATCTTTTGATCGCATTCAAAGCATTGCTTTGAATGAGTTGGGGATGAGGACCGCCGATTTTGACGATTATCATTGGGTGGAAGCTTTACCGACGCCCGGCGGTTCCCTTCCTGAACCGGACCTCGAGCCACAATTGACGGTGAAGGCCGGGTTTTGGGAGCAATTACATTTATGGATCGGGGATATCGGGAAGACGATGGCTTGGTCGCCGTGATTCTATGAAAATATAAAATATAATGCTCGCCAACGGCGAGCTTTTAAAATTTAAATAGGGGGATTAATGGTCCCATATTATTACTGTGTTAGTATAAAGGATTGTAAATTTATGAAGGAACAAACGTTATTTAGCTGCTTTGTATTTTGTTTGGGGTTAAAAGATTAACAGCGTATTGGTATGATCCAAAAAATTTAATTTCTTGCGGTTTCGCAACATTTATGGTAATCTTTTATAAGATATTAGCGACATAATTTTTGCAGAAAGGAGATTAACATCATTATCACGGCGCCTTGGTTGCGGCTTGGGCGCGAAGGTGTTTGATGTCATAAAAAATGACTTTAGTGTATTTAATTTTCGGCAAGGAATTTGCCAATCATATTCAAGCAAACTTTTCGATTCTTTCAATGCTAACTCAAAGGGAAGAAATAGATAGTATAAATGTTGTTACCGATAATCCAACGTTTTATAATCGTTTAGCCGGTGTGATCAATGTTATAAATGTTGAACAAGAGGTTCTTCAGGAATGGAAAGGCAAGAACGATTTTTTTTGGAGAGTTAAAATTAAGGCTATCGAATTATTGGCCAACATATATAAAAACAAACATTTATTATATTTAGATAGTGACACTTTTTTATTTGGAAATTTAAAGTATATAAAGGAGAAACTTGATGAGGGTTTTAGCTTTATGCATTTAAATGAAGGGAAACTTTCACAGTTGCGTTCTAAAACCGAAAAAAGAATGTGGCAACAAACATCCAATAAAGATTTTGGTCCGGTTAAGATCAATCAAAACCATTGTATGTGGAATGCTGGAGTAATAGGTATTCCCGGTAATAAAAGCGCTGAACTTATTAAAGCTACTTTAGATATTTGCGATGCCATGTTGGAGCGAAACATTACCAGAAGGCTGATCGAACAATTGGCATTTTCTTTAGCGCTAAGTGAATTTTCACAATTAATACCCGCTGAAAATCATATCGGTCATTATTGGGGGAATAAAGAGGAATGGCAGAGTTTTATCGTTGCCTCTTTTTTAAAGTCATATTTTGGCAATACCACGCTTAATGAACAAATTGAATCTTTTAAATCGCTTGACTACACTAAAATTCCCATAGCATTAAGAATCCCTAACACAAGGCGCCGCCTGTTCAATTTAATAACTAAACTTTTTCCAGAAAAAGATAAAAGATATATAATCATTAACAAAGAGTAAAGTTAACAAAAGGACTTTAGCCGTTGACGTTAACCGCCGGTTATATTATAATTATGCTGAATTTATACTTTAAAAGACAGTGATGGGGAAGAGTACTATTTATGTTCAGGCCGAAGAGAGCCGGGTTAGGTGCGAGCCGGCGCCGAGCGGAATAGGAAAATCGCCCCGGAGTCGTGTTTCGAACCTTGAATGCTTTCACGGCTTGTCGAAAAGCATTTCACAGCCGGGAAGTTAAAAAAGCAGTAGAAAACACCGGTCTTCGCCGTTATCGAAGCTAGAGTGAAAAGCAATTTTGCTTTTAAGCCGGGTGGTACCGCGGGTTGAATTAATCCGTCCCTTTTTCAGGGACGGTTTTTTTATTAATCCACGATTAAAAAAATTTTATATATATGTTTTTTCGAAAGGAGCAACGAGAAATGGGTAAATTTTGGGAAGTTGACGCCAAAACTCCCGTCAATGCCAGAGAAGAGGCCATTTTAAAGCATTGGCTGACTGAAAAAATTCCGGAACGGAGCGTTACCGAGCGCGAGGGTGCGCCAAGGTTCATCTTTTACGAAGGACCGCCCACAGCCAACGGAAAACCGGGGATCCATCATGTGCTGGCGCGGACCTTGAAGGATACGGTTTGCCGGTATCAAACGATGATGGGGTTCCAGGTCAACCGGAAAGCCGGGTGGGATACGCACGGGTTACCGGTGGAAATCGAGGTTGAAAAGCAACTGGGGCTTTCGTCCAAACAGGAGATTGAGGCTTATGGGATTGAAGCCTTTAATAAAAAGTGCCGCGAGTCGGTTTTCACTTATGAAAAAGAATGGCGGCGAATGACGGAACGGATCGGATATTGGCTGGATATGGATAACCCCTATATTACCCTGGACAATAATTATATCGAATCGGTCTGGTGGATTTTAAAACGTTATTTTGATGAAGGCTTGATCTACGAGGGGCATAAGATAATGCCTTATTGTTCCCGTTGCGGGACCCCGTTGGCTTCCCATGAGGTTTCGTTGGGATATAAGGATGAGACCATCGATTCGATTTATGTCCGGATGAAGGTAAAAGGCAAAGAAAACGAGTACTTTCTGGTTTGGACCACCACTCCTTGGACCCTGCCGTCGAACGTGGCTCTGGCGATCAATCCGGAATTCGTTTACCTCCGGGCGCGACGTCCGGAGGACCCGGCGGTCTATATTTTAGTGCGGGACCGGGCTGAAGCGGTTTTGGGTAAAAACTTCGAAACCGTTGAGGAAATCAAAGGAGAGACCTTGGTGGGCCTGGAGTACGAGCAATTATTGCCTTTGGTTAAGGTGGAAAACGAGAACGCTTTTAAAGTCTATGGGGCCGATTTTGTGTCCACCGAGGACGGCGCCGGAATCGTTCATATCGCGCCGGCCTTCGGCGAGGACGACTATCAGTTGGGAAAAAAATATGACCTCCCCATGGTCCAGCCGGTTGACAAGGAAGGTAAGTTTACCCCGGAAGTCACTCCCTGGGCCGGCAGGTTTGTGCGTGAGGCCGACCTCGATATTACCCGCTATTTGAAAGCGGAGGGCAAACTGTTTAGCAAGGAAAGGGTGACTCACTCCTATCCATATTGTTGGCGGTGTGATACGCCCTTGTTGTACTATGCCCGCAAGTCATGGTACATTGCGACTACCAAATATAAAGATCGGATGATCGCCAATAATAAGCAGATCAACTGGTTCCCCGAACACGTAGGCAAGGGCCGTTTCGGCAACTGGCTGGAGAACTTGATCGACTGGTCCTTATCGAGAGACCGTTACTGGGGGACTCCCTTGAATATCTGGCGTTGCGGAACGTGCGATAAACTGACGGCTGTAGGTTCGAGGCAAGAGTTGGCCGAGCGGGCCGTTGAAAAAATCGATCCGGCCACGATTGAGTTGCACCGGCCTTATATTGACGAGGTCCACTTGACTTGCGATTGCGGAGGGATTATGACCCGGACTTCCGAAGTGATCGATTGCTGGTTTGATTCCGGTTCAATGCCTTACGCCCAGTGGCATTATCCTTTCGAGCACAAGGATGATTTTGACCAGCTTTTCCCGGCCGATTTCATCTGTGAAGGAATCGATCAGACCCGGGGTTGGTTTTATTCGTTATTGGCCATCGGCACTTTCTTGTTTGACCGGCCGACTTTCAAAAGCGTGTTGGTCAATGATTTGCTCTTGGATAAAAACGGTCAGAAAATGTCCAAGTCGCGCGGCAACGCGGTGGATCCTTGGGAACTGATTGAAAAATACGGCGCCGACGCTACCCGTTGGTATTTAATGGCCGTTTCACCGCCTTGGACGCCGACCCGTTTCGATGAAGACGGACTTAAAGAAGTATTCGCCAAATTTTTTGGAACGCTTCAAAATGTATATTCGTTCTTCACTATTTACGCCAATATTGATCAAGCCGATCCGGCCGCTTATGAAATGCCGGTTTCGGAAAGAGAGGAGATCGACCGCTGGATCCTCTCCCGTTTAAATTCGCTAATCGCTCAAGTCCGGAAGGATATGGAGGTTTATGATTTGACCCGGGTGGTTAGAGCGATTCAAGCCTTTGTAATCGATGACCTTTCCAATTGGTACGTGCGCCGTTGCCGGGAACGTTTTTGGGCCGCGGGAATGGATGCCGGTAAAAAGGCGGTTTACCGGACGCTGTGGGAGGTTTTGATCACTACCGCCAAATTGGTGGCGCCGTTTGCTCCTTTTTTGGCGGATGAAATTTACCGTAATTTGACCCAAGGCATGCCGACGGCCAAGGCATCGGTCCATCTGGAGCTTTATCCCCAAGCTGACCAAAGCTTGATTGATAAAAATCTCGAAGAGCATATGGGATTGGTGATCGCTTTGGTATCCCTCGGCAGAGCGGCCCGGAACAAGGTGCAGATTAAAGTGAGACAACCGTTGGCCGCGATTAAAGTGGATCGAAGCTGCCAACCGGTGCTGGAGCCCATGGCCGAACTGGTAAAAGAGGAGTTAAATATCAAGCAATTGGAGTATGTCGACAATCCGGACGAATACGTTTCTTATACCGTGAAACCGAATTTCCCGGTACTTGGACCGAAATACGGGAAGCTGTTGCCGGGAATCGCGAGCGCCTTGGCTCAAGGAGACACCGCCGCATTGGTGAAGATTTTGCGGGAGAAAGGATCCCTCACTATCGAGGTAAACGGTTCCCCGGTAACTTTGAACGACGAAGACCTGGAAGTCCGGGTGGAGGATAAACAAGGTTTCGCTGTGGAAATGGAGCGGGGCCGTTATGTGATCTTGGATATTCGTTTGACTAAAGCGCTGATTGAGGAGGGCTTGGCCCGGGAGATAGTCTCCAAGGTTCAAAACATGCGGAAAAACGCCGGGTTTGAACTGACCGATCGGATCCGACTGGAATATGTGGCCGATGATGAAGTGGCGACCGCGGTGGCCAATTTTGAGGATTATATCAAATCCGAAGTTTTAGCCGTGGTAATTGAACGGAAACAGGAGTCGGGGGCTTCCTTTGAAAAGTGGGACATTAACGGTCATCCGGCGGAGTTAAAGGTAATCAAAGAAAAATGAATCTTATTCAAAAAAACGGATGAGGGCGATCATCGCCGGTATGGTAATAATCGAGAGGATTGTAGACAGAAACACGGCGCGGGAGGCCAACAAGGCATCGGCGCCGTGTTTTTCCGCAAAGACCGCGACCAGGGCGGCGGCCGGCATGGCGGTGGCAAGTACGGGCGCGCCGAGGATGATACCCTTTACTCCCAGTAATGCCAATAAGATTACCGTCATAAGCGGCAAGATAATTAAACGGACGGCTGTGGCGTAAAAAACGGCAAACTCGGATAATACTTCGGAAAACTTGATCTCTGCCAGTAATGATCCGATAATCAGCATCGATATCGGCGTGGTCATTGAGCCGACCAGATCAAGGGCGTTGAAGAGCGGCGCCGGCAGCCGCAGTGAAAAAATGAATGAGATGAGACCGATGATGACCGCGATCACCGCCGGGTTGAGCGTTTGTTTCCAGGTTAAAAATTTTCGATTGCCGGTGAAAATGGCGATTCCGGCCGTCCAAATAAGCAGGTTAAAGGTGAGGACGTAGAAGGAACCGTAAAAGATTCCCAGAGTTCCATAAACGGCGGCGAGGATCGGAAAGCCCATAAAACCACAGTTGGAAAAGACGGTTGCCGCTCTCAGCACCCGGTTGGTCGCGGGCGGGTATTTAAAATAGAGAAATTTACTCAAGACAATCGCCAATACATGAATCCCGATTGAGATCAGGAAGACAAGCGCCGCATTTGACAGCAGTGTTTTGGAAAAAGGGACATTAAATGAAGTGATGATTGAAAACGGGAGTGTAACATAGAGCAGGAAATCGGATAATCCCCGATTGAGTTCGCGGTTGAGGATTCCGATTTTGCGAATCAGATAACCGGTTAGAATCAATAAAAACAGAGTGGCAACTTGGTTAACGACCACCGCTTGGTTCATCGCAGCCTCCAAAGCAAGTGAGCTTTTTATATTTATTATAGCGGATTGCCGAATTCGACGGTAAATTTGCGCTTAAAACCAGTTTAATTGTTGGTAAAGGATGCCGGACAATCCGGTTGCCACACGGTCGCTTCGGACGCGGATGGCTTAGTCCCGTTAATAAAAGGAGTTCGTTAATTATTATTGAATAATTAATTACCCTATAATTGAATAAATTCCAATCGTTTGCTCGCTTTTAAGCAATAGTTGAATTATTAATCACCGGGAATAAACGGTAGAGGGGGAAAATGAGTGAATTTTTTAACCCGATTGCTCAAAAGCATTACTGATTTTAAATTCTATCAAGAATTTCAAAAAGAATCAATTGGAAAGGCGTTTTTGTATTTAATCAAGCTTACCATTATTTTTGGAACAGTCAGTATGGTCAATCCGATGCTCCTATTCGACCGGGGTATCGACCAGGCTCAAGTTTTTTTCCAAGAAAAGATTCCCTATTTCGTGTTTGAAAATGGAGAACTCAATGTCAGCGGCGAGCAGCCTTTTATTTGGGAAGACGAAGCCAAAGATTTAATTTTGGTGATGGATACCTCCGGCCGGGTAGGTCCGGAAATTTTAGCCGATTATCGGGAAGGATTTTACATCACTAAGGACCATGCCGTTTACAAACCCAATGGAATTGAAAAACGGGAATTTGATTTTTCCCAACTTAAAGAGGCCAAATTCACTAAAGACGATGTGGCGGCATGGATTCCCAATCTTAAATGGTTCGGTATTTTGCTCGTTATTTTCGGATTAATCGCTTTCTTAATCGGTAAAATCTGGAGCGCGCTTTGGATAGCGGTCCTAGGACTGCTGATCTGCTCGGGTAATTATCGCTTTGCCGAACTTTATAAATTAAGCGTTTATGCTTTGACCCTGCCGATTATCATTAAGTCGGTGGTTGTTCTATTGGGGATTATGATTCCGTGGTTCGGATTTATCTATTACGGAATCGCCGGTTTCTATATTTGGAAGGCCATTGAGAGTTGCAATCGCAACCCGGCTAATTTCAGATAGCCGTTCGCCCGCTGGGGCAAGCAAAAGGAAAACTAGTTTTTAACTCTGTGTCTCTGCGTCTCCGTGGCTAATTCATTATTGGCCACAGAGACACAGAGGCACGGAGAAATCATTTTTAGGCAGATATAGCGGATTTATTTCGGGGGCTGACTTAAAATTATTATGAGTCGGCCCCTGTTTAATTTTCGGGAGCGCCTTGATTAAAAAAGGGATCGTGGTGAGAAGCTAACCGGGGTGGTATTAATTTTAAAACGCAAGCAAGCGCGGGCTTTATTTCAAAAATTAACGGAACTTGAGGTCAAACTGGAACGGGCTAATCTTGCGGATCTTGTGCGGTTGCTTCAAAATCCGGTTCGCTTAATCTTTTTAAATTTTCTGGCCGGACTGGCGCGAGGGTTTGGAATCGCCATCGGATTGACAATCATCGCCGGTCTTTTTTTGGTAATCTTAACAAGACTGGCTAGTTTAAATTTGCCGGTGATTGGGAAATACATTGCCGATTTGGTGCGAATCGTCAACCAACAATTACGATTATATTCATGAAAGGGAGTAACATAATGGATCAGGTTCAATTAAATCACTTTAAAAAACGTTTGGAAACTGAAAAGGAACGTCTTGAGGTTGAAATCCGGGCTTCGAACCGTTTTAATCTGGATGAGTCGCTCGTTAACGCGGTTCAGGAACTGTCGGCGTACGACAATCATCCTGCTGAATTGGGTTCGGAGACCTTTGAACGCGAAAAGGATCTGGCCTTGTGGAATAATTACCATGAAATGTTATTACGGGTGGACGAAGCCCTTGATCGGATCGCCGAAGGCGGTTACGGAAAGTGTGAAAAATGCGGCCGGGAAATTGAGATTGAACGTTTGGAAGCGATCCCTTATACTACTTTTTGCGTGGAATGCCGGCGCCAAGAGGAGGACCAACGGCATACCCGGGAACGCCCCGTAGAGGAGGAAGTACTTGGCCCGCCTTTTAGTCGCGCTTTTTTGGATGAGAGCGATGTGGTGGCTACCGACGGAGAGGATATTTGGCAAGATGTGGCCGGATACGGGACTTCGGAGAGCCCTTCCGATCTGGGAGGAGTCGCCGACTATGAAGAGGCTTATTATAACGCCGATGAAGAGCAGGGTATTGTTGAGGAAATCGACGGCGTGATTGATGTGGGACCCGACGCTATTCCGCCGCGCCCCCGTGAATATCCGGATTTGATCAAAGAATAAAGGGTTTTAGGTCGAAGAGTAGAATTGATCCAAGTTAAATAAGCTCAAAGGGGAAATGCTCTTGCCTTATTTTGGGTTGACTTTGTTGGTGTTGGTAACGGATCAACTGCTCAAAGCGATTGTTCAAGCAGTGATGGAGCCTTTTCAAAGCGTTCCGGTGTTAAAAAATATTTTTGCCATAACCTATGTGCGTAATTATGGGGCCGCTTTCGGAGTCTTGCCTTCCCAAACTTGGCTCTTAATCGCATTGTCTTTGGGGGTTATCATTTTTGTTTGGGTTAACCGGCCCAAATTACGCCATCATTCCCTCGTATTCCAAATCGGACTGGCGTTGGCTTTGGGCGGAGCGTTGGGCAACTTGGTTGACCGGGTTCGTCTCGGTTATGTGATCGACTTTTTGGATTTTCATTTTTGGCCGGTCTTTAATCTGGCCGATACCGCCATTGTAATTGGAGTCGGATTAATAATTATCGGTCTTTATCATGCCGAAAACCGGGAACGAAATAAAGAAAGCGCGCCGGATCAAGCATGCGGACCGGCAGGCAAGGAGGAGTTGTAATGAGGCCGGTGTTATTTGAAGTGTTGGGATGGCCGATCCATTCCTACGGGTTTATGTTGGCGATCGCTTTTTTGATCGGGATTTTTGGCGTGGGCCGTTCCGCCGCCAAGATCGGAATTAGTTTCGATAATATTATTGACCTCGGAGTATGGGTGTTGGTGGGGGCGATCGTCGGCTCCAGACTGGCCTATGTGCTCACCGAATATCAATACTTTCTGAAATATCCCCGGGAAATTATTTCGATTAATTCGGGGGGCTTGGCTTTTCATGGGGGGTTATTAGGCGGTTTTCTGGCCGGTTTTTGGTATGTGAAACGCCACAAGATTTATCCGTGGAAACTGGCTGATTTGGTCGCTCCGTATATCGCGTTGGGTTACGCGGTGGTCCGGATCGGCTGTTTCTTGAAAGGATGCTGTCACGGTAAAACGACGACAGTCGCTTGGGCGTTACGCTGCGCGGCCCATGATGATTTATTGCGGCATCCGACTCAAATTTATTCCCTGCTCGGCAGTTTATTATTGTTCCTGATCTTATGGAGACTGCGCAACCACCAACGTTTCCCTGGTTTTTTGTTTCTTTTATATTTCGGATTATATTCCATCATGCGTTTCGTGGTTGAATTTTTCAGGGTCGGCCCGCTGGTTTTCCCTTGGCTGACTCTGGCGCAATTGGTTTGCATCATTATTGCGTTGATCGCTTTCGCGCTCATTTTCTTGATTGAGCGGCGTTTTAATCGAGGAAGGAGCAATCCGGATGCCTCAGCGGATCTTAACCGCTAATCGGGAAGATGCCGGCGCAAGGCTGGATCTCTTTTTAACCCGGACCGGGTTGTGGCCGTCGCGTTCTTTTGTCCAAAAGATCATCGCCGACGGCGGAGCGACCATTGACCGGAAAGTTTTAAAAGCCAGTTACCGTTTGGAAGAGGGAGACCGGATCACGGTGAGCTGGGAAGAACCCAAACCATTGGCGGCCGAGCCGGAAGCGATTCCCTTGGATATCTTATATGAGGATGCGGATTTGATCGTGGTTAATAAACCGAGAGGAATGGTAGTCCATCCGGCGGCCGGCAATTACCGGGGAACTTTGGTCAATGCTTTGCTGGATCATTGCCGTGACTTGTCCGGAATCGGCGGCGTCATTCGCCCGGGAATCGTGCATCGTTTGGATAAGGACACCTCCGGGATTTTGGTGGCGGCCAAAAACGATTACGCTCATCTGCATTTGGCCGCTCAACTTAAAGCGCGGACGATGAAACGGGTGTATCAAGCGTTGGTTCACGGTAATCCCCCGGAAAGCGGACGGGTGGAAGCCCCGATCGGCAGAGATCCGGTCGCGCGAAAGAAAATGGCGGTAGTGGCCAACGGCAAACCGGCGGCCACCAATTATCGGGTAGTTGAATATTTCCCCAAATTCGCCTTGTTGGAGGCGCGGCTGGAGTCGGGCCGCACCCATCAGATCCGGGTGCATTTGAGCCACCTTGGCTATCCGGTAGTGGGGGACCCGCTATACGGACGGAAGCGGGAAATCGTTCCCATCAGCGGTCAGGCATTGCATGCCGGAACGTTAGGTTTTATCCATCCCCGCTCCTCCGAATATCTGGAATTTTCAAAACCCGTTCCGGACGAAATGCAAAATGCGATCGCTTGGTGCCGGCGCTATGGATAGTTGCTTTTGTTATTTATTGTTGACGAATCTTCAAACAAATGATATACTTTTGCTAACAACCAAGTAGAAGCCATCCGCTTCTCACCCGAATCACCGAAGTGACGGGTTAATAAGAAAGAAACATTTACAGTGTGATTTCTTAGCGGGTGGTTAAACCCGTTTTTTTATTTATTTAGGAGGTGTTTGCTTATTAGCAACGAGTTGCGAATTAACGAGGCGATCCGGGCCAAAGAGATCCGGGTTGTAAGCGGTGACGGAGAACAACTGGGAATAATGTCGGTAAAAGAGGCCATTAAGCTTGCTCAGGAAAAGGACCTTGATCTCGTAGAAGTGGCGCCTACGGCCAAACCGCCGGTTTGCCGGATTATGGATTACGGTAAATACCGTTACGAACAGAGTAAACGGGAGCGCGAAGCCCGTAAAAAACAAAAAGTGATCGAGATCAAGGAAGTGCGGATGACTCCGAAGATCGAGAGTCATGATTTTCAGGTAAAAGTGCGAGCGACTTTAAAATTCCTGAATGATGGGGATAAGGTCAAAGCGATAATTCGTTTCCGTGGTCGGGAGATAGTCCATGCTGATTTGGGCAAGGCTCTATTAATGCAACTCTTTGAAAGCGTGAAAGATCACGCGATAATTGAACGTGAACCGAAGATTGAAGGTAAAAACATGATTATGATTTTGTCAAAGAAACCAGAATAGAGTAGAAAGGAGCATGGGATAATGCCTAAAATGAAAACTCACCGCGGCGCGGCCAAAAGGTTTAAGATTACCGGCAGCGGTAAAATCAAGAAAAATAATGCTTATAAGAACCATCTTTTGGAGGCCAAAACTTCAAAACGGAAACGTAATTTACGTAAAGCCGAACTGATTAGCCCGGGAGACGAAAGAAGAGTAAAACGCATGCTTGGTTTATAAAACTGTCTACCATGGCATGCGGATTGTTCCCAAGTTAGAAAGACGACAGGAGGAGGACTTTTATGGCAAGGGTAAAAGGCGGTTTTACCAACCGTCATCGACATAAGAAAATTTTAAAACTGGCAAAAGGGTACCGGGGTTCGAAAAGCAGATTGTTTAGACCGGCAAATGCCCAAGTCCTTAAAGCTTTAGCCAGCGCTTATAAGGACCGTCGCGCCCGCAAACGCGATTTCCGGAAGTTATGGATCACCAGAATTAATGCGGCGGCGCGGATGAACGGCATGTCTTACAGTACTTTTATCAGCGGTCTCAGAAAAGCCGGCGTTCAGATAAACCGGAAAGTATTGGCCGATTTGGCGGTTTATGACGATCAAGCCTTTAAGGAACTGGTAGGAGTAGCCAAATCAAGCAAATAAATATAAAGTCGAAACTAAAGGAATCCTGAAAAAAGAAAACCCGAACCGATTTTGTTATTGGTTCGGGTTAATTATTTATAAGGATGAAAAATTTTTTTACTCTGTGTCTCTGCGTCTCCGTGGCTAATTCATTTATTGGCCGCAGAGACACGGAAGCGCGGAGAAAGATTAAAATAAAAAGTGTTTTTAGACTAGAACTGAATCACCAATAAATCGACGCGGCTGTCGATCGAAACGTTGGTATCGGTTAAGTCGGAGAAGAAAGGATAAACCTTTCCGTTATCGATGGCGCTGATCCGGTCTTCGCCGATTCCCTGGGCGACTAAGCAAGCTTTAACCGCATCCAACCGTTCATTGGCCAACTTGAGATTTTCTTGGCCGGAGCTAAAGTCTTTGGTGTTGGCTACCAGGATTATGAAACTTCCGGGGCTTTCTTTTAAAATCGCCGCGCTTTGTTCGATTCGCTCCAGTTGAGCAGCGTCCAGCTCAGCCGATTTCTTTTTGAAATAAACCGATTGGCTCCGGTTCGCCCAGTTGGCGGGGTCCGTTTCCCAAATTGAAATGTCGACCCGGCGGTTATACCACCAGGAAGATTCATCATGTCCCTTTTTAACCGGGTAATCTTCGCCATAGGCGTTGATGGTGATTTTATCCGGGTCAAATCCCTGATCGATCAAGGCTTTTTTAACGGTGTCCGCGCGCCGGCCGGCCAAAGCGATATTGTATTCCCTGGCGCCCCGTTCGTCGGCGTGGCCGTCCAATACGATGTAATAGTCTTTAAAATCCTTTAATAAATCGAAGTTGTAGTTTAAACGGGATTCTTGGTCGGGACGGATATCCGATTTGTCAAAATCGAAGAAGATCGATTTCAACAGCTTTTGCTCCATAATTTTTTCAATGGTAAAAGCGTCAATGGTAAAAGCGTTGGTCAAGACACCGGATTTCCCATCGGGGTTGGTAACGACAACATCATATGTTCCGGCCTCTTTTTGATTCAGATCAAAAATACCGGACAACTCGGAACCGGAAGCCACTTTGGTGTCGGCGCCGATTATCTCCTTGCCGGATTTGCTTAATTTGGCGGTTGCTTTTTGCTCAAAATTCTCGCCGGTTAAAATTAGGGTAATCGGCCCATCGTTAGTCCCCCGGTTGGGAACGATCATTTTGACTATCGGAGCCTGGCTATCGACTGCAAATGATTGATAGAGCGCGCCGGATTGACCGTCCGGATTGGTGACCGTGACATCGTAAATTCCGGGAGTCGCTCCGTTAAGATCCAGCTCGCAGATGATTTGCGTATCGGAAACCACCTTAATATTGGCGACTTTTAGATCCGGCAATCCTTGAGCGCCGAGGGCGACTTTGGCGCCGTTTCGAAAATGGGCCCCATTAACCGAAACCGGTACCACAGAGTTCTTTAACCCCATTTTGGGAATGATCGATGAGACGACGGGCGCTTTTTCGAAAATGGTAAATACGGCAGGAGGAGCCGCCAACTTTTCTTTTTTGGTAATGGCACCGACATTGTAAACGATAAGGTCCCATTTACCCGCGGCTTTCCCTTTTAAATCCAGAGTACAAGTGACTTCATTTTCAGAGATTAATTTAACATCGGTAGCGATGATTTCGGCTTCGCCCGCTTTGACTAATTTTACTCCCACCGATTTATGAAATTTGGCTCCTTTGATGGCGATCTGAATACTCTCATCATTGGCTCCTCGGTCGGGACTCACCGAATCAAGCGCCGGAGTCGGGCAAGCACAGACCACCAGTGAAAAGCCGGTCAATAAAACTAAGACAAGGCTTAAAACGGTAATTGTTTTAAAACGCATCAAATTCACCTCCAGATCGATAATCTATTCAAAAAATGTCACTGCCCCTTGACAAATCCCTCCTCTCAAACTTACTGGCAATTGCTTAACATCCTCCACTTGCGGCTGTTGGGGACGCTTTTTCTTAATAGGTTTGATTTTGCTGAAGTTTTGATTCTACTTCGGTCGTCTCTTGGATAATAATGTAATAATTTATCGAAAAGATATTATTTTATATTCCAAGCGAGGCTTAGATATGCAAAAATATATTTTTCATTTAAAAACGAGAGAATCATCGCTGCTTGCCTCCTTCGATCGGCTGTCGGATGCGGATCAGCGTCAAATTGAGAGTTTTCGCTCCAATTTAATCCGGAATAGGGTAAAAAATATTAATCGCAATTAAAGCAAAAAAATTCCAAAAGTTCCATTTGGTTGCGGTTGAAAATTTAGGCATGGCGCTATTTGGGCAAAGGAATTCTAATGTGGTTAGCGAAGATTACAAAATGATCATGTTTTTGGGAGGCGGAAAGATGTGGGAAATATTCATTAAAGGCGGCATCATGATGTTCCCGCTGGGATTATGTTCATTCGTGGCGGTGGTGATCATTGTTGAAAGGATTTTATTCTATTATTTTGTGGACCGGGATGAAATTCGGGATCGAGAAGGCATCATTCATTTTTTGAGTCAAGGAAAATTTGACGATGTAAAAGCGATAATTCTTAAGATCAAATCGGCTTCGGCGCGGATCGCCGATGCCGCGCTGGAACAAGCGGCGAAAAATTCCGATTTATTGGAACCCGCGATTCAAGCGGCCGGAGATTATGAAGTAAAACGGCTCCGCCGCGGACTCGGCATCTTGGATACGATCGTAACCGCCAGTCCTTTATTGGGTCTGCTGGGCACGGTAACCGGAATCATCCGTTCCTTTACCGCTTTATCGATGGGAGGGGAAACTCAAGCGGCGCAATTAAGCATGGGAATCGCCGAAGCTCTTTATACTACTGCTTTCGGGTTGGCGATCGCTATTCCGGCGCTGTTTTTTTTGAACTTTTTTGAAGGAATTGCTGAGCGCCGGGTTGAAGAGTTGAACCGCACCTGCCAAGAGATTTTAACGATACTCAAAAAAGGTTAGGTGGCGAAGATGGACTTACGGGTGAAACGAAGAAGACCGAGGATTGAAATCATACCGATGATCGATGTTATCTTTTTCTTGCTGGTCTTTTTCTTGCTTTTTTCAACTTTAAAGACGGTTCAAACCGGTGTCGAGGTTGAATTGCCGCGGACGGTAAATATGGGGCAAACCGAACAAAATACGATTGTAATCAGTATTACCAAAGAAAAACGGGTCTATTTCGGCCAAGACTCGGTGGGACTCGAAGAATTAGAAAGGAAAGTCTCCCGGGAATTGCAGCGGGATCCGGGAAGCCGTTTTGTTGTGAAACCGGACGCCGCGGTTTCTTATGACGAATTGGTTAAAGTAATGGATGTTCTGGCCGGGGCCGGAGTAAAACAGCCGTTATTGGGGGTAGACCGGCGCCAGATACCGAAAACCCGGATGGAGCGTAGGGGAAATGACAGTTTCTGAACGCCGCAATTATCAAGTCGGGATAGTCTTTTCGATTATCTTTCATCTCGCTTTGGTTTTGATCGCTTTTCCAATGCATTTACTTTCGGTTCCTGCCGGTATTGACGAAATCGCGGTCGGAATTTTTGAATTCAGCGGCGCGCAGCCGGAGTTGGTTGCCGTCGAGCTAGAACCGGAGTTGGCCGTTGAGCCGGAGAAGATGATAGCGAAGCCGACGCCGCGGCCGACCAAACCGGTCGCCCCAGCCGGTCCGAGACCCAAAAACGGAGCGCTTGACCCAAAGGCTCAAACCTCGGGAAATCTCCCCAAAGCCCCGGTCAGTCTGGGAGACGGCACGGGAATGATCAACGGTTTCGGACAGGCGCCTTATTATCCCAAAAATGCCGTAAATGAAGGCGTGGAGGGGAAAGTGCTGGTTCGGGCGTTGGTAAAAACGGACGGTTCGCTGGAAGCGGTGGAATTGGTCGAATCATCCGGGGATGCCCGTCTGGATCGGGCCGCTGTTAATTCTTTGTATGAAAACTGGGTTTTTAAACCCCATAGTGAAGCTTATTATATCGAAGTGTCGTTTTCGTTCAGCCTCAATTCCGGCGTCGGTTATCAATTGGTAAGATCCGCAACCAGACCTTAGGGGGAGGTCGAGAGTGTGTAATGAGGTTTAAAACGATCTTTGCGCTTGCCGCGGCGGTCTTTTTAGGATGTTGGGCCGTTATGGCCGAAGGTGAAGCCGGGGACTTAATTACGCTCGAAAATCAATATATCAAGATTTTTATCAATTCGGGGACGGAAGAGACCGGGCGTTTCGCGGTGGATGTCGCTGCCGGCGATCCGTCGCGGACCGATGATGACGGGAAACCGTTGATCTATGGGCGTCCCAAACCATGGACTTCCTATACTACCATCCGAATTAACGGCCGGGATTATGTCTTCGGGAAGGCTACCAAAAAACGCGCCGGCGCCGGCCTTCCCGGCGGGGAAATCGTTTCCGGACCGGTTTTGAGGGATAACCGGTTGATGATGCAATGCAAATACGGCGAGGTTGTGGCGGATCAGATTTTGGACATCGCCCGGAGCCCGAGTACCGGAGCGCTTGATACGGCGCGCATTACTTACCGGTTTGCCAATCAAGGATCCGAACCGGTAGAGCTTGGGGTTCGGACTATCCTTGACACCATGCTTGGCGCCAATGACGGGGCGCCGTTTCGGATCGGCGAAACCGAGATTACCAGCGATTTAAGTTTGAGCAAGGAGCAGTACCCCGATTTTTGGCAGGCCTTCGACTCATTATCCGAACCGTCGGTAATCGCTCAAGGTACTTTGAAAGGCGACGGGATCACTCAGCCGGATCGAATCATTTTCACAAATTGGGGCAAACCGGCCTCCAAGCCATGGGATTTCCCCTTGGAACCGGGGCGTGACTTCACCAGATTGGGCGAGGATGAATTGGACAGCGCGGTAGTCATGTATTGGGACCCGCGCCGACTTGACCCGGGAGAAGGATATGAAGTGGTTATCTTTTACGGTTTGGGCGGAATTTCGTTCGCCCCGGGGAATACTTATTTGGGGATTTCCGCTCCGGCCGAGGTCCAATACAATATCACCGGTTCCCGCAATTATTCGTTAATTTTATATTTAGAACACCGGGGCGAGGCTAAGGCTAAAAACATTAAAATCAAACTGTCCTTGCCCCGGGGCTTGGAAACGGCCCTGGGTAAACCGGAAGTCCGGCTTGACGAATTAATACCCGGCGTCACCAAACAATTTCTTTGGGAGATCAAGCCTAACGGAGCGTTTCAAGGCGACACTTCCTTTGAGATTCAGGTGACCGGGGATGGGTTGGAGCCGAACCGGGTAAAGCGGGGCATTAAAATTATCGGTCCTCCGTTGTTGGAGGCGGCCGCTCCGGCGCCGGAACTTAAAATAGTTAACAACCGGCTGGAACCGAATCCGGTAGATTTACCGCTGAAGATTAAAAATATCGGTCAAGCAAAAGCCTATGGTTTAAAGGCGGTTTTCAGCGCCGGTTCCGGGATACGTTTGGCGGACGGCGAACGGAATGAAAAATACCTCGCGGATTTAGCGCCGGGGGATGAGGTGACGGTCGGTTGGCTGGTTGAACCTTTGACCGGAGCGAGCCGGGGCGAGTTTCGAGTGGCGATTTCCGGAGCCAATATCAAACCCCTTGAGTTTCCGGGCGAATTCATGATCCCGACGCCCCCGGTCAAGGTCGGCTTCACCGATCCGGGCGCCTTGCGTCCGGGGCGGATTTTTAACTGCGATATTTATGCCTTAAACCTGACGGATGCGGTTAAATTCACTCTGGACGTTAAGTACAACCCCAAACAGCTGCGCTTGGTGTATGTCTCACGGGGCACCTTTTTAGTGGAAGGGGAAGATTTGGCCTATTGGTCCAGCGGTCAAATCGATCATGAAGCGGGAACCGTAAAACGGATCTACGGCATCCGGGAAACTCCGTTTAGTGGAGACAGAACGGTCCTGGCGCGGTTGAATTTCCTGGTGGTCGGCGCCGGTACCGGGGAGATCGAGATTGAGAATTTGAAGCTGATCGATTCCAAGGAGGGTGAAATTTCTTTCGGTCAAGATAATGTTGATTATCAAATAGAGGGGGATGGCGCATGAAAAGTATTAAACCGTTACTGATCGGATTGTTGCTGTTATCTTTGGCGGCCTTTGGCGCGGGGAGCGCCCTGGCGTCGATCAATCCGGTGGATGTTCCGCCTTCGCATTGGGCTTACCAGGCGGTAAAACAAATGATCGACAAGGGATATCTCCAGCTTTATCAAGACCAAAGCTTTCAAGGGGATAAGCCGGTTGATCGTTTTACCCTGGCGGTGGTGGTTTCCAAAATTTTAAATGAAATAGCCGCCGGGAGAGTGGCCGGGACTCAGGAAGATGTGGAGTTGTTGCGTAAACTCACCAATGAGTATTGGAGCGAATTGGTGGAGATGAATATAAAAAGGAGTCAATCGAGTAAGCAGTTGGAAAAGTTGTCCAAGCAGGACCAGATTTTCAAGGAAGATTTGACTCAAACCATGGTAATGGTTCAAAAGCTGACCACCGAACAGATTCTAATTCAAAAGGAAGTCCAAGACATACTCGCCGGGCTCCAATCGCTGACTACCAGATTACAGGAACTTGAGGAGGAAAACGCCAGGCTTAAAGATGATCTGGCCAGGCTACGCGCCGAATATGATCAGACCAAACATAAACAAAATATGATGATCATCGGGGCGTTAATCTTGGGACTGGCCGGCGCTGCCAAATAATTTCAGATTGCCCGTTAATATTCGATTTTTCACCGGCGCGTCTCCAGCGCGCGCTTCGGGATGAACTTTGATGAAGCGGTAAGAATCGCTGAGTCAAGGTTTTTTCTTTAATAGGCAGCTACGAATAGGTTAACGATGTATCGGTTTGGTTAATATTATGTAAAAGAGTTGAATTTTGGAAACTCAGTGAGTATAATAGAAATTGAGGTGGGACAAAAAATTTAATACATGGACAAAAAATGTCCCGAAAAAAGAAAAGGAGGTGAAGGCGATGATTTGTCCGGATTGCAAAAAGGATGTAAGATACAACCGGGTTTACTGCCCTCATTGCGGCGGCGAATTAGCGGCGGTCAATAAAAAAGACCCGAGTACTTTCATCCGATAAGCGGCGCTTATCTAAAAATTATCGTGAAGGGAGGCGAATTCAATGGTCGCCAATTATATTCTTAGCGAGCTTTCAGTCCGGCGGGAATCCGGTTCCGCTAAAACTCAACCACGGACTGATTTATCCAAACTCAACCGGGCGATTTTATATGCTTGGGATTGCGGGAATAATTAATGAATTAATCCCGCAATTTTTTTGCCGATCGTTTTAAATAGGGTTATAATAGACCGGAGGTGATTTTAGTGGGCGATTGGATACGGGAGGTCGGCCAGGTTGTCGCGACTGAGGGGCCGTTGGCGAAGGTTATCGTGAAACGGCGTAGCTCTTGTGATAAATGCGGCGTCTGCGGCATGGGGAACAAGCCGGAGATCCGATTTATGCTAAACAACCAAATCGGCGCTAAAGTCGGCGACCGGGTCGTCGTTCAAATCCGTTCGCGAGCCTTATATAAAGCCGCTTTTTTAGTATATATCATCCCCTTGGCCGCCTTGATCTCCGGATTTATCTTGGGACAATCGGCGGCGATATCCGCCGGGGTCGGCTCCGGCAAAGCGGAGTTGATCGGTATCGGGACCGGATTTTTAGGTTTGAGTCTTGCCTTCTTAATCTTAAGATGGTTCGACCGTTTTCGAGGGTTGGGCTCAAAATTGCAGCCTCAATTGGTGGAAGTGCTTAAGGTTGATGACAGTTCTTGTTGAACGATGTGAGCCAAGACTTCGGCGAAAAGGTCGGCCGCATGGAAAACTTGTTCCAGTTCCGAGTGATGATTGCCGAATTCGATGATTAGGGCCCGTTCCGATAAATGTTGATTATAACGGGCGTCCGCGATGATGATGCCGTTGCTTAAACCGGGATAATATTTATTTAAGGACTCATTTAATTTGACGGCGAATTCATGATTTTTCCTCCAATTGGGATGCTCCAGTCCCATCTTATCGCTTCCCACCACGATCATTAGCGTGGCGGCGTCGGCGCCGTTAACGGCGCAAGTCGTATTTAGCCCCGGGGTAGCGTCGCGGTGGAGATCGAGCAAGATTTTTAAGGATGGGTATTCTTTTAAATATTTTAGCAAAGTCAGTTGCGAACGTTGATAAGATTCACGGAAAGGATATTGATCGTGGATTTGGTCGCAATGAATCGTTTTGATGCCGTGTTTTTCCTCCAAAACTTTTTGCAGATATGCTCCAACCTTTACAATATCCCCTTTCTTATTGAAGAGATGTTCTTTTCCGCTAACCGGAAGATAGGATTCGGAAGTATGAGTATGATAAATCAGGATCGTCGGCTCGGTAAAACGCAAGCCTTTCATTTCCGGCGTCGGCTTCGGGAAAGGCGGTTGTAACGGTTCTCTAACCAAGGGCGGATAGGTTAACGGCGGCGGTTTAACCCTGGTAAGGGCCAGCAGAGGCAACTGGGCTTTGATTATTTCTTGAGGTGTGGCTTGATTAGTATTGGCAGCGATTTGCCAATAAAAATCAACCCAATTGAAGTGGAACAGCGAGAACGGGTCCTCTTCGCCGACGGAGCGATCGAGGATCGGAATTCCGTTTCGTAATATATATCGGCTGGTGTGAGTATCAAGTTGAAAAATACGATTACCGATAGCGGCGATCGTATTGCTTTTAGTTATATTTTGCCTTAAGGAGCAAGCGATCATTACTCCCAAGATCCCCAGAAACATGAGCAAAATCCCAGGCGCGCCGTAAGTAAACCAAAAAGGAATCTCACTCCGGGTGTTTTTTTTTGAAGATTCCGGCATTCCGTCCACCTTTCCTTAGCTTTTTATTATTATGCGGGTAATTTACGAATTTAGAACCGGTCCGCCGGCCATAACCGTCTGGAGATGTTGCGGCGGGCGATATTCCTTTTAAACGTTAGTATCGAATTTAAGCGTTAGTATCGAAAAAAGATGACCGAAAAATTGTAGCAAAAGAAAAAGCGGCGCATATATTTAACGAGTAAGTGTTTCAACAAAAGCGGAGGTATGCATATGCTTTGTAAAGATTGCGGCGCCAAGATTTATTCATGGCAGGAGTATTGTCGGCGTTGCGGCGCCGATTTGTTTAAACGGGAACGGCGTCCGGTTTCCGAGAAACATTCCTTGATGACCAGGTTTTTTACCAAGTTCAAATAAGCGTTACGCTTGCCTATAGATCATTAAGAGAAGGAACGGGTGGTTCGGATGCGGGTTTGAAGACGAATCATCCGTTTTCTTTTTGTAACTGAGCGTGTTTCATAATTATAATTAATGTTTCCACACAATATATAGTGTAGGTTTTCGATTAGGCTATCAATATATTGTATGGAAATCCGGAAAACCGGAATTATGAAACCGCCTAAACTAAAAAAATTTCTAAATAATAGCGATAAAGCGGGAAGATTTACTTGCAGGTAGGAGATTGGAAGGTTAATGGTGAATAATTCAATAATTCGGAGTTTTGTTTTCTTTTAGTTGACAGCGGCGAAAAGAAGAGTAAAATAGTCTTATGCGCGTATCATCCCGGATTTTGGATTTACAAATATTTAACCGGACTTAATATTGGTGACCGAGTGAGGGAAGAAGATGGAAAACGCATTGCTGGTCGCTATTTTAGCGCCTATTCTCGGGGCTTTCACATTGCCGTTGCTGGGGATGCATTCGGCGAAAGCGCGGAACGCAGTGGCCGCGGCACTTTTATTTTTGTCTTTTGGCGCCTCGCTTTTATTGCTGAAACCGAGCCTTTCCGGGGACATTGTAACGGTTTTTAAGCCCGCCGGCTTCGGGTTGGATTTGATTTTCAGCGCCGACGCCTTGGGCGTTTTTATGGCTTTGGCCGCCACATTGATCGGCCTGATTGTTACTTTTTATTCCTTCGACTATCTACGGCGGGAAGCGAACCAAAACGAATACTACTTTTTAACGGTTTTATTTTTGGGAGCCATGGCCGGGTTGGTATACTCGCAAAATTTAGTCATCATTTATTTATTTTGGGAGATATCGGCCGTCGTTTGTTGGCGTTTGATCGGTTTTTACCGGGAACCCTTCATGGTCCGAAGGGCCGACAAAGCTTTTTTGATTACTGTCGGCGGCGCTCTCGCGATGCTGCTCGGCTTGATCATTTTATTCAACGAATACCACAGCTTCGATCTGCGGGTCTTAAGAGGAATGACCGCTCCTAATTTGGCGGTCGGTTTGATTATGGCCGGCATTTTTTCCAAGTCGGCTACTTTGCCGTTTCATACCTGGCTCCCCGACGCCGGGGTGGCTCCGTCGCCGGTAACTGCGCTGCTTCACGCCGCGGTATTGGTGAAGATCGGGGTCTTCGTTTTTGCCAGGTTATTTGTGGGCGGTTTGGTTTGGGAACCGGTCTGGGATCAGGTGTTGCCGGTAGTGATCGGAATCAGCTCCATCGTGGCCGGCGGAGCGGCGTTGGTTGAAAACGATCTCAAGCGGATTATCGCTTATTCCACCGTCAGTCAATTGGCCTTTATTTTTTTGGGGTTGTTGATGGACAGCCGATTGGCCGTTGCCGGCGGGTTGCTTTATATCTTAACCCATGGTTTGGCGAAAGGCGGACTATTCCTTTGCGCCGGAATCGTTGAACATAAGTTGGGCGCCAAGGATATCCGGCAAATGGGCGGCCTTGCCCGAAACATGCCGATCACCGCTTCGGCCTTCGCTTTTTGCGCGCTTTCGGTGATGGGGATCCCTCCTTGCGGCGGCTTTTTCAGTAAATACATGGTGATCGCCGGCGCGGTCGAGAGCGGCAAGCCTTGGCTTGCCGGAGTGTTTATCGCTGGCGCGTTTTTGACCGTGCTTTATTTGTTGAGGCTTTTCGCGAAGGTGTTTTTGGGCGAACCGAAATTTCCCGAAGTCAAGGAAGGGACGGCCGGAATGTTATGGGCGGTGTCCGTTTTAGCCGGTTTGTCGTTGTTGAGCGGGTTTCTAATCGGATATCCGAATGAATTTATTCAAATCGCCGTAGGACGGATGGTGGGGATCGAATGATGAGCCAGATTATATTGATGCTGCTGATTATAATACCGGCGGCGCTGGGATTGTCGTTGTTGGCGATTCGGACCCGAGCCAAATATTTTCAAGAAACGCTGGGCTTGATTATTGCCGGTTATTTGATTTATCTGGTGATCAGTATTTGGAATCAAAATGTTTTGGTCAATATTCCCTGGGCCGGTTTCGGAATCAACCTTCAATTTCGTTTTTATGCGTTCAGCCGGTTGATTGCGGCCGCGATCACCGTTTTTACGCTGTTGGTTTTGATATTTTCCTTTAAATATCTGGAAGAAAACCCCCGGAAGCATCTTTTTTACGCGCTGATTTTCATTACCGAAGCCATGGCTTTGGGGGCGGTTTTGGCGAACAACCTGGTGGTTATGCTCTTTTTCTGGGAGAGTATATTAATCACTTTATTCTTAATGATCAGCCTCGGCAAGGAACAAAAGGCTTATCGAACCGGCTTAAAGGCTTTGATTATCGTCGGTTTTTCCGACCTGTGCCTGATGTTGGGGATCGGAATCGCGGGGGCGCAGGCTCAAACTTTAAATATGTCTTTTATTCATCTTAATACCGCCGGGATTAATGGGGCGGCATTCGTTTTAATGCTCGTCGGCGCTCTGGCCAAAGCCGGAGCGATGCCGTTTCACACCTGGATTCCCGATGCGGCCGGGGATGCTCCGCTGCCATTTATGGCTTTGATGCCGGCCGCTGTTGAAAAACTGTTGGGGATTTATTTAACGGCCCGGATCGCGCTGGACTTCTTCAGTCCGACCGCCGGGATGAAATTGCTGATCATGACCGTCGGCGCGGCCACGATTCTTTTGGCGGTAATGATGGCTTTGATTCAGAAAGATTTCAAAAGACTCCTCTCCTATCACGCCGTTAGTCAAGTCGGTTATATGATTTTAGGCATCGGCACCGGAACGGCCATCGGCGTCGTCGGAGGTTTGTTTCATCTGCTTAATAACGCCATTTATAAAACCGGTCTCTTTTTGACCGCCGGCGCGGTCGAAAAACAAACCGGCACTACGGATTTGAAACGGTTGGGCGGTTTGCGGAAACGGATGCCGGCTACTTTTGGGTTTTTTATCATCGCGGCTTGCTCGATTGCCGGGGTCCCTCCCTTCAACGGTTTCGTTTCCAAGGAATTGATCCTCGAGGCTACTTTGAAGTCGGGTCAAGCCGTCTTCTTTGCCGCGGCCGCTCTCGGGGCGGTTTTCACGGCCGCTTCCTTTTTAAAGTTGGGACACGCCGTATTTTTGGGAAAGACGCCGCTTGAATTGAAGCAAGTCGACGAAGCCCATTGGTCGATGTTGCTGCCCGCCGGAGTATTGGCCGGTAGTTGTATCTTATTCGGAGTTTGGCATCGGTTTCCCTTTGATTATTTGCTCAAACCGGCGCTGGCCTTCAGCCGGCTTCCCGGGATTGGCGGGGTTCATTTCAGCTTCGGGTTTTCCGAATTGTTGTGGGTGACCGTTATCATTTTGAGCACCGCCTTCTTCAACCATCTGCTGGGGGTCAAATTGAGCGGAAGCGGATTGGGGGCTTCGGAACACATCCATCAAGCCAAGGGTTTGAAACAACTCTACGATCTGGCCGAAGCGCGGTTTTTCGATCCATACGAGCAGGGTAAAAAAGCCGTCGGTTATCTGGCGCAAGGCTTATTTACGGTGGACCGGGCGGTTGACTGGTTTTTTGAAAAGCTGCTTCCCTGGCTCGCCTGGTTGCTGGCGGCGACGCGCCGGATTCATACCGGGTTATTCTCCAATTATTTGGCCTGGTCTTTGGGGGGCTTAATCTTCATTTTGACTTACTTGGCCTGGTTTTCGAGATAGAATGAAAATAAGTTTTTAACTCTGTGTCTCAGTGTCTCCGTGGCAAGTTAATTACAGGTCACAAAGGCACAGAGGCGCGGAGAAAGGCCTCAAGAAGGCGGGAGGGTTTACCGTGGTTTTAGCATTCATCTTTGTGCCGCTGGTCGGAGCGGCCATGATGCCGATTATGCGAAAATTTTGGGTGAAAGGGTCAACCTTGGTAACAATCGCCGTTACTCTCTTTATGTTGACGGGATCATTCGCTAACATTCTTCGGGAAATCAACTCCGAGACCGGTATTAGTTTTCAAAAAACGTTGTTGGGAGAGAAATTCGCTCTCTCCATCGACGGATTGTCGGCGGTGGTGTTGATGACCATCGCCTTGGTGACCTTGGCGACGATCATCTTTTCGGCGGGAGTTCCGATCGGCCGCCGTTCGGGGTTTAACGCGTTGGTTTTATTGGCGGTGACCGGGATGAACGGCTTGGCGATGGCGACCGACATTTTCTCAATGTATGTCTTCGTTGAAATCGTCTCCATCAGCTCGTTTATCTTGATCGTTTATAATATGGACGAAATCGGAACCGAAGGTTCGTTTAAATATATGATTTTATCGGCGGTGGCTACGGTCTTTCTGTTAATCGGGATCGCCGCCTTGTTTGCGGTTACCGGCGATGTTTCCTTTCAAGGCGTGGCCGCGGGTTTGAGTTCCAGCGCTCCGCTGGTCCGCTTCGGGTTGGGTTTCATCGTTTTTGCGCTGGCCTTGAAATCCGGGTTAATGCCGTTTCACGGCTGGCTTCCCGACGCCTACACCGCGGCGCCGGTCTCGGTTTCGGTTTTACTGGCCGGGGTTATCACCAAAGTCGCCGGCGTATATACTCTGATGCGGATCATCGTCGCGGTTTTCGGTTTTTCGGAGTCGTTTTCCAACCTGATAATGATCTTGGGAGCGCTCTCGATGACCTTGGCCGCTTTCATGGCCTTGGGGCAGGGAGACTTCAAGCGGATGCTGGCTTTTTCAAGCATCAGCCAAATCGGGTATATTTTAATGAGTTTCGCCACCGGCACTACCCTCGGTTTGATTGGAGCCGTGTTTCACTTTTTTAATCATGCCGTTTTCAAATCATTATTGTTTCTAAACGCCGGCGCGACGGAGACCGCCACCGGCGCCAGGCGGCTCGAAGACTTGGGAGGATTGGCTGCCAAAATGCCGGTTACCGGAATCACTTCGATTATCGGGATGTTGTCGGCGGCCGGAATCCCGCCGTTGGCCGGTTTTTGGAGCAAAATATTGATCATTATCGCCTTATGGGGATCGGGCCACCGGTTTTATGCGGGTCTTGCCGTTTTCACCAGTTTGGTCACTTTAGCTTATTTGCTTCATGCGCAGCGGCGAGCCTTTTTCGGCAAAGTCCGGGAAGGCTTGGAAAACGTCGCCGAAGTCTCGCCGTTATTGTACGGACCGGCCGTTTTAATGGCGGTATTGGCCGTGGCCGCGGGGATTTTTTATCCGGTAATCATTCGCACTCTGAATTTACTATTAAGGATTCACCTGAACTAATGGGGGTAATCGGATGGAACTCCATCTATTGATCTTAATCGGTCTGCTATTGATCCCGGCGGTGCTCGCCGCCTTTGCCATGGATTTGCTGCGGGCGGCGATCGCGTTGTTGGTCGCCAGTTTGGGACTGGCCTTGACCATGTTTAACCTTGGAGCGCCGCTGGCCGGTTCGTTCGAGCTGTCGGTAGGCGTCGGTTTGATCACGGTGCTCTTTGTGAATGCCATCAGTCTCACCAGGTTGGTCTCGGAGGAGGAGCGGTTGGAACGCACCAAAGACCATTACCGGAGGTTCGCTTTGTTGCCGGTTTTGGTGGTCCTGATCGGCGCGTTGATGTACCGGACTCAAGATTTTTGGGCCGCCGGGCTTGAGTTCGTCAAATATGACGAGGCCGGAACCGTGGGGGAGATTTTATGGAAATCGAGGGGATTGGACTTAATCGGCCAGATCGTGATCATCATGGTCGGAGTATATGGGGTCGCAATCCTGTTCAGACGGGGGAGTCCGAATGGTTAATATTTTCGTAGCGGATTGGATCGCGGTGATCATTTTATTTTGCATCGGGTTATACACGATGATTGTGGCCAAAAATATGTTACGGATCCTGATCGGGTTTGAAATAATGACCAAGGGAGTGACCTTGGCCATAATCACCGCCGGCAGCGTCAACGGTAAAATCGTTTTTAGCCAGGCGTTGGCGATTACGGTGATTGTGATTGAGGTGGTCTTCATCGCGATTGCCTTGGCGATTGTAATGATTACTCAGAAGAACAAACGCTCGTTGGATGTGCGGAAGCTCACCAATCTCAAGGGGTGAATCGAATGAACGCTGAATTTATCGTTTATCCACCGGTGGCGTTCATCATCTTTTTTGCCGTCGGCGCTTTAATTTATCTTTCCGGTTCCCGGTTGGCGGTCAAGGGAAAAGCCAGCCGCGGTAAGAAGACCCAATACGCTTGCGGCGAGAATGTCCCGGCGCAAAGAGTCCAGCCCGATTATAGCGCTTTTTTCCCGTTCGCTTTGTTTTTTACCATCATTCACGTGACCGCTTTAATTATGGGCACCCTTCCTTCGGGGAACATCGCCTTGGTCGGGATTTTATACCTGGCCGGTATTGCTATTTCGCTTTTTACACTGATGTCGAGGTGAACCTGGAATGCTTGAGAAGATTGTAAAGTGGGCCCGGGTTAAGTCACCATGGATCCTGCATTTTAATACCGGAGCTTGCAACGCTTGCGATATTGAAATCGTGGCCACTTTGACCCCCAAATTCGACCTGGAGCGGTTCGGGGCTCAGCTGAAGGGAACCCCGCGCCATGCGGATATCATCCTGTGTTCGGGCCCGGTCACGCGGCAGATAAAAGATCGGTTAAAACGGATTTATGAACAGACTCCGGAACCGAAATACATCGTGGCGGTGGGTTCTTGCGCCTGTTCCGGGGGAGTATTCGACGGTTGTTACAGCGTAATGGGGGGCATCGACACCACGATTCCGGTGGATGCTTATATCCCGGGGTGCCCGGTGCGGCCGGAGGCGATCATTGACGGGATGGTAAAGCTATTGGAGAGGATTGAGCGGGAGGAAGAGGCCGACGCCGTCGCGGAAGCCGCTGTCGAAGGAGGCGTCGGAAATGAATAGTCAGGTCTTGGCCGATTTTCTCGCCAACGAACTCGAAGCGCAAAAAGTGAATGCCGTCCGGGAACGCCGGGTCGCGGCGGAAATCCCGGTTGCGAAACTCACGGAAGCGATCGAGGCTTTAAAAGAAAAAGGCCTGAATAAAATCAGCGCCATTACCGGATTGGACTTGGGCGACGGTTTTGAGGTTATTTATCATCTTTGCAACGATGAGGGTGTTTTATTAAGTTTAAAGACTTTTTTACCGCGGGAAAACCCTAGCGTTCCGAGCGTGACCGATCTTTTCCCCGGCGTCTTCCTTTATGAACGGGAATTAATCGATTTGTTGGGCATAGAGGTGGAGGGAACCCCCCACGGCCGGAGATACCCGCTGCCCGATGATTGGCCGGAGGGAGAGTATCCGCTGCGCAAGGATTGGAAGGGGCTATCTAAAGAATGATTCCTCGGTGTCTCCGTGTCTCTGTGGCCAATAATAATTTAACCACGGAGACGCAGAGACACTGAGTTAAAACTTATTTTTCATCTAAGACCCAGGATGGGTCGAAGTCGTGGAATCCATGGATGGATGGCAGCGACCTATAACGCGCCCCGGACCGCCGGGGTGGGAGACTAACGAAAGAGGTGACGGCGGTGGCCCGGATTAAAGTACCGATCGGACCCCAGCATCCGGCTTTAAAAGAACCGGAAAGCTTTAATCTGGTTTTGGAAGGCGAACGGATCATCGACGCCGAAGTTAAACTCGGTTATAACCACCGGGGGATTGAGAAGGCTTGTGAAAGCAGAAACATCACCCAGTGTATTTATTTGATCGAGCGGATTTGCGGTATTTGTTCCCATTCCCATTCGACGACCTTCGTCCAAGCGGTGGAAGAGATCGCCGGAGTGGAGCCGCCGCCGCGCGCGCTTTATATCAGGACGATCATCGCCGAGTTGGAGCGGATTCACAGTCATTTGCTCTGGCTGGGAGTGGCCGGGCATGAGGTGGGGTTTGATACGTTATTCATGTATTCCTGGCGCGACCGGGAGACGGTCATGGATTTGCTGGCCTTGATCACCGGCAACCGGATTAATTACGGAATGAACAAGGTCGGCGGCGTGCGCCGGGATATTGACTCCGAGCAGGCGCGGTTGATCTTGGAGAGCATTGATTTACTGACCGAGCGGACCGAATATTACATCAAGGTCGCCGTCAACGAATCCACCTTAAAAGTCAGGCTGGCGGGAGTCGGCAAATTGCCGCGGGAAACCGCCTTGAGTCTGGGCGCGGTGGGTCCGACCGTCCGGGCGTCCGGGATTCCGCGCGATATTCGCAAGGACGATCCCTATGCCGCCTACGATCAAGTTGATTTTAACGTGATCACCAATGAATATGCCGATGTTTTCGGCCGGACGCTGGTCCGCATTTACGAGTTGCTGGAGAGTTACCAAATAATCCGCGCCTTAATCCAAAATTTGCCCGACGGGCCGATTGCGGTAAAAGCGCCGCGCAAAATTCCCGCCGGGGAAGCCGTTTCCCGTTATGAGGCTCCTCGGGGCGAGAATATTCATTATGTCCGGACCAACGGCTCCGAGTTTCCGGAACGGGTCAAAGTCAGGGCGCCGACACTGGCGAATCTGGCCTCGATCCGGGAAATGTTAAAGGGAGGGTTTTTGGCTGATTTCCCGATCGTGATCGCCGCCATCGACCCTTGTTTCTCCTGCGCCGACCGGATGATTCGCCTTTCCGGGGACGGGAAGGACGCGCTTTGGGATTGGGAGCGGCTTCGCAATTACAGTATCGATTGGTACAAATTGCGGGGAATCGATTTTTCCAATCGTTAAATTAGGTAATTGAGACCTCAGAAAAGGCTTTGGTGGTGGAGCTATGGATCTGGTTTTAAAATTGAGCTACATGTTGATTTTTCCTGGTTTTTTGTTTTTGGTTCTGTACGCGATGGCTTGCGAATGGGTGGATCGTAAACTTTACGCCCGGTTTCAGAACCGGGTCGGTCCGCCTTGGTTTCAGCCGTTGGCCGATTTCATCAAATTATTGGCTAAGGAAGAAATCGTGCCGGAAGCCGCCGATAAGATAATGTTCAGGGCTTTGCCGGTGGTCGCCTTGGCGGCGGTATTGACCTCGTTTCTTTATATTCCGGTTTGGGATATCACCGCTTTTCATTCTTTCCCCGCCGATTTGGTGGTCGTCTTTTATCTGTTGACCATTCCGACGCTGGCCTTTTTTCTGGCCGGCTGGCACTCGACGTCGCTCTTCGCCGCCTTGGGGTCGTTGCGCACTCTGACGCAGCTTTTCGCGTACGAGGTTCCGTTGTTGATCGTGTTGATGGGACCGGCCTTGTTGGCCGGGACTTGGACGATCAGCGAGATTACCGCGTTTTTCGTGGCGAATCCCGGTTTATTGGCGGTCAATCTGTTGGGGTTTTGCGTCGCCTTGGTGGCGATTCAAGGCAAGTTGGAACGGGTCCCCTTTGATATCGCCGAAGCGGAGACCGAGATCGTGGGAGGGCCGTTCACCGAGTTCAGCGGGAGATTGTTGGCTATTACCCGGCTGGTGGTCGATATCGAGATGGTGGTGTTGGCCGCCTTGATATCCGCGGTTTTCTTGGGCGGTTCTTTCGGATTGGGGCCGGTCTGGGGGTTCCTGCTTTTTCTGTTGAAAACTTTATTGATCGTGGGTTTGCTGGCTTTGTTCAAGTCGGTGGTCGCCCGCCTGCGGCTGGAACAGATGATGAAGTTTTGTTGGAAATACTTGGCCCCGGTCGCTCTTTTCCAGTTGTTTATCAATATCCTGGTCAAGGCGTTTTTGGTTTGACAGCGCCGGCCGGTTCGATGCTTAAGGCCGCGTTCAAGTTGCAAGCCTTAAGCCTGATGGGGAATGTACGCTTATAAGGAGAGGTTTTGATGGTATCGCCGAAAAAATTTCGTCCCCGGATGTTACGGGAAGTAATCGGAACTTTGGTTAAAGCTCCGGCCACCGTTAATTATCCGCTTGAAAAACCGGAGACGCCCAAGTCTTTCCGGGGGAGAATCGTTTTCGATTCCAAACTTTGCGTCGGTTGTAAAATGTGCATGCGCGATTGTCCGTCGGGGGCGATCCGGATCGAACCCACTGAAGTGGAGAAGCGGTTTAAATGCGCTATTTCACTGGACCGTTGTCTTTTTTGCGCCCAATGCGTCGATTCTTGCCCGCGTAAAGCCTTGGCCACCACTCCTGAATTTGAATTAACTTGTTTTGGCCGGAAAGGATTTCAGGATCTACACAAATGAACGAAGTCGCGCGCGAGTTGTCCCGGATCATCAAAAAATCATCGCGGGTCGCCTTTTTGGGAGTGGGTTCGCCGCTACGGTCCGATGACAACGTCGGCAATCGAATAGTGGCTTTACTGGCGGAAAAATTGCCGTCCCGTCCGGGGCGGGAATTTCGTTTTTATCAAGGAGAATCGGCCCCGGAAAATTTCACCGGGGCGATCCGCGATTTTCAGCCCGAGTACCTGATCGTTTTTGACGCCGCGGAGCTGAATAAGCCGCCGGGGACCGCGGAGTTGATCCCGCCGGAGCGGATCGACGGCGCCGGGTTTGCCTCGCATGTTTTGCCGTTGAAGATTATCGGCGCTTATTTACAAGCCGTAACTGATTGCCGCATTTTGACTGTGGGGATCCAGCCCGAGGATCTGAGCTTCGGCGAATCCCTTTCGGAAACGGTGGCCGCAGCGATCACCGACTTGGTGGCGGAACTGGTAGGCGACTGGGAATGAGACCGGTATACCCCGGCGATGTCTGTGAAGGCGCGCCCGTTATGTCCGGGCGTTTTAGCTCACCACTTGATCAAGCTGTTTTTCACCAATTCTTCCAGCTCTTTTTTCTTGGCCTCCAAAGCCTGTTCTTCCCGCTTTAATGCGTTTTGGACCTCGGTTAACTTGGCGGAAAGTTTTCCCTCATATTCAAGCTTGGCTTTTTCCAAAGCTTGTTCATGCGCCAGCAGTTTGGCGTCGACCTTTGCTTTGAGCCGTTGATTGAATTCGGTTATTTTGGCGCCGACGGACCGCTTTAAGCCGGCTGTGACGGCATCATTTAAGTTGGAGGAGATTTTCATCTCCAACCGCTCTCCGCTTCTTTCGAGGCGGAAGTTGACGGTAATTTGGTTCAACCCGGCAATGGCGTTCCGGATCGCTTCCCCGATTAAATCATCGGGCGCTTTTTTCCCGGTGAAATCCGCTTGCAAATCGTTGGCGATGATCCGCGCCTCCAGCGTCATGACAGCGGGGGTGAACCGCAGAACGGCGTCGATATCGGCGCCGCCCGCAGCCAGTTTCGCCGGTAAATGGTGATCGTCCGGGAAGTCAATCCGGGATAACGGCAGTTTGCTCAGTTTGAGTTTAAATTCGTCTTGAAAATCCGGAGTCAGATGGTTGATCAGCCCGTCGATTTTTAAAACCGCGCCCTCGGCGCTGCGGGCCGAAAAGGCGGCGGTGGTCGGAGAACCGTAGACCGGAGGCTCGCTGGTGAGACCGGTCACTAAACCGCTGGCGTAAAAGCCGTCCGCCGCGGAACCAGGGGTTCCCTTCCCGGAGACGGCGATTTTTTGGACCAGGAAACGGGGATAGGTCTTCCGGCCCGGGAAGGTAATATTTTGCCCGGCCCGGGTTGGTTTTTCCTTGGAAGGTTTATCGGTTTTGACCGGAAGCTGTTTTTGGAGATCCTCGGCCATTTTTAAAACCCTGGTCGAGTAGTTCAATAACTCTTTGCCCAGCAAGGCTTCGGCATAATTGAGGCTGCTAAGATCGGGGACTTTGGCCAGTTCCAAAAGGGAACGGTAGTCGGCTTCGGCCTCTGCTTTCAACCCCTTCAGCGCCGCTTCCAGCGCTTGTTTGTCTTTTTTGAACCGGTCGTCGGCATCATTAATCCGGGCGCGGACGTTTTTAACCGTCTGTTGGATTTCGTTTGCCAAGTCCAATTGTTGTTTGAGTTCGAGGAGGTTTTTGGAATCCAGTTTTTTGATTTGGTCGACTTTGGCGGCGGCGCTTTTCAGTTGGACTTCGGCGGCCTCCAATTCCTCCAAATCAGCCTTCAATCGGTTTTGGTACTCGCCGATCTCCGCTTTAATGCGCGCGGCGGAGAGATCGGTTTTAAATTGATAGGAAGCGGCAATTTTCTCGATATCCAGATTTTCAGCGACAGTCTCCGGTTTCAGGATCGGAATTTGAGCGATGCTTTGCTGTAGTTTGGCTTGAGCCTCGCCCAGCGGTCCAGGCAAAGCTTTCTTTTCCTTTTGCGGCAGCTTGCCGTCGCTTTGGCGGGGCGCGTTAAAGACCAGGTCGGCGACGCTGATCTCTTCGATCACTGTTTTGCCTTCGAATAAAGGCGCGGCGGAGAGTTTGAAGCCGATGTTTTCGGCGGCGATGATGTTTTTCCAGGTATCGGCCGGATTGGTGATTTTTAAAGCGCCGATGCGCACCGACAATTCGATGGGATTTAATTTAAAATCTTCGATTTCGACTTTGGCTCCGATAATCGCTTGCAAGGATTGTTCCAGGGCCCAACTCAGAAAGGAGTTGCCCCAGAAGAATGCGGTTAAGCCGATTATTAAAAGGAAAGAGAGCAAAATGGCGATCCCTTTGGTCCTCATTGAAGCACCACCTATCGTTGGCTGTTATTGCAGTCTGATCTTTTGATACATTTGGAATATTTTATTGCCTTTGATGATTTGCATGATCTTAAATTTATCCACTTTGTCCGCCATTTTCGACTTGTAAAGCCGGACGAGTTGTTTGAAGATCCAATACACCGGGAAAAAAGCGACTAAGGCCGCCACCAGGCTCCCCAGGACTACGGTATTGTAAAACTTGGTCAGGGGAGCGATCGGGATATTATAGAGATAGGTCCAAACCGGCTGTAACGCCTCCACTTCCACCAGCAGGTAATAGCCCAGGCTGTGAAATTGAGGGTCGAAAAAGTAGGCGAAACAACCGAAGCAGAAGATGCCGAAGAAAGCCGCCGGGATACTGACGTTTAAGACTAGGATGATGCAAAACACCAACAGATTATGGAGGGAGAGCAGGGGCGTCAAACCGATGATCGATCCCAAGGCGAACCCCAGCGCGATGTTGTGCGGTTCTTCCTTGGAGTGCAATGTTTTAATCAGTTTGAAGATGAAGTTCAGCCAGAACATTTCGATTCCTCCTCGTCCTGCGGCGCTGGTTCTCCGGGGTGCAAGGCTTTGTCGCCGGAAGGCGCGGGCCTTCGGTTTGAACCTCCGAGGGCCTGATTTGCGGGTCAGATCCGTTGACGATTTAAGGCGCGATCCATAATCTTATTAAAGAGGATATTCCTAGATATTATTGTTATATTCAAGTTAAAACCGGGGTTTCCTGCAGTGAAGGGATGTTTTTTCTTTAGTTCCGTGTTACGAGTTCCCAGTTTCCAGTTACCAGTTCCCAGTTTCGGGTTTCGATCCGCGTTTCGAGTTGCCAGTTCCCAGTTTCGGCGTTCCGGATTTCCCGTTCCGGGTTTCGAGTTCCGCGTTTCGCGTTTAGTGTAGTAGCGCCGCTGGTCGATCCGGTTGGAGGGGGAGATTATTTTGTAAGTTTTCGGACCGGGAGAATGGAGGGATTTTGGGTGAAGTAATTGATGGAGTAATGGAAAATAAACGGCGTTAATTTTATTAATTTACTAAATGTTTTACAATTACCGCCGATAAAAGGAATGTCGGTTTTTATGTATCATAGTTGTAATCGGAGGCAATGATGGCAAAAAACGACCGTCTTGTCAGATTGTTAAACATGATACTGGTGATCCAAACTTATCCCGGGAAATCCACCAAGGAACTTTCACGGATCTGCGGGGTCAGCGAACGACAATGTTTTCGGGACTTACGGGTTTTGCAGGACTCGGGGATTCCCATTTACCATGATCAAGGTTATCGGGTAATGGAGCGTTTCCGCTTAAAGGATATTTCATTTACTTTGGATGAGGCGCTGGCGTTGCTTTACGGAGTGAAATTGGCGGAACGGCAGCGGGGTTTATTCCGGGTTCCCGCCAATCTTAAACATAAACTGTTGTCCTTATTACCGAAAAATCTTGGCGACGAGATTGAGAATATCCACGAACGGCTGGAGGTATCTCACGGTCAAACCGCCGACTATGAGGCGAAAGGCGAATTGTTCCGCGCCATTAATCAGGCTATTAAAAATAACCGGATTTTAAGGATGAAATATTATAGTTTCGCGAGGGACGAATTGACTTTTAGGGAAGTGGAACCTTATCAGTTGGTCTTTAGCGAAGGCTTTTGGTATTTGGTGGCTTATTGCCATCAACGGGAAGCGGTCCGGCTTTTCCGGGTGGATCGGATCGAATATTTGGAAGAGACCGGCGCGTTTTTTGAGTTGCCGTCCGGTTTTAATTATGAAGATTATATGGGTTCCGCCTGGGGTATGGAACGGGGCGAGGAGTTTGGTTTTTCGGTTAGATTTTACGGCGACGCGGCGCGTTTTGTCCGGGAGACCAAGTTTCATCCTTCCCAGGAAATCATCGAGGAGGATGGGCGGACGATCATTTTTACCGCCAAGGCTTGCGGATTGAAGGCGATAACCAGGTGGCTGCTTTCTTTTGGCGGAGAGGCGGAAGTGTTGGAACCGGAGGAACTTAAGGCTTCGGTAAGGCGGCAGGCGATGTCGATCCTCGAGAGATTTAATAGTGATGAAAAAGATAGTGAAAAGTAGATTTGCTAAGGGTATAATAATATCAGAATAATTGAAAGGTGACTCGGATATGAAGGCATATAAAGAAAAAATTTTGAAACTTTTAGAAAGATTGCCGGAAAGGGAATTGGCGGAAGTAATCGACTTTTTGGAATACTTGAATTTCAAGAAAGATAAGCATGCTTTCAAAGACTTTATGCTGGCCAGTGAAAGCAGTATGGATTTTTGGTACAACGAAGAAGACGATAAAAATTGGAACGATCTCGAATGAAAAAATCTCCGAAGGAGATTTTTTTTGTAAACTTTAATATTGATATACATAACCAAATATGATAATTTGAATAAAAAAGTAATTATTTTAAAGTTCATCCTAGAAATTACCTAATAGGAATTGAAACTCATAGTTGGTAATGATTTGAGAATTAGTTTAGTTTACCTATAAGGGATATTTGTAAAGGAAAGGTTTTGATATGTATAATCAAAGAGACGTATTAATTGTGCGAATACCATTTACCGATTTAAAATCTTCCAAAAAACGGCCTGTACTGGTTTTATCCAATGACCGGTATAATGCTAAAAGCAAGGATTTGATCGTTGCCGCCATTACTTCCAATATCTCAAGCAAAGTTTTTTCAGTCATTATTTCCTCGGATGATATGGAAACGGGCAGTCTGAAAACCACATCTTGCATAAGAGCGGACAAGATATATACCATTTCTCAGGATATTGTAATAATCAAAATCGGTGCAGTAAAGGATCATATTTTTCAAAAAGTAATTCGAAAGATTGAGCAACTTTTAAAAGCCAAGTAAAAATCCACTTTCTTACTTAATAAAAATTTATCCCCAAACATCTGTTTCCATGACAAACCGTTGACACCCGTTGATGTTAAAATTGAATTACATTATGGAAAGAGGATTACTTTGAGGATAATAATTTCTTTTGTCATGAGTGATAAAACGCATTTGGCGATTCATTACAATCATCTGGTCCAGGCTATGATCTACAATTCGTTGGACCCGGATTTCGCCTCTTTTTTACACGACCAAGGTTATGAAGGGGGCGGGCGGACCTTTAAACTGTTTACTTTCTCGCGATTAATCGGGAAGTTCCGGATCAATGAAGGCGGGATCGAGTTCGAACCGCCGCTGAAATTGATTGTGACTTCGCCGATGGAGCGGTTTTGCCGGAGTTTGCTTAACGGGTTGCTGACCAAGAATGAAGTGGAGTTAGGACAAGCTGTGGTTAAGGTGGAAAGCGTTAAAGTGGAAAAGCCGGAAGTTGCCGGGGAGTACGTTAAGCTGAAATTATTGTCTCCGGCGGTTGCTTACAGCACCTTGTACAGAGGCGACGGGAGCAAGTATACCTGTTATTATCAGCCGGGCGACGCCGAGTTTACCCGGATCGCTGAGGAAAACCTGCGCAAGAAGTACCGGGCGCTATACAATCGTGAGGCGCCGGAGGGCGAGGTTAAAATCAGGCCGTTGAGTCAGCCGAAGTTGCATGTTATGGAGTATAAGGGAAATGTGATTAAGGGATATTCGGGAACCCTGATAGTTGAGGGGCCGCCGGAATTGTTGCAAGTGGCGGTGGATGCCGGTTTGGGGAGCAAGAACAGCATGGGGTTCGGGTGTGTTGAGATGTTGGATTAACGGGATTAGAGAAATATTTTAAAAAATCAAGAACTCCGATAATCCTTTTAAGCTTTGTGAACACCCGAATTTCCGAATAATCAAAGAAGGAGCGTAATAATGGCATCGTCGTATATTACGGAGCATTCCAATCAGTTACATCAGTTGTTGGTTTCGGTATCCCGCCATTTTTACGTGAAAAAAGACGGGTTCCTTGCCTATCAGGAAAAACCGGTGGAAGTCGACTTGAAGAGACTTAGCAAAACTCAAAAAGAACTTCTAGTCTATTATATCGTCCGCGATCATTTCAGCGGCAATTTTGTGATAAAACTTACGACTTCAACCGCGCTGATACCGCTGGTTGAGTTTTTACATTACGCTTGGAGCGGGCCGGCGGATGATAAATATCTTTGGGGGTTGCCCGATTTTTTATGGATCCCTAAAACCATTGCTACTCCGGATCTTTTTGAGGGGCTGGAGATTTTGGGGGTTATCGCCGACTACCCGCCCAGCGGTTTCGCTTCGGGAATCCGCATTATCCCAAGTATCGAAGAACAACTGTTTTTCATCATGGGTCGTCTAAGCGAACCGACGCTTGAGATTATGAATCAGCGTTTGGATAAGGTTTACCGGTATATGTTAAATTTGAACTTCAGCGGAAACAAGGTTGAAAAATGGCGAAAAAATTTGCCTCCGAGACACCCCAAGAACCCGCCGGAGTATCGGGAATTTATGAAATTTTTCATGGTCGATCAGCCGGAAAAGCATACGATTCCACTTTTACCGCCGGCTAAAATATTAAAATTCCCCACGAAATCACGGGCCAAAAGTCCGGTTGCGGCGGCACGGAAGCCCCGTTTGGATCGGGCCAAATTGGAGAAGGCCCAGGATATTGTTTACGAAGCATGGGAACTGCCGGACCGCAGGAAGCGGCTTTTGTTGGCGCGGCAGGCTTTACAAATATCGCCTTACTGCGCGGACGCTTATAATTTATTGGCTGCCGAGAGCGAGGACTTATGGGAACGGATCGAGCTTTATCAAAAAGCCGTCGAAGCCGGAAAAGTCTGTTTGGGAGAAGATTGTTTCAAGGAAGATGTGGGTCATTTTTGGGGTTTGATCGAGACCAGGCCCTTTATGCGAGCCATGGAGGGACTGGCCAGGTGTTATTGGGCTGCGGGGCGTGGGCCTGAGGCGATCGAGATTTACCGGGAGATGCTCCGGTTAAACCCCGGCGATAACCAGGGGGTACGCTATTCGTTGATCGCTTGTCTCTTGGAGGAAGCGAGATGGGATGAGGCTGAGGCGTTCTTAAAGGAATACGGGGATGAAGTCGGTTGTCATATGGCTTACAGTCGAGCGTTGCTATCTTTTGTCGTCTCAGGTAAGGGCGGCCAATCAGACGTTTATCTCCGTGAAGCATTTAAAAGGAACCGGTTTGTCCCTTCTTATTTAATCGGGGAGAAATATCTGCCTTTCTTTTTGCCGGCTTATTATGGTTTAGGCGATGAGAATGAGGCGATAGTCTATGCCGACTTAGAACTGGAAGCATGGAAGAAGGTACCGGGCGCGTTGGAGTGGGTGAGGGAGATCTGGAGGTGACGCAGCCCCTCATTCTATCTTTCTCCCGGAGGGAGAAACGAAATGCGGCGCGTTGGAGCGGATTTGAAGTTAGGCATTTGGGTTAAAACAGCCTGAAATAAGGTGATCGAGATGGATGGGGTCAAGCAGAAATTGGAAGAATTACTTGATGAGATGTCGGAAGACGAGCTGACGGAAGTTTTGGATTTTG
>JAAYHS010000097.1 GCA_012735315.1 Bacillota bacterium | reverse complement strand
GCAATATTCAAATATTCGATTTCCTTCCGTTCAAAAATCTTTTGAAAAGCGGCAAGGAAGGAAGCGGATGAAGCGTCCCCCAAATCGGTTATTAGATTATCGAGGAGTTGTTCGTTCCAATTCTGATCCGAGAAGATGTCGGACGGGTTGAAGACTTGGTTCAGTTCTTCCATAATTTGCCGGCGGTATCTTTTGATGATCCGGTCCGCGGAGACTATTTTAGATGGGAGTTTTAGCGGTTTCCGGAGATGGTTGCTCCGGCTGACCGACGGATTACAGCCGCAAGACCGGCGGATGATAAGGGGGCAAGAAACGAATACTTGTTCCGGCACCGGTTCTCCGTTTAACATTTGTAACAGCATGTTGGCGGCTATCTGGACCCGATCATACATCATAATCGGGATAGTGGTTAAGGGAGGTTCCATCGTCTGGCAAGTTGGCTTATTGTCAAAGCCGACCAGGGCTACATCCTCGGGTATTCTATAGCCGCGGGAGCTTAATTCCCCATGGACCCCTTCCACAAATGAGTCGCTGGAACAGGCCACCGCATCGAAGAAGACTTTGTATTCATCGAGCATTAACCGGATGGCATCTCTGCTATGAGTATTATGCCAGGGACAGGGGGCGGACAGCAAGCGGGGGTTAAAATCGATCCGGTATTTGGCTAAGACATCTTTATAGGCGCGGACGCGCTCTTCGGTATCGAAATGACCCGAAGGGCCGCGGATAAAAGCGATTTGTCGGCAATTATGGACCTCGATTAAATGGGTAAGCATGTCCGACATCGCTTGGTAACTATCAATTAACACACTGGGAATACCCGCCAAAGGAGCTCCCAAGCTGACAATCGGCAAGGGACGATATCTTTCGCAGAATTGTTGAACTTCGTCATTGCTGACAAAGCGGCCTAAAGCCGAGGTCCAGATGATTAAACCGTCGACTTTTTTTTCATCGATTAAATCATAGACGATATTGCTTTGCGAATCGAAATCGTTGGGGTCGTTTAGCCAGCCGCCCGCAAAATAAATAGTGTTGAAGCCCCGTTCTTTCGGCAAGTCGACCAAACCATACCAGAGCTCGCGACCGTTTTCATTCAGTAACGTGGAAGCCAGCACGCCGATGGTGTAACGTTTTTGAGACGGATGATGCTTATGGAATGTATCCAATTGATAACCCCCGTAAAAAAAGCTGCTTATATGTATATCGTCATTTACGATGAAATGTTTTACCGGATCGTCCCTGTTTTACGGAAATTTCGGCGTTTGATTCGGAAGATTATCAGACTTAAATGACGCGGGTTGAAATAATTCTCGGGTTGGGTCGGGTTTATTCTTCGGCTTAAAGTTGTTTTTGATTTGGTTATTGGTTATAATTTAATCAAGACGGGACTTTTTCGGGAACGGCTTGTTTTCGAACGGATATCCGTCACAACTTGAATGATGATCCGCCGTCGGCTTGGTTTTGCAGGTTTTGTCCGAATGCGAACGATGAAGCGACATTAGATTATTTCAATGAAAAATAGGAGATTGGATATGATCCCAGTAAAACAAGACCAAGAAATCGAGATCACAATTGAAGGCTATGGGCATGAAGGCGAGGGAGTGGGCCGTTTTCAGGATTTCACCGTCTTTGTTCCCGGAGCGCTTAAGGGAGAAACGGTGCAGGTCCGGGTTGCCCTGGTGAAGAAGGCTTATGCCAAGGCGAAATTAGTGAAAGTTTTAAATGCCGCCGCGGAGCGGGTCACTCCTAATTGCCCCATCTTCAACCTTTGCGGCGGTTGCCAAATTCAGCATTTGGATTACCGGGCGCAGCTGGAACTGAAACGCCAGAGAGTAATCGACGCCCTGGAGCGGATCGGCGGCTTAAAAGACGTACAGGTTCATGCGACCATCGGCATGAAGGACCCGTGGCGTTACCGGAATAAGGTCCAGTATCCGGTGGGAGTTTACAAGGACAAATTGGTGCTCGGCTTTTACCAACAGGGCAGTCACCTGCTGGTCCCGGTTACCGATTGCCTGATTCAGCCGTTAATCACCAATAAGATCGCGCTCAAGGTCAGGGAACTGGCCAATGAATATCGGTTGTCCGCATACAATGAAAAGACCGGAAAGGGTTTATTGCGCCATGTGCTGATTAAAACCGCCTACATCACCGGGGAAGTGATGGTGGTGTTGGTTACCAACGGCGATTATTTCCCGGTCGGCCCCCGGATCGCCCGGGATCTGGCCGCGGCTTTTCCCCAGATCAAAAGCGTGGTTCAGAATATTAACCGCACCCGCGGCAATGTAATTTTGGGCGATAAGAACCAGGTGTTGT
>JAAYHS010000096.1 GCA_012735315.1 Bacillota bacterium | reverse complement strand
TATAGTTTAAAAAAGGAATATTTAGAAAACTACCGAATTAGTTTTTACATATCACTGTTCCCGAAAATCGTCGACTTCCTTAGTATCCTTTTTTTGACTAACGGACTATATAATAAACAAAGTTAACAGACCAATTAACCATTATTTGTAACCGCAATAAAAAATATATACAACATTATAAAATACATCTCGAGGAGTGGAATTAATGACCCAATATCAAACAAAAGTCGGTAACTTTCTGAACAAAGCCGTTATTTTTAGTCTTTATTTATTCGCTTTGGGCCTTTTAACTTCAAAAGCCCTTACCAGCGCCGGCGGCGTTCTTGTTTGTTTTTTCGGATTACTACGGGTAATTATCTTACAGGAAAATCCAATAAAAACACTCAAAGAAAAGACCCTAAATTTACCGATCCTTTTCTTAACTATTTCGCTACTGCTATCATTTATTAAGTATCCGGATGCCGAAGCCTTTTCCCAACTGCAAAAACATTTATTGCTGTTTCTCTTTTTTTATTTTGCAGTTGCAAATCTTCATAATCTCGAACAGATAAAACGATTAGTGATTATTTCTTGTGTTTCAATGGGTATTGCCTTGGTTTATGATTTTTATCAACATTATTTTTTAGACGTGTCAAGAGTTACCAGCTTTTCATCCGCATTAGCCTTCGGTTGTTTATTGAATATTTTTATGATATTTACGTTGGTATATGGCTTTTGGGGAAAAATCAATATCGGTAAACGGATAGCCCTCTTCAGCGGAACCGCCTTGATGGGAGTAGCCCTTTTACTTACTCAAACTAGAGGTTCATGGCTGGCACTGATAGGAGGAACAGTCGCACTATCATGGTTAAAAAATAAAAAAATATTAATTCTTTTATTCATTGTTTGCCTGTTACTATCTCTTCTTTTACCACCAACATATGTCGACAGGTTTAAAAGCAGCTTTGACCTAAAAACCAACTCCTCCAATTTAACGCGAATCGCCTTATGGAAGTCGGCATTATTAATGTACCGCGATCATTTAATAACCGGAGTCGGGTTAAATAGATTTTCCCCAGAATATGAAATCAATTATCGCCAACCATATCCGGTTGACACTTCCTGCCACCCACATAATAATATTCTCCTATTCATGGCTGAAACTGGGACATTCGGATTCGTCAGCTTCGTATGGTTAATGGCAACTATCTTCATTTGGCTATATAAAAACTATCTCCAAATAACCGATCCAAATTGGCGCTTATTCCCATTCGCTTCTTTTTGCGGATTGATCGTTTTCCATCTTCAAGGGTTAACCGAGGTCAACTACGGCGACGCTGAAACAATACGATTCTTTTGGTTTCTGATGGTATTAAACGCGGCGATTGTTAAAATATTAAAAACGACTGAGCACCAAAAAAACCAACCTTCTTCAGGTTGACAAACATAAAATAATCAATTTATTTTAATAATAAAAAGACTTAATATTGTTTGAAATTGCGAACAACAATTCAATTTACGAAGGTGGCTCGTTTATGTTGAAAGAATATTTAATCGCTTTGTCGCTGACAAATCTATGTTTTTATAATATAATCCTCGCTTTTTTTTATAAAAATAAGTTTTATTTAAAAATATTACCCGGAACCAATCAATTATTAGCCTTAATCTTAAGCGAACTACTGATCGCCTCCCTTTTTTGGTCGGCCTGGCGATTGGTCAAAAAGATTAACAACCGCTATCTGATCGGCGTTGCAAAATTTATGGTCTGTCTTTTAACCTTGATTTTTATCTATGATCTGGCCCGGGATTTTAGATCTTTCTTTAACTTAAAATTATTTCGAATCTTTTTATTTATTTCATTGATCGTTTTAATAATTCGAAAAAAAACGGCCAAAATTGCGGCATCCTTCCTATTACTAATGACGCCGTTTGTCGGTATAGTCTTTTTTCAATCAATTCAAGGGGCTGTCATCAACCAAACTAAACATAATCTCCCCCCAACAAAACCGCCGTTATTCTCCACGCCAAATAATACACCAAGAGTGCTGTGGCTGATCTTCGACGGATTAGGCTATCGAATTGCCTTTGCCGAAAGACCGGAACAGCTTAAAATGCCCGCGTTCGATAGGTTACAGCAAGAGGCGATTGTAGCCCGTAATGCCTATCCGCCGGGTAATACAACCAGGAATTCCATCCCGGCTTTAATAGACGGAAAGCTAATTCCTAAAGCAGATATCGGTGATTATGATGAACTATTCATAACGTATCAAGGTAGTAATGAAACGATTAATTGGGGCAGCCAACCGAATATTTTTTCAAAAGCGCAAGAATTAAAACTAAATACCGCTTTGGTGGGAGAATATTTGCCTTATCCACGATTTATCGGAAAAGATTTAACATTTTGCGAATGGTATCAATTCTATCCGCAATATACGAGTCCCGGTTCAGTCCTCGCCAATACGCGCCAACAGATTAAAATGCTCTTAATCGGACCGGCTCGCCATTATGCGCAAAGAAAGGAAGCATATAAGGGCGTCCAAAATCATACTAAAAAATTGGCTTCCGACCCTGATTATAGTCTAGTAATGATCCATAATCCGGTTCCTCACGGCCCTTATTTCCATCGTCAGCCCTGGTGGGACGATCGATCCCAGGAGGGCTATATCAATGCTTTAAGGTTAGTCGACCAATCTTTAGCGGAGATCCGTCAAGTAATGGAGGAAAAAGGAATCTGGGAGAAAACCAATATCATTATCTCAGCCGATCATGGGAACGCCTTTTTCGACGGAAATGATGAACGAGTACCTTTTATTGTTAAACTGGCCAACCAAAAAAAACCGGTAATCTATGAACCGGCTTTCAATACTGTAATCACTCAAGAATTGATACTGGCGATATTACGCGGCGAGATCGCCGCTCCTGATGAATTTATAAGGCTCCTCCGCCAAAAAGGGGAAATGATTGAACCGCTAAAAGTTTTTGACTAAAAAATAGGCGTTTTTAGGTTTAATCGAGTAGGAGGGGGCGGCAAGCCCCCGTCCTCTCACACCACCTAGCATGCGGGTCCGCACTAGGCGGTTCGCCAGCTTTGACGAAGTTGGAAATACCTTTGAGTTAAACTCATCAGCCCTTGGG
>JAAYHS010000095.1 GCA_012735315.1 Bacillota bacterium | reverse complement strand
CGTCTACTTTATGAACAACCGGTTTGTCATCCTAAAATCGAGTTATTTCCTGTAAAAGGAAAGAGAAATGTTTGTTGTATATGTGGGCAAGAAAGTATATGCAGCGACGTCTCTCAACCATCTTTTCTATTGTTTGCGAGTTCTACCGCAACTCTTTCATTTAATTCAGAAGGGAAAAAGCCGGATAAAATATGTTGGGAGTGTGAATTTTTAAGCAAATTTGCTATCGAAGCGGCCCATTATAAAACGAGTGATGAAAATCTTTATATTCTTCAATTATCTACTGGAAATATTCAAAAGTTAATCAACAATCATAAGATTCTTGGAAGTCAGTCCTCTGTGCGACAGCTTGATATGGAGAATTTTTTTTCTAATATTGGCGTTCAAAAGTTGGAAAATAGGATTTTATATTATGCGCGGTTGCCATATGAAATTTTATGGGCGTTTTTCCATGATACATATGATATGTTACGAACAGACATTGAGAGCCGCTCCAAAACTTCAGATGAGTTAATGATGTTGTGTGTTAAACCTTTCATCGAAACACCATTGCAATTAATTTTGATGATGATTTCTTCTAAGGGACAGACCTTTATACCTAAGGAAATTATCGTATATACGGAAATTGCTTATGTTTTTCGTTTATTACATTCATTCCGAGAAGCTTTCTCTGCAGATATTAAGTTTTTATTCAAAGTCTTTCAGGATTTATACCTCCCGGTAAAAAAGGATCAGTTTGATATTAACAATTATCTCAGCCGTAATGACATTTTACGAAAGGTGCTCCAAAAAAAATCAATATTACGGGAGATGGAACAATTTGTGTTTCATAAATCGTTACTCCAAGAATTTCCATATATAGGCAATTTAGTTGATTTCACAAAACATTATCAATTGATTATTCAGGAGGGATGCGGCATGACAAAAGATCAGGTGGAAGTAGCGGTAAATTTAGGTAAACAAATCGTAATTTCTGCTAAAGAGGCAGCTAAAGATGTTACGGATAGTAATTTTGACAGAGTAAAGGGAGATTTATTTGCCTTACGCAAGGCCCGCACAGTAACGGATTTCTTAGAACAATTAAATCGGATCCAATTTCGCTACAACATTACAGTATCAAATCAAATTTTAGGGGGGATTCTCGAGGAACAAAATGTCTCTTTTGCGGATTTTAAATCGTATTGTTTACTTGCGGCATTGAATACATACAACAATTTTAAACGTCCAAAAGACACAAAATGATTATGATTTAGAACTAGTCCCTATTAACTTAAAACAAAAGTAGAGATGAGAATGAAAGCTAAGTGTTTAACTATTACTTATTTGACAAAGGCGTCTTATGCTTCGCTGAACGGCTCGGACAAAGAAGCGGATAATATTTCTAGCATCAAAAAGATTCAAATGGCTGATGGGAGTGAATATCCTTATAAATCATCTCAAGCTATTAGACGTGATTTGCGGGAACAGCTAGCGGTTATGGGAGAAAAAATATCGGAAACGGAAACAGCAAAACAAACTAAAGGAGCGGCAACTACACAAGGAAAACCTCAAGAATATATTGATGATGATTTATTCGGTTTTATGCTTGCGGATAAGGAAACAGTGAAACGGACCAGTCCGGTAAGGGTATCGCCTTTAATATCTTTAGAACCGTATCGGGGTGAATTGGATTTTGCCACAAATTATATGGGTGTTAAAGCGGGTGGAAATCCGAATATTTTTGAAAGTGAAATTCACTCAGGATTTTATCGGGGAACGATATTAATTGAGCTTGATCGAGTTGGTGTGGCCGATGCTCAGACCTATGAATTGAATTTAGACAATTCTGAAAGGAAACGCCGGATAACAGTTTTGTTAGATGCTATTCAAAATTTATGGGGTGTGGGGCGACAAAGCCGTTTTTTGGCTGATATCTCACCCAAATTTATCTGTGCGGCTCTTTTATCAGTTAAGAACCCAATTTTTTTAGAGTGCGTCAAAGTAAAACAAGAGATGGTAGAGATGCCGCTTATTGAATCAACGATTAAAGATTTTTCAAACATTATCATAAAGCATGTCTTGGGAGAACGTAAAGGATTTTTCCCGAAAGATACCGATAAGGCTTTACCGATGGGAGAAGCTTTTGACGTGATTAAATCTTGGCTCGATGATATTTATAAATGAAATGAGGTGGTAATTCTATGAAAGGTTTTTCAGTGGTGCTTTCTGCAGAAACTGCTTCGTTTCGTGATCCGGGAGCCCAACTTTATCATGGAACTCTTCCTTTACCACCTGTTTCCACTATCATTGGAATTGCTGGGGCGGCGCTGGGGAAACCGTTTCAACAAGTATGGGAACTATTTCAAAGATATGACGTAAAGGTAGGGGTTAAAGATATCACCCGCAGTCGGCGGGGCATCTCTCCGGGCAAAGGGTTGGATCTTTGGAAATACCGGAAGATAAAAACGGATGAAGTCGGAAGTGATGTTTTAAAGCGTGAGTTTTTGTTTCGCCCGGTTTACCGTCTCTATTATAGTTGTGAAAATATGGAGATTTTGGAGGAATTGCGTCAAGCTTTTTTATCTCCCGCATGGGCGTTAACATTAGGGACAAGTGACGATATTGCGCGTTTAGAAGAAGTTTCTCCGATTGAAACTATAGAACAGGTTGAAGGGGGCGCTGAGGAGCTAAATTATTGTTTAGTGCCGGGAGATATTTCGGACAATTACTCCTTTGATTGGGAAAAAATCATCCGCAATTCCCCCATCCATTCTTCCTTGGAACTGCCTTTGGTAAAACAGTTGCCTATCGAGTTTGTATTCAATTCCGATGGAGAACGTAAAGGATGCCGATATAAACCCTTTACTTTTCTTTCAGGAAATCAAAAATTAAAAAATCCGTGCCCGGCTTATTCTTTCTGTATGGAACCAGTACCACTCATTTCAGTTGCGAAAGAGTGACTACCATGAAACAGGAATATGCGAAAGCCAGTAAAGCAGAGTCCGGGACGTATCTTTATCATGTCAGTGAGTGCTACCGGCTTTGGGAGGAAATCTTTCAGAGCCGGTTAAAGGCGTTAACTTGGTTTTGTGATTTAATTGGCATGAACATAGAAGAGTTTAAATTAAAAGCGAAAAAAGCGATCTTATTTCATGACGCCGGTAAGCTGTTACCGACTTTTCAACGACAAATGCAAAGGTTAATTGATGGACAACCGCCGGATCAAAATTTAAATTTTCGACACGAACTTGCTTCAGCTTTATTATTATTTATGATCGAATGGGAAACGTTAAAAAGAGATCCTTCCTTGATTCCTTATGAAATATTCGCGGTTTTGGGTCATCATAAACCATTATATCCCGATTGGCGAAGTTTCGAAAGGGATAAATCGCGTCAAGATTCGCCCGGACTAGATGAAGCCGCGATTCAACGTATCTTACAAATAGCCCATTTACATGGTTTGTCTTGTGAAATAGACATGTCACTGGCTCTAATGATATTTAAGTCTCCTCAATGGCCTCTAATATTATTAAATGGTTTAGAGGAAAGAATTTCTTCAACAACATTAAGTAGTTTTTCTAGTATTGAACGCCGGAAACTACGGATTATTTATGCATTGACAAAAGGCTTATTAATGACTTGCGATTGGTTAGCATCGGCCGAGAAGGAGAAAAGGCTGCCTCTCAACCATGAAATTACCAGTGTTGTCTTTCAAATCAAACTCAAAGAAAAGGTAGAGCAGGAAGGAAGAATATATGAAAAACGCCCTTTTCATAACGCGTGTGAAAATGAGCCAGGGAATATTTTAGCTATCGCTCCAACCGGCTCCGGAAAAACTGAGGCGGCCTTATTGTGGGCTACTAACGGTGAACCGACGAAAATCATTTTTTTAATGCCTACCATGGTAACATCTAATAGCATCTATAAGAGATTGAGCACTTATTATTTTAAGGAAAGAGAATGCGGTCTGATTCATTCCGGGGCCGATACTTTTTTCGCGCAGCAGGAAGATTGGGAACAAGAAGATCTAGCGGGCAATCTCCGGTTAACGTTGCATCAATTCCAAGCTTTTTTACCTCCGGTAATGGTTGCGACAGTAGATCAGTTACTGACAAGCGGTTTCAATATCGGAGCTTGGTGTCAAAAGGAATGGGCTTTAGTAGGCAGCCGGGTGATTTTTGATGAAATTCACGCCTATCAATCTTATACTCTGGGATTAATTACGGCGGCGATAGAGAAGATCAAATTACTCGGCGGTAAAATATGCATAATGAGTGCGACGATGCCGGCTTTTTTGAGGAATCATTTTCAAAGTCTTTTGGAAGTCAAAACTCCAATTGTGGCTGAAGAATTAATGGATAGGATGAAATGCCGTTGGGAATACAGAGATGCCTCTATTGAAGATATGAGCGAAGATATTTTGAATTATTTGAAGCAAGGGAAAAAAGTGGCTATTGTGTTTAATACCGTCCGCGCCGCTCAGGAAGCATATCGCAAATGGAGAGATATTTTGGGTAAAGAACGGCTTCTTTGTTATCATAGTCAATTTATTATGAAGGATCGCCAAGCTAAAGAAGGCGTTTTATTAAAGAAAGACGAGAAAGGGCGTCCCAAGGATTATGACCTGGTAATCGCGACACAGGCCATTGAAGTATCGCTGGATATTAGTTTCGATATAATGTTTAGTGAATGCGCCCCGTTAGATAGTTTGATCCAAAGGGCGGGACGTTGTAACCGGTACAATTTGGATGGAGACTATTGTTTTATAGTCTTTCCAGCTTCTGAAATAGCGCAGAAATATGTTTATAAGGGTTCGGAAACAATTCTGGAACGTACTCTCCATATATTAAAGCAGAATCAGAAATGGCTGAGAGAAGATGAGTTGAATCAGATGTTGGAGTATGTTTATGACGGTTTTGATTTAGCATCCAACACGGAATACCAACGAGGTTATCGTTTATACGATGAAATAGCATCAACAATAGATGCTAAGGGGTTTATTTTTGATTTACCGATAAGTGAAGAAATGGCCACGCGTAATTTTGCTGATTATCTGAAGGTAAACATTATACCTTTAGCATTCTACGGAGAAGTTAAGCAGCTTTGGGAAGCGAAGAAATATTCTTTAATAAGATTGTATGAAGCGCCAATTAGCGAGTATCGGCGCAGGAAACTTAAACCGGTAAAGGATACAATGCCTTTTCCCATATACGAAGTGCCGTATACAAGTGAAGAAGGAATAATCGATTCAGAGGATGATTTATGCACTAGAATTATTTAAGTATTGCTCATTGTATCATATCATAAAACGGAAGATGAAATGTTAATGAATCAAAACGACCTCCACGTCACCGCCACTCTCATTTGGTATTACTTCATCTGCCAACGGGAAGTTTGGCTGATGGGGCGGCAGATCACGCCTGATCAAGACAATTCCAACGTTGAGATCGGGCGGTTCATTCAAGATAATAGTTACCGGCGGGAAAAGAAAGAAGTGGACCTGGGACATTTGAAACTGGACGCCATGAAGCTGGAGAACGGGCAGTTGGTCGTCGCCGAGGTCAAAAAGAGTTCCCGGTTCGCCGAGAGCGCCCGGATGCAGTTGGCTTATTATTTGAAGGAGTTAAAGGGAAAAGGGGTGGCCGCCAGGGGCGAGTTGCGGTTTCCCGAGGAGAAGCGGAAGGAGACCGTGGTTTTGGATGAGGAGACCGAGGCGGAGCTTGACCGGGTGGAACGGGACATTTTGCGAATCGTCTATCTGGATCTGCCGCCGGAGCCGAAGAAGGTGAGCTGGTGCCGGAAATGCGCTTATGCCGAGTTTTGTTGGGCGTGAAACTGTAGGGCAACCCTCCAACTTGCTTCCTCCCTGAAGGGAGGAACGAAAGCCCATGCTTCGTGGTTTTCGAGGCAGCTAATTTTGGTGCTTAGCAACTAGAAAAGCTTGCAGAAGAACGGTTCGTTTTTCCCTAGGGAGAAAGTATGAGGGTTGGACCATGTTTCATTATAAAAGGAAATCAATCACCGAGAAGGCAAAAGTTTTGCGAAAAGAACCAACCGCAGCCGAGGCGGTATTATGGGAACAGTTGCGGAAAGGTAAGCTGAAAGGTTTTAAAATAAGGCGGCAGCATCCGATAGGCTGTTATATTGCTGATTTTTATTGCGCTAATGGAAAACTAGCGATTGAAATTGATGGTGGAGTTCATGACAATAAGGATGTTAAGGAATATGATGAAGTCCGGCAGCAAGCCATTGAATATTACGGCATAAGAGTGATTCGCTTCAAGAATGAAGATGTTTTCAATCGAATCGAGTTTGTTTTGAAGGAGATTGAGAACAATCTTATTGACTTGAGTTCTTAAAAAGTAATCATTGAAGAATTATTACAGTAGCAGCATTGATTGGGATCATAGCAAAACTTTCGTTCCTCCCTCGAGGGAGGAAGCTAGAAGGAGGGTTGGCAATACAAAAAACCTTATACATCTTTTCCGACGGTACGCTGCGCCGGGAAGGGAATACTCTTTGTTACGAGACCGGCGAAGGGAAACGGTTTTTGCCGGTGGAGGATATTCAGGAGATTATGGCCTTCGGCGAGGTCGAGCTGAATAAGAAGTTGCTGGAGTTTCTATCCCAGCATGAGATCTTATTGCATTACTTTAATTACTACGACTATTATATGGGCACTTTTTATCCCCGTGAACACTATAATTCCGGGTTCATCACTTTGAAACAGGCGGAACACTATTTGAATGAATCATTGCGTTTGGAATTGGCTAAGTCGTTCGTTTCCGGGGCGCTCCGCAATATTGAAACGGTCCTCAAATACTATCACAAAAGGGGAGTCCCATTGGGCGAGACGGCGGAGAAGATTAAGAACGCCGAAGAAAATGTGGCCGGGATAACCGATATTGCCGAATTGATGGCTTTGGAAGGCAACGCCCGCGAGGAGTATTATCGCGCTTTTGACTTGATCTTGGACAACCCGGTTTTTGCGTTTGAAAAACGGACCCGACGGCCGCCGCGGAACAATTTGAACACCTTAATCAGTTTCGGCAATTCACTCCTTTACACCATTGTCTTATCGGAGATCTACAAAACCCATCTTGACCCGCGCATTGGTTATCTGCACGCCACCAATTTCCGACGCTTCTCTTTAAACCTGGATGTGGCTGAGATTTTTAAACCGATCATCATTGATCGTTTGATTTTTACCTTGGTTGATAAGAAAATGATCGACGAATCAGATTTTGAGAAGGAGACCGGAGGGATCGTTTTAAAGGAGAAAGGCAGGAAACGTTTCATCGAAGAACTGGACAAGCGGCTTAATACCACCATCAATCACCGGGCGGTGGGGAGGCCGGTCTCTTACCGGCGGTTAATCCGGATGGAACTTTATAAGATCGAAAAACACATTATCGGCGAGGAACCATATCGGCCGTTTATTGCCCAATGGTAGGGGGCGATTGTTTTGTTTGTGATTTTGGTTTATGATGTTTCCGAAAAACGGGTCGCCAAGGTTTTGAAAAAATGCCGCGAGTACCTGTATTGGGTCCAAAACTCGGTTTTCGAGGGCGAGATCACGGAGGCCAAGTTTAAAAAGCTCAAGGAGGAATTGAAGCGGATCATCGACAAAGAAGAGGATTCCGTGGTAATATATAACTTAAGGACCACTAAGTATTCGTCGCGGGAAGTGATGGGGCAACAGAAAGGAGGGCAGAATCTGATTTTGTAGTCGACCGCCGGTAAGGTAAAAATACCGGGGGATCGACAACAAGCGCCTGATCCGGTTTGGGCTTGTCAGAAGAAGGTTTTTGAGAAATTGATTTGGAAAGTCGTTTCGTTTTTTTAAGAAAGGACTTTAAAAAAGTCCATTTTAGAAGGGTTTTTAGATTACCTATGAGGGATTGAAACATAAAATAATCAAGCGGATAAATGATGACAATCCGAAGTTTTTAGATTACCTATGAGGGATTGAAACTCACATAGTTTAAATTAATAACCCAGGGGCGGATGCGTTTTTAGATTACCTATGAGGGATTGAAACGACAGTATAAATCATTTTATACTGTCTAACAAAGGAGTTTTTAGATTACCTATGAGGGATTGAAACCCTTCTCTTCGGCTTCCCTAGCCTTAACCACGTCTAGTTTTTAGATTACCTATGAGGGATTGAAACTGCGCTCGAAGAGTTTTGTTGGTTTGTTTTTGGTTAGTTTTTAGATTACCTATGGGGATTGAAACGGGGAAGGGGGAACGAACTAT
>JAAYHS010000094.1 GCA_012735315.1 Bacillota bacterium | reverse complement strand
TCCGGCGACCCCCATTATTTGGTGTATTTATCGGCAACCTTGGACGCCCCATAGGAGTCCGGCTTGATGCGGGCGCCGAAACCGCTGCCGTTAACCATTCCCACCACTTCTCTGATTATATCCTTGGTCTTACCCTGCTCTCCCACATCAAGGTGAATTTCAATATTGAAATCCGGCAACCCCTCAGCCGCAAATTTCTCAGCGAGTTTTGCGGCCACGCTCAAGCTTTTGGAAGTTTCGTAAAAAATTCGCTGTTTAAGACCGAACTTAGTCTTTTCCCGTTCCTTATAATAATAAAAACGCCCTCCTTTGCCCTCGCGCAAGATAATAACCGCCGTAACGTAACAAACCTCTTCCCGGAGCTGAGAGTCGGTGCCGACGATTAATTTATATCTGGATTTGACGTCGGCGTTGATATATTCCAAAATGTCGTCAAATACTTGGTCGAATTTTAACTTTCCCTTAGTTGGGCTAATGAATGTCATTGTTTTCACTCTCGGAAACCCAACCCAGCCGCTAAACTTCGAAATTCAGCCACCGATAAGGTCTCTCCCCGCCGGTTCGGATCGATCCCCTGTTCCGTTAAAAACCTCCCCAACTCTTCCTTGGATTGAAACAAACCGTCCGAACTCAATGCGTTTAATATCGTCTTTCGGCGCTGCCGAAAAGCGGCTTGCGCCAGTTGCGACATTCGGGGATATAACGCTTGAACTTCCCGGTTACGATAGGGAGATATTTTGACGATCGCCGAATCAACATCCGGTTCCGGATAAAAAACCGTTCTGGATACGTTTCCGATTCTTTCAACCTTTCCGTAAAAATTCAACATAACGGTTAAAGCCCCGTATTCCTTAGTTCCCGGCGCAGCGGTAATCCTTTGGGCGACTTCTTTTTGGACCAAAAAAACCATGGTTTCCCAAGGGATTCCCGATTCCGCCAGTTTAAAAATGATCGGGGTCGTTATGTAATAGGGCAAATTGGCGATTACTTTTAGACTTCCTTGGCATCCCGCCGCTAATACCGTAAGATCAACCGCCAGAATGTCGCGGTTCAACAGTTCTAAATTCCGGTAATCCCCTAATCTTTCTTTTAAAATAGAAAACAAGCCGCGATCGTATTCAACTGCCACAACTTTTCCGGCCTGTTTCACTAATATCTCCGTTAAAGCTCCCAAACCCGGCCCGATCTCCAATACCGCGTCCCCGGCGTCGACTTGTCCCGCCGCCGCGATTTTATGCAGTACATTATCATCGATTAAAAAGTTTTGTCCTAGACTTTTACGGGGAGCTAAATTTCTGGCGCTCAGAATCTCCCGGATGATCTTTGGCGAATTTATTTTGTCAGGCGGCATTTTACAACACATCCAAATTTAGTATTGCCCGACAATCCATACTTATGAACGGCGCCGATCCTTAAAGTAACCGCTGCCGGGCAGTGATTGAGCGCATTTTAAGACTTCAAGACCGATCAGCTCCGCCTCCAACCAATCATTAATTACTCGTTCTTCATTACTGACAATGCCCATCGCCAAGGTCATCACCGGCCACTGTTCGATAATTCCCCGGCGATTGGGAACTACCATCCCGCCGCGAGCCTGGTCCTCTTCATTATAAAAGGACTTTATTTCCCGATCAAAACGCTCGGCGATAATTCGGCAAAGTTCTTCGGTGCGGCCGGGTTCCGTCAAAATAGCGAAATCATCCCCGCCCAAATGATAAGTTTCCAAATTAAGCGCTCCGAGTTTACCGGCTTCTTCCCGGATTAATCTCGCTAAATGACGGATCACCTCATTGCCCCGTTCCAGCCCATATACTTTATTAAACGTCATAAACCCTCTGATGTCGCAAAAAATAAGATTGAAATGTTTCCCATCTTTAATCCGGTAGGTGAGTTCCTCTTGAAGTTGGGTTTTTCCAGGAAGTTCGGTCAAGGGATTGATTTCTTTTAATACTTTGGTTCTGATTATTTGCGCGTTGACCCTTCCCAATAAAGTTTTTGGGGTAAATGGTTTAACCAAAATATCGTTGATTTTGATCTCGTATTTGCGAAACTCATCTTCATCAAATTGCGAGTCTACCATTAAAATAATCGGAAGGTTTAGCAATCCGAGCTTGTTCCGCACCTCGAGGCAAACTTGATACCCGTCAATCTGCGGTAATTTATAATTTATCACCAGCAATTCGGGAGGATTATTGGCGATCTTCTCCAAAGCTTCCTGGCCGTTATAAGCGGTAACCACCCAATAACCGGCATTGGAAAGTTTAATTACTGCCAATTCGACAATCCTGGTTTCGGAATCGACAATCAGCACCCGTTCTCCTTCCACAATAACCCCTCCGTCTATGATCAAAGCTTATCGGCAATTCTTGATACCGGCAGTAAACTCCGGTTATTGTCATCTTGTCGGTTATCAGAAATATTCGACAATTGCCGTTCTTTTCCTCTAAAATATAAAATTTAATCCGGGCGGGCTTTAACCCCGTTATCAAGAACGGACCGGACCGTCTTTAACCATTCCAGCTCCGAGTGGAGAAAACCGATCCGGTGTTGAATGATTAGCATCGCATAAACCGCGTCTTCGGACAACTTTTCATCACCCGGGTTATCGAGGTTAAACTGCTCCAGCTCCGCCTCAATCCGCTTTATTTCATTATCGATTAAGGCTTTAAGATCAAAACTCCGATCGGTGATCGTATATACCGCCAAGGCGACATCCATATTAAAATATATTTTATCGATCCCGAACTTTTCTTTTTTTAACTCCGCGGCCAGCGCCTTTTCACCCCGAGGTGTAATCGCGAACACTTTTTTATGGGGACGGTTCGCCGACTCCACCAGTCGGGAAGACACCCACCCCCGGTCTTCGAAATTTTTGAGGAGACGATAGACATAGGGCATACTCATATTGATCCAAAGATTGGCGTTGGTTTCCTCCAAAAATTGAGCGATTTCATAACCATAACGCGGGCTTTGATTAATCAAACTTAAGAGAAAGATTTCCGCAGTATTCATGTTTCACTCCATAATATTTTACTAGTAAACTATTATACAGTTATAATATATTAATATTATAATATTTGTCAATATAATATTTTATAAAGTTAATAAAAATCCCCCGGTCGAACCGGAGGTTTTTTACGGGCACAGAATTATTTCGAAAAAGATAAAGCCGATGAAAATCCAGGTTTTTACCGCTGAAGCTTTTATGAAGCCTAGTTCCGCAGAGGGAGTCTTACTTAATTGCCAGCAATTCTTGTATAATCCGCTCCATTTCATCAAGGTCGCTTTTTCCCGAATAAAAATTCTTGAGTCCGGGATAAACTGCGGTTTGGTATCCGGGAAATACTTTGATATTATGAAGCTCCGCTTCGTTAAACCACTCGACCAGCCGGAGCGCCGGATCCGCTCCGAAGTCCGCGGCCCACTTTCGAGCAAGATCGGGAACCGCGGGAATCACATTTAAACGCCGCCAAGGATCGATTTGTTGATAAGTACTGATAAAATAAGCCAATTTTACCGCTGCCGCCACTTGATCGTCCCCTCCGGTTTTTTGATGCCGGTAAACACCGATCACGCTGTTCTCCACCGGTAAAACAAGCCGCGGAACATCCGCGGGAATCGGCAAAATCACCGGTTCCCAACCGGTTTTCATCCTGCCCGCCTTTTCATTAAGAAACTCGTAAATCTTGGGTCTTACGCCGCCTATAAACATTACTCTTCCGGATAAAAAAAGTTGGAACATGTTCCCTTCGTAATCATACCCTCTTGAAGCGGGACCCTTGATTAAATTAAGAATCTCACCTAGATGACGGATATTGCTTTCGGATTTTTCCGGATAAATCGAAAGCAACTGCGGTAAAAGTCCTTTGGCGCTTAAATTGCCGATGCAAACCGGTTTAGTCGGCTTTCCAATCCCGGACAAATCTCGCCAGCTCCAACCCACTTTTTGAATCTGCTCAACGGATAAACCCTCCTTTTCCATTAAGCTTCGATTGCCGACCCAAATCCCCGAAACCGACCAACGGGGCAGCATCAAGAGGTAATTATCAAGGGTAACAAGCTTTCTTAACCGAGGATAATAAACGGCTGATTCTTCCGGTTTTAAAAAAATTCCCGCCGGGATTTGCCATTCATAGTTAAACTCGGGTATTTCATAAGCCGTGCAATAGACATCCGGGGCTCTACCCGCGGCGAGAGCTTCGGCAAAGATCGCGGGGCCTTCGCTAAAATCCAATAAGCTGAGCTCAACCCGGATATTCGAATTCTCCTTTTCAAAATCTCGGACCGCGGCTTCCATAAAATTCCGGTACCAGGCCCCTTCATCCGGCCCCGGCCATCCATAATCCCACAGCCGTAAATGATAATTCTTTTTAGGATTGATTTTGGCCCGATAATTAACGGTTAGATATCGTCCGCCAAGTCGGATCCGGGGCCGGCTCAAATAGCGGACGCTAAAAAAGCCGATCCCGAAAAAGATAACCGTTACGATCGCATAAACCAGCTTTCTGCTAATGATGATCAATCGCTCCGCACCCCCAGACTAACGTAATCCCAGTAAGTACTGTTCATTGATGGTCGCGATTCCGGTTACGGCCAAGCCGTAAAAAGCCTGAAGCCGTTTCACGGCCGTTTCCGTACTTGTTCCATACCGGGCGTCGGCCCTTCCCGGATTAAAACCGGCTTTTCTTAAGGCAAATTGCAAGATCAGGACATCCTTGCCGGTTGCTTTTAAACGAAATTCATTCCGTAAAGGAACCGGTTGCGGATTTCCTAAAATATATACCGGGGTGCCGACTTTAACCATTTTGTAAAGCTCAATTACGTGTTGATTAAACATCCGGATACAACCATGGCTTGAGGGAGAACCGATGGAACCGGGCTTATTGGTCCCGTGAATTCCGTAAATTCCCCAGGGAACATTGATCCCCAGCCACCGGGAACCGAAACCTCCCCCCCAACTACCGCCCTTATGAATAACCTTCCATTCTCCGACCGGAGACGGAGTCTTGGGAGCGCCAATCGCGACCGGGTAAGATTTGACCGCTTGATCATTGCGGTAAAACGTCAACCGGTACCTGGCGGTATCGATCACTATCTTTTCGTTTGGGACCAAAGGAATGGCCGATTCGACAACTCCGGGATTATCGATTCTAAACTCATCCCCGTCTTCACAATTAATCCTTTGTTGGCAACGGATCGCCTCAGGCGTAAGTAATAAAAGGCAAAAAACCGCCGCTAATGCCGATCCTTGCAAAAGGCGCCGTTTCACTTAACTTCCTCCCCCGTTTCACAGTAATCGTTAATTTTTATGTTCGAAAAATCAAGAATATGTTAACCCGCCGCTTAAGTCGGGCTTTATTAAGCCGATCAGGTTGATGTTTGAGGAAAATCGCCAAAATAAAAAAGACGCTTACGCGTCTCTATCCCTACAGGATTAAGCAACTCAAAAACCGTCTCCAAAAGACCGCTAATAAAGGTCTGTAGCTTAAGGCCTTTAATACTTTACTCTTTTTCCGGTGGTGATGTAGATTGTCTCCTCGCCGATGTTGGTGGTATGGTCTGCGGTGCGCTCCAACCATTCGGCAATCAATAAAAAACGCGAAGCTTGGTAAGCTTTGCGGGGATCAGCCCCTTTTCCGATAATCCGGACCAATTCCTCGCAAATTTCGGAATAGAGGTTATCGGCTTCCTCATCTTTACGGCAAACCGCTTCCGCCAAATCGGTGTTTTCCTCCAGAAAAGCCTTGAGAACGGTGGCGACCATATTCATGGCCAAGACCGCCAATTGGGGAATATGGATTAACGGTTTCATAAACGTTTCGTTTTTCAGTTCCAAAACAACTTCCGCGATATTGGTCGCATAATCGCCGATGCGTTCAAGATCTTGCGCGATTTTGAGGGCGGCAATCTTCCGCCGGACATCAAACCCCACTTGGGAGCCGGCGCTTAACATTCGTTCGATTTCTTCTTGAATTACAATTTCCAGATTGTCGATTTGATCATCGCGTTCAATCACTTTTCTGGCCAAATCCATATTTTGGTCCCTTAAGGCTTCAATCGCCATCTTCATCAGCTCTTGAGCCAGGTCGCCCATTTTCCGCAAGTGCAGCTCAACCTTTTCCATGCCGTTTACGGCGGTCGTGGTCATCTCGTCACTCCTATCATTAATCATACTTTTGTTTATAATATATAATTGCACACGTTTAGCGTTAATTCCTACCTATTTTAAAAATATTAAAAATTAATTACTTGCCGTTCAAGCGGTTCCGGGAGCAAACATGGAAAACTTGAGCATTATATAAAAAAGCCGCTGTCTTTAATCGCCGTCCGTTCGGCAAAAGTTGCTTCCCCAGACGCCCGCTAAAATCAAGATTCCACCCAATACTTGCATCAAACCGAAGGTTTCTCCCCGAAAAAGCACTCCGGCGACCACCGATACCACAGTCGTCAGATTGATAAATGTGGCGGCGCGGGACGCCGGCATTCGTTTCAGCATGTAATTCATTAGAAAAAAAGCGAGCACCGATGATAACCCGCCCAAATAAACCAAGGATATCAAAGCTTTCCGGTCGGTAAAAGCCGAAAAATAACCCGCTTTCGGGGATAAAGCGATCAAATAAAGCAGATTAAAAATGAGCGCTCCCGTAACCATCATTACCGCCGTGATCTCCAGCGGGCTATATTCGCCGGAAAATTTTCGCGCCAATACATTGTAGATCGCCGCGGCGATTACCGCGATTAATAAACAGAGCACGCCGACGGAGTGCCGCCCCAAGACCAACCCGGCGGGAGCCAACACGATAATGGCGACCCCGGCGACTGAAAGCCAGATAAAGGTCCATTGCAGCCAAGTCGCTTTTTCATGCAGATAATATTTCCCCAATAAAGTAACAGCCACCGGAATCAAGGCGATTACCAACCCCGATTCGGTAGCGGTTGTAAGATTCACGCCGAAGGTTTCCCCAAAAAAGTATAAAACCGGCTGAAACAGCGTCAACGGAAATAAGTCCCGAAACATCCCCGGCCGGAACCGGAGGTTGATTAAGCCCGATCTTGCCGCAATCAATAAAAAAACGACGGCCAAACTAAACCGGTGGGCTAACAATTCCAAAGGCTTTAACGTGTCGAGGGCCGACTTGGAAAATAAAAACGATAAACCGAAGATAAATGAGACGGCAATCCCCGCCAATACAGGAAGGATCTTGTGGGCTAAATTCAAAACAAACCGCTCCTTGTCCGCTTCCGTTCCAAAAAAATAAGCTGAGCCATGCGTAAAACCGATTTGGCTCTTTCGCGGATTATTAATGTTAAAGGGGTCCCTTCCACATGATCAAAGCGTCTTCATTATTATCGAGATAATACTTGCGGCGCACCCCCATATGGACAAAACCTAACTTTTGGTAAAGTTCCTGAGCCGCGCTATTAGTGCGCCTGACTTCCAACGTTAGATAACGGACTTCTTTTCCCTTGGCGACCGCGATTAACTCCAACATCAATCTCCGGGCGACTCCGCAGCGTCGAAATTGCGGATGGATCGCCAGATTGGTGATATGCCCCTCATCAAAGACAACCCACATGCCCACATAACCCATGACCCGGTCGAACTCGTTTTTGGCGGTTAAGTAAATCGCCCGTTCATTTTCGAGCAACTCATAGAGAAATGAATTGCGAGACCAAGGGGTGGTAAATGCTTGAACTTCAATCTCCAATACTTCATCCAGATCTTCCAACGTCATGGGAGCTATCTTCATCTGCATTGATCCGCCCCTCCAAACGAACCTCCGCCTCTACCCTTCTTAGATAGGATGGACTGAGGCCCAATCCGGCTTCGGTTATTCCAGCGGCCCTGAGCCGAGCCGCGATTTGGATCAAGTTGGCCGCCGAGGGCCGGTCCCAGGTGACGGGCCCTACTCGCAAGCCGGGGATTCGCTCCCAGATCCGGCGATAACTTTTACTTCCGTCACCACAAATGACAACCCCCGGCAGTTCCGTCAATTTCAAGGCAAAGCTCTCCGCATCCGTATAACACGGCGGCCAATATTCCTGCAACCCGTGAGCGCCGTTCCGATATAAAGCCGCATAAACCGAACCGCGCCTCGCATCGATTACGGCCGCCACCCATTCTCCGGCGAAAACGGCGTTTTCAGCTATAATCCGCAAGGTATCGACCCCGAGGACCGGGACTTTTAAGCCTTCGGCCAAGCCTTTAGCCGCCGCCAATCCGACTCTAATCCCGGTGTAAGAACCGGGCCCGGTTCCGGCGGCGATCAACTCCACTTCGCGCAGACTTCTCCCGGTCTTGACGAGCATCCGGTTTAAAATTGAGAGTAAATATTCACCGCCGCCTTTTCCGCTGCGTAAAGATATTTCCAAAAAAACATCGGTTTCATCCCCTAAAGCCAACGCGCCCCAGGGGGTGGCGGTGTCAAGACCTAAAATCAGCATGATTCAGCTCCTCGGCCAATCGTCGGTACCTGGACCCGGAGGGAAGCAAGGTGACGTTCCGGGTGTCCGGAGTATCGGAGAAGTCGATCACGATCTCCAAATACTCGTTAAAAAGCCGTTCTTTTAAAACATCGCCCCATTCAATTACGGTGACGCCGTTTTCCGTAAGTTCCTCGGGTTCCAAGATTTCGGTTTCCGCGATTGACCCTAAACGGTATAAATCGAGGTGATTCAAGCGGTACTTTCCTTGGTAAGTTTTGAGCAACTGAAAAGTCGGGCTGGTAATCTCGGACTCAATCTTCATTCCTTTGGCAATCCCTTTGACGAGAGTGGTTTTTCCCGCGCCAAGCTCTCCCGATAAAAAAAAGAGATCCCCGGGCCGCGCCCGTTCTCCTAAAAACTCTCCTAATTTGATCATTGCCTCGGCGGATTGAATCAGCAATATCTTTTCCATCTCATTTCCGGATATTTAAGATAATCTCCCGTCCCGCTTTCCGGGACATAATCAAGGATGACGTAGATTTTAACTCCGCGTCGCCGCGCTTCAACGGCCGAACCATTGTCGGCCGCGGCGGCCCGGAGCAATCGTTCTTCGCGTATTCACCCGCCCCGGTTTTTGGGGTCGATGATCCGCCGGAGAACGATCCTAAGATTATCATAATCTGTTCTTTATTGTCAACCTTCTACCCGCGCCGGATCGGGTGAGCTTTTTACATTACTTCGACAAGCTTCGATAAAATCCTTGAACAAACGATCCATGGCCGGGATGTCCAACAAGCGTTCCGGATGCCATTGGACACCGATTACGAACCCTTCTTTCCCTTCCACCGCTTCAATCAGTCCGTCGGGACTGACTCCGGCCGCTATCAACCCCTCTCCCAAATCTTTGACCGCTTGATGGTGGGCGCTATTTACCAGAACCTGTTCGCCGAAGTTCTTTGCCAACCGGGTGTTGTTCTTAAAGTAAACCGGGTGCGACGCTTCCCGGGTAATTGAATCCGGTTGGTGAGATCCGGAATTCGGCAATTCACTGTGGAGATCATGATATAACGTCCCATGAAGGGCAACGTTTAAAACCTGGAGCCCGCGGCAAATCGCCAGCACCGGTTTGCGGGCCGCTAAAGCGAGTCTCACCAAGCCGATTTCGAACCAATCCCGCTCTTCGTCCACATTTGTCAGTAATAAAGAATGACGGTTCCGGTAAAAATCCGGCCCTAAATCCCCGCCGCCGGTTAATAACAATCCGTCGCAATGCTCCAGACTGTTCGCTAAAACATGAGGATCTTGATTTACCGGGATCAACAAAGGCGTCCCTGAATTTTTGGAAATGGCGCGGACATATTCGGTCCGCAAATAGTATTCGCCGGCCCACCTTCTTTGATTACAACTGATTCCAATAACCGGTCCCATCGGTTTCCCCCCCAAAATCCGTTAAAAATATCGAATAGGAGGGGGCGGCAAGCCCCCGTCCTGTCACACCACCTAGCATGCGGGTCCGCACTAGGCGGTTCGCCAGCTTTGACGAAGTTGGAAATACCTTTGAGTTAAACTCATCAGCCCTTGGGATTGCCAGTAGGCATTTCCGAGGGCTTTATGCAAG
>JAAYHS010000093.1 GCA_012735315.1 Bacillota bacterium | reverse complement strand
GGGTTAAAACGATTAATTTAATCTCCGGCGCTTCCCGTGATAATTGCCGGATGGCCTCGATCCCCGCATGGGGAGTTTCCATTTCAATATCCATCAAAACAACATGCGGTTTTGTTTTTAGTGTTTCTTGAACAGCTAAAGCCCCACTATCAACTAAGCCTACCACTTGCATATCCGGTTCATGGTTTAATACCATGTTCAGGTATTCCCTAATGGGCAACATATCATCGGCGATCAGTAAACGGATTGGATATTCGGACATGATTTTCACCAACTTTCCAAAGCTATTCCAAGAATAGTCGATTGAATAAGCGGGTCTATTTGAAAGATGAAGAAATCATCTTTCCAATAAGTCTATGGTCCGAACTACAAGAGTCTCCATTAGCGTTTATTGTTGGTTTGACGTTTGATTAACGGCCGTCGCGAAAGCGGCGGCTGCGAAGAACAATGCCGCATTATAATCGATAGCCGTTTCGTTGGAGGAATAAGATCGGCTTCCATCAACATAACTGTAAGGACCTTTCCCGAACGGTTCCACCCCCGATTCCGATTTGTTATTGGGTCCGCCCGCTAATAAACCCGGGATGATTTTACCTGATGCTATCGCCAACCGGTGATGCATATTTAAAGGCGGATCGGAACCGATTCCGGTAACAAAACATTTCGACAGCGGATTTAAACCCAACACAAAATCCAGTTGCGCCAAGGCGTTTTCCCGGTATTCCGGTTTTGGGTCAAATTCAGCAGCCAGTAGCATCGCAATGCCGCGGGATAAGCCTTCCTTGTTGGAAGCCCAAGCGAATTCGGAATAATCTAAAGTATAACGATATCCACTGGCCTTAGCGGCGGCTAGGTTCTTTTCGGCTGAATCGATTAATTTTTTGACGACTATCGCTTTAATTTGGGGCAAACAATTCGCCGAACGGGCATAATCAAAGCAACCCAAAGTGGATGCGTCTACCCAAGAGATGGTTGTTATCGGATGAGATTCCACTTGTTTAACCAAGTCTGCGATCGGCTGCTCGGTTCGGTTTAAAGTGGATAATTCCAGCGCCGCCCACAACCGGTCCGGCAGATCCGTTGTCTGTTCATAAGCTCCGGAGCCGTCATCATCAAAGCTATCATGGTCCCAAATAAACTCATCATGTTCTTGTAAAAATCGCCAAGCTTTTAACGCCGCTTGATAAGCGCGAGCCGCGAATTTCGGATCGATGGTTTCCCAAACTCTGGCCGCGATAGCCATGACGGCGGCGAATTTTCCGGTACTGGCGGTTGAAATGCCGTATATGTAACGGGTTTGATATTCATCGTCGGGTGAGATGAAACCGGGCCAGCGAGAGCCGGCTTACTTATGATTAACGGCTCCGTCGGGGCGTTGCATGCTTAGAAGCCATTCCAATCCGACGCGGGCTTCATCAAGGATGTCCGGAATACCGTTGCCGCTTTCCGGAATTCGCAACTGACCGTCGTTGAATTTTTCAGGCCACAACTCGTAAGCAACCATCAGATAAGCCGCCGCGACAGCGGTTGTCGGCGTGTATTTGCCGTAATCGCCGGCGTCATGCCAGCCGCCGGTGCAATTGAGTTGTTGACCGGCATCATAACAGGAATCTTTACGGGCTATTACCC
>JAAYHS010000013.1 GCA_012735315.1 Bacillota bacterium | reverse complement strand
CCGTTATGAGTCATTTTACCATTTGTATTAAGGTTTCAAGGTAAAAGGTTATTTTATTATACTGATAATTTGTTAGATGTTTACATTTATGGTTGTTCAATAAGTTTAGTTGCCGGATCGAAGTTTATAATAAACGCGCAATTAGCGATTTATTTCGATAAAAGTCTAAAAAATTGATTAAATATGCCGCTTTATGCATCGGTTTCTTTAACATATTTCCGGTAGGGTCTATTAATGGTATAATGTAAGATATGTTTGGAGGAGGGCCGGACAATGCGGGTCGGAGTATTGGGAGACATTCACGGTAATTTGGACGGTTTGAAGCAGGCGCTGCGGGCGATGGGTCCGGTTGACCGGCTGCTTTTCACCGGCGACGGGTACCGGGATTTAAGTAAGGTTAAGGATTCTTTCATGTATCCGATTGTCGGGGTTTCCGGGAATTGTGATCTATATTCGGAATATCCGGTGGACCAATTTATCGAACTGGAACAATACCGGGTAATGTTGACTCATGGACACCGGTACGGTGTTAAAATGGGGTTGACCACCATTGGACTGGCCGGCCGGGAGCGAGGGGTTGATCTGGTTGTTTTCGGCCACACCCATCTTCCTTTAATTACCGAATGGGAAGGGCTCAAGCTTTTCAATCCGGGGACCCTTTGCCGGGAACGGTCTTTCCGGGGCGTTACCTACGGTTTAATCGAAATCAACCGGGACGGAATCCGGTTTTTTCATGAACGGCTTTGAAGCGCGCCGTTTAGGTTGTCTTCCCTTGACGGGGAGCTTTTTTTAGGGTATACTTTCTTTATCGATAACCTTATTTAACGGGGCGTAGCGCAGCTTGGTAGCGCACCTGCCTTGGGCGCAGGGGGTCGTAGGTTCGAATCCTGTCGCCCCGACCATTTCCGAAGTTGATTCGACGGGAGCATGAGACCGTCGAATTTTTTTGTGCGGATTTAGCGGTGACTCCGGTTCCCCTGTTAATTAACTGCGATTATTCCGGTAAGCCTGATAACATAAGTCTGTCAAAGAAGTTGTGTTCCGCCATCCGGCCATTTCTTCCTGCAGGTAAGCGCTCTCCTTAGTCTTCCAACGCCTCGTATTTACCTTCGCCGTAATCGAGGTTCCGATCTGATTATCAAATTATCCTATTTTAGGGTTCGCGATTTTACGCATACTTCACTGGAAATAAAAATTTATTAAACTAGGTTAATTTTTTTAGTGGTTAAATTAATAGTTGATAAGGAGGAAAGAAAGTATTATTATTAAATCATAATAGTAATGATTATTATTATTAATAAAATTAATTTAGCCTGGAGGTATTGATGAACCGAAGATTCAGCGTCCAAAAAAAAATGATAAAAGAATCCTTGAAGCGTTTGGATCATCCCACAGCAGCCCAGGTATATGAGGAAATTCGGAAGGTTTATCCCCAAATAAGCCTGGGCACCGTTTACCGGAACCTCAATATTATGGTTGAAGATGGAGAGATTATGCGGCTGCCTTTTTCCGGCGCTCCCGATCATTTTGATCAAAATCCGGAGGAGCATTACCACATCGTCTGCAGCCGTTGTGGCCGGATTTTCGATACGGACGGTATCCCCCATGAGCTCCTCGCTGAACTCGATGAAGCGGTTCAAGCGTGCGCCGGTGTTGAGGTCCAAAGCCGCATTCTGATTTTTTACGGGATTTGCGCCGCTTGTAAAAAAGTTCAGTAATTCCCGCCGGCATTTCGGCTGACGGGATCAAAATAAAAAAAGGAGGATTTGAAAATGTCGTTAATCGGAAAAGAAGTAAGTGATTTTAAAGTTCAAGCCTTTGTAGACGGCCAATTTAAAGAGGTGACCAAGGCGGATTTGCTAGGCAAGTGGTCGGTTTTCGTATTCTATCCGGCGGACTTTACTTTTGTCTGTCCCACCGAACTGGAGGACTTGGCCGATCTTTACGAGGAGTTCAAGAAAATCGGCTGCGAGGTCTATGCCGTATCCACCGATACCCATTTCGTGCATAAAGCATGGCACGACGCTTCGGATACCATTAAGAAGATCAAATATCCGATGCTCGGCGACCCGACCGCCAAATTGGCGCAGGACTTTGAAGTTTATCTTGAGGATGAGGGCATGGCGCTCCGAGGCAGCTTTGTCGTCAATCCCGAGGGCAAGATCGTTGCCTATGAGGTGAACGATAATAGCATCGGACGGGATGCGGCCGAACTTCTCCGCAAGGTCCAGGCTGCCCAATTCGTCGCGGAACATGGCGATCAGGTTTGCCCCGCCAAATGGCGTCCGGGGGCCAAGACACTCAAACCCGGCATCGAACTGGTGGGGAAAATTTGAGTTCGGACTAGGAGAATTTTGATGGTTTTGACTTTAATGCGCAAGCTCCGTCGGTTTAGTAAACCGCGGAGCTTACTTGTTTTAATAGACTTATCTAAATTATGGGAAAGGCTTGCTTCAAGCCGTTAAGTCGTTGCTTCGGGTAAGAAATTCAGGTGAAAAAGGGAATCCGTTTCAACAACCTCTGTGGTCGTCCTTCATGCGGCGGTGATGCGAATGATGCATTTCATGCATCATCCGGTGCATCTCCGTGCACATCCGGTTCATTCCCATCAGGGTTTGATGCATTTCCATGATCATCTGAGCGGTGTTGCAGTACATCATCGCCTGGTCCATGCCGGCCGGCCTTTGGTACATTTGTATTTGGTCTATGTACTCCATCGCTTTGCCTCCTCTTTAAGTTTCCATGATATAGTATTAGGCAATTGGCGATTAGGCACTAGGGACGAAAGCAGTTTTCAGTGATCAGTAACCAGTAATCAACTACAGTGAGCAGTTACTAGCTTCGGTTGATTATTATTGAAAAATATACAAAAAAATCAGCTAATCAATTCTTAGCTGATAATTGTTTACTGTCCACTGTCAACTGTAAAATGGCGCGCCCGGAGGGATTCGAACCCCCGGCCTACAGATTCGAAGTCTGCCACTCTATCCAACTGAGCTACGGGCGCACGCGCTTTCGTGAATTATTATACTATTTTGACAACGATTTTACAACAGCCAGAAATTAACCGGGTTCTTTTAGCCGCGACGAGCGAGGGGTTATAATGATTGGTTGTTTTAACATTAAAAGAAGGTTTTTCCGTTAATTATGAATAATTAATAAAAAAATTATTGATTTTATGTCTAAGTTTTAAGCGCAATCCCTCGAATATGCAAGTGCAGGCTAACGGAGACGGTGTTAAAACAGCTAAATTGATAGCGGAAGAACTGGCGCGTTGAAAAATAATCAATAAGTTATATTGGAGTTGCGTCTGGTTGTTATATGAGCTCAAAAACTCATCCGGATTAAAAAATGGAAGTAGAATATTTCTTCAGGGGTTCACCCCGCGTTTGGATTTATGATATTTAAAATAAATATTGAATTATACAATAAAATATGGTAAAATAAATCGAACATATGTTCGTATTTGATGGAGTAATCGTAAATGTGTGGTGGTAAGTTAGTTGATAAAACAAACTCATGAAGTACGTGACCCGATCCATACTTTTATTCGTTTAAATTCTACTGAGCTAAAAATTCTTAACTCTAGAGCATTCCAACGTCTTCGACATATTCATCAGCTTGCTTTAACCTATCTTGTCTATCCCGGGGCTACCCATCGACGTTTTGAACATTCTTTAGGAGTTATGGAGCTTGCCGGCCGAGTATATGATGTAATAACTGATCCAATAAATCTTCATGATGCCGTAAGGGATATTGTTCCGAAAAATCAATTTGAACATAGTTATTGGAGAATTGTTTTAAGAATGGCCGCATTATGTCATGACTTGGGACATTTGCCTTTCTCACATGCCGCCGAAAAGGAACTTCTTCCAAAAGGCTGGGATCACGAACGTTTTACGGTCGAGATCATTCGCAGCGAAGAATTACAACCAATCTGGGATGAAATGAAAATAAAGGCGGAAGATGTCGCGAAGCTTGCAGTTGGTCCTAAAAAGTATAAAGAATCTCTCTTTAGCAATTGGGAAGCGATTCTTTCCGAAATTATCGTTGGTGACGCATTTGGAGTGGATCGTATCGACTATTTATTACGTGACTCTCATCATGCAGGTGTAGCTTATGGTAAATTCGATCATTACAGGTTAATTGATTGTTTAAAAATATTGCCTAAAGCAGAAGATGATTCCTGTGAACCTGTCTTAGGAATTGATGAGGGAGGGATTCATGCTGCGGAAGCTTTAATTTTAGCTCGCTATTTTATGTATACTCAGGTTTATTTTCACAAAGCGAGAAGAATCTATGATATCCATTTGAAAGACTTTCTAAAGTCATGGTTACCTGATAAAATGTTTCCAACCGATATCATTAAACATCTTGAAATGACCGATAATGAAGTAACAGCGGCGATATGGAAAGCGTCAAAAGATCCGAAACACCCAGGACACGATCCTGCCAAACGTATTGTCAATCGGGAACATTATCGAAAAGTATATGAACGTAACCCCAATGATGTACTTGTAAATCCTGAATCGGGAAAAGCCATTTTTAAAGCTGCCTGTGAACGTTATGGGAACGAAAAAGTCCGGCATGACTATTATTCTCCTAAAGGGAGCGGAATAAGTTTTCCGGTGTTGGCGGATGATGGAAGAATCATTTCATCCTTAAGTTTGTCGGAAACATTAAGAAACGTTCCTTCAGTCGCAATTGATTATGTTTTTGTTTCTCCGGAGATACGTAAAGAAGCTGAAAAGTGGATTAATGATAATCTTGACCAATTGATCCAACCAACAAAGGAGGATTAACATGGAGAGGCTGCAACGAGCCGCGGTATTATTAGCTTTAGTTGAAAAATTAAGAAATCGGGGCGATTGGTGTGGCGAGACTCATATTCAAAAAACCACTTATTTTTTACAAGAATTAATGAATGTCCCTTTAGGGTTTGATTTTATCCTATATAAACATGGTCCGTTTTCTTTTGATTTAAGCGATGAGATTACGGCAATGCGAGCGGATAATCTTCTTAAATTACAACCTCAGCCTTATCCATATGGGCCAAGTATTTTACCCGGATTAGGGAGCGAAAGATTAAAAGAAAGTTTTCGAAAAACTATTTCTCAATACGATGGACAACTCAATTATATCGCGGAAAAGTTCGGTGGAAAAACCGTTGCCGAACTTGAACGTTTGGCTACGGCTTTTTATGTAACATCTGAACAGGTTACCCCTGGAAATGTTGACGAACGTTCTAAAAGAATTAATGAACTTAAGCCGCATATATCTTTAGATGAAGCTCGCGAGGCGGTTTTAACAGTTGATTGGTTTATTAAAGAAGTAAAAAAATCAAGTTATTAAAAGAAAATCTTTAAACTGAGGCGTTTTAAAATTTTCATCTTTGGCGCTAATCGGCTGTTCCGCCCGTATAATGAATAAAGCGATTATGCGGGAGGTGAGTCGATTGACAGCCGAGATCTTTGCCAAACTTGAAACCCAACTACGGGAGATTGACACCCAATTAACGGATTTAGACTTAAAGAGCGATTTTAAAGAAATTATCCGTGAAGATCTGGAGTTGGCTAAATCATATTTAAAAAATCAAAACTTACTGGGCGTCGTCAACTGTTTATTGGTCGTAGTCGGCAAACTCCATTCCCATGTCCACGCCGGTCATTGCTCCGGCGCAACAATTGAACGGTTTCTAATTCACATTCATCGTTTGTTGCAAGTCCTTGTTAAATGTCCGATCGCCATAGTCGGTCCGACTGGAGCCACGGGCCCCACCGGACCGATTGGGCCGACGGGACCTCAAGGGCCGGAAGGGAAACCGGGACCGAAAGGAGCGACTGGGGCTACCGGTCCGGCAGGAAAGGATGGAAAGGACGGAGCGGTCGGAGGAATCGGAGCCACGGGCGCAACTGGGCCAAAAGGACCTGAAGGGAAACCGGGGCCGAAGGGAGCGACCGGAGCCACCGGACCGATTGGGCCTATGGGACCTCAAGGACCGGAAGGACCGATAGGCGCCACCGGACCGACCGGACCGGCTGGAACCACGCATTTTATCAGCACTTGTACGATTCCGGCCGGCGACTTTCCGCTAGAAGAAGAAAAACCGGATCAGCCCCGCTATTTTGATGGGAGCATTCATTACCAATTTATCTGTAAACCGGTAAATCCTTTTCATAAATAGTCAAATAATAAGTTATTCTAGATGCTAGGGAATGTTAGATCCGTACTGTGTTCGGCGCTTAAAAATCTCTATTGACATTTGTCCCATTTTGTGATTTAATTAAAAATTAACTTTACATTTGTTCAAACTGGAGGTATAATTAAAACAAGGGGAACGTCAAGAGCTTGAAGTTTTTCGCAGCAGTAAGTCATTTATCTGTAAGTATCTTGGTTTCCTGTTTTACTAAGTGTGGTTTAGTTCTAAGTCTTTAGTTCCAAGTTTCATTAGTTTTTTGACAGTACCATTGACCTTATCTTGTCTTTGCTTTACTCCTAAAACCTAAAACCAAAACCGGCTCGGAAGGTAAGTAAGTCTAGTTGTTCGTCAGGTACGTGAAAGGAATTTGGAAATTGGTTAAAAGTTCACAACTTGTTTGGGAAACTTGACGTTCCCCTTGGTAAGGAAAAGCCGCTCCAACGAGCGGCTTTTATAATTATGAAGGAAAAGCCCGGCGAAATATTGAACTGCTCTAATGAGTATAATTTTTACGGTCGGTTTTAGGTATATATGCAATCCGAAAAATATTAGCGAAGGCGGCGACTGTGTTGGAAAGAATCGGCGCATTACAAATGTTAATCGTAGGTTTAATAGTTGGCGGTTCAATCGTCTTTTTAGTAATGTGGCGCAAGCTTAAAACCGGCTATCCGCAAACCGGAAGCGGGTATCAAGCGGAGTTGGCCGTCTTGAAGGAAAGGCTCCAAAACCGTGATCAGAAACTGGCCGAAATGCAGACGGCGCTTGATAAATCCCAAGCCGAGGCGGTGATGCTTCGCGCCGCCAACGCTAAACTTGAGGCCGAACTGGAAGCGGAGCGGAAAATGGCCGCCGAGAAACTGGCGTTATTGGATGAAGCCCAAAAGAAATTAACCGACGCCTTTAAAGCCTTATCGGATGACGCCCTGAAAAGCAATAATCAGGCTTTTTTGGAGTTGGCCAAGGTCGCTTTGGAAAAATACCAGGAAAGCGCCAAGAGCGATCTGGAACAGCGACAGCAGGCCATTAATGAATTGGTCAAGCCGTTAAAGGAATCGTTGGAAAAAGTCGACCTCAAAATGCAAGAGATTGAGAAGAACCGCGATATCGCCTATACCAGCTTGACCGAACAAGTGAAAGCGTTGGCTACCACCCAAGTTCAACTTCAATCGGAGACCGCCAACCTGGTTAAAGCCTTGCGCGCCCCTACCGTTCGGGGACGTTGGGGTGAGATTCAGTTAAAAAGAGTGGTCGAAATGGCGGGAATGGTTGAATACTGCGACTTTGTCCAGCAAGAGTCGGTCACTTCCGAAAGCGGGCGGTTGCGCCCGGATATGATCGTAAAACTGCCTAATAATAAAAATATCATCGTCGATTCCAAAGCGCCGCTCCAAGCTTATCTGGAAGCGTTGGAAGCCCGGGATGAGACGGTCAGACAAATGAAACTCAAAGAACACGCCCGCCAAATTCGGAGCCATCTTTCCCAATTGGCCGCCAAATCATACTGGGATCAGTTTCAGCCGACACCGGAGTTTGCCGTGCTTTTCCTGCCGGGTGAGACTTTCTTCAGCGCCGCTCTGGAACAGGACCCAAGTTTAATCGAGTACGGCGTTGAACAACGGGTGATTCTGGCGACTCCCACCACCTTAATCGCCTTACTCCGGGCGGTCGCCTACGGCTGGCGCCAGGAGCAGTTGGCTAAGAATGCCCAACTCATCAGCGAACTTGGGAAAAGCCTCTATGAACGGATCCGTACTTTGGCGGCCCATTTCGCGGGAATTCGCCGAGGTCTTGATTCAACGGTGGAGGCTTATAATAGGGCGGTGGGATCGCTCGAAAACCGGGTCCTGGTTACCGCGCGCCGGTTTAAGGAATTGGGGGTTTCCGGCGGCGAAGAGATAGAGAGTTTGGAACCTTTGGATAAAACCACCCGTTTTTTGCAAGCGGACGAGATGATAGTTACGGAGACCGATTCCAAAGATTGACCGTTTAGAAAGGGGTAATTGATCCGTTTAAGCAGGAAAACTGAGATTGGCGGCGAATTTTTTGGAATAATCAAAAGGCTTGGTTCATAATACATAATCAAACAAAGATTTTAAATTAACGGAGGCGCATCCCATGGGTAAAGTCGGAGTAATCTGGTGGATAGCGGTGATTATTGGTATACTTGGAATCTTAATGAAATATGATAAAGTAATTATTCCTGGCTTTACTAGTTTTTGGATGGTGACGATTGCCTTCGGATTGCTGGCTTTATCCAATCTGTTTCAAAAATAGCTTTTTAAAATAGTTTTCGGTACTTGTGATAAGTAAAAACGGAAACCGCGGCGGTTTCCGTTTTTTGGCTGTACGCCCGGCATGGGCGTTGTCTATAGGGTGGAAGTCCCGAACGGGGGCTGGCGAGCGCCTACCGTTAGCGGAAGGCAAGGGTGTTAACCGCGAGGTTAAATCTGAAGGAAGCCGG
>JAAYHS010000092.1 GCA_012735315.1 Bacillota bacterium | reverse complement strand
TCAAGACGGGACGGTAATTACGAGATTTATACCATTAATGACGACGGTTCCGATTTAAAAAGACTAACCTCTAATAAGCTTGACGATATCAAACCTCAATGGTCTCCCGATGGGACCAAAATAATGTATCTTACTAAAAATCGAAAACAATATGCGATCCGAGTAATGAATGGCGACGGCAGCGGGCAGGTTGAATTGACCGATAATTGCGTCGGCGAATACCCGCCGTTGTGGTCGCCGGATAGTTCTAAAATACTTTTCGTAGCCAAAATAAAGTCCGAAAATGCAATTTGTACGGTTGACGCGGATGGCGGGAATCTAACCCGTTTAACGGAGGTTGGCGCCGAAGGAACGTTTCCGTCATGGTCTCCTGATGGTTCTAGAATACTTTACTTGGAGAAATATCGAAAAGATGCCTATATATACAGCATGAAACCGGATGGGACGGAGCGGATGAAAATTACCAGAGAAAAGGGGTCTTATCGAGCGCCGACCTGGTCGCCGGATGGTCGAAAAATTGCTTATTTTTCGACCAAAAAGACGCTTTTTGGTACATATAATCAAATCCAGATCATAAACAGCGACGGCGGTAATCCGATGACAATTTGCGACTGTAGTAAAAGATTAGAGGATATCGATTATCATGATGAATATTTCTGGTCTCCGGATGGAATTACAATTGCCTTAACGAAAGTGGCGGATATAGAAGCTCACTATAGTGACAGTGGTTCGGTTTCGTTTTCCTATAATTATGGCGCCTATATCGTTAAAACCGATGGTAATGACCACGACAGGCTGCTGGCAAAGATAGGCGCGGAGCCTCTACCACCCGTCTGGTCTCCGGATTCTTCAAAAATAGCGTGTTTGTATTCTTCGAAGCTACTAATATATAATTTGAAAACCAAAATTGATAATGAAATTAAGACTAATGTCTCGATTCCGCTCAGTCCGGCCAAATGGTCGCCGGACGGTAAGAAAGTCATTTTTGCCGGTAAAAACCATTCGTTTCAAAAGGCAGGCCTTTATCTGGTAACGCTTGACGGGAAGGTAACCAAATTATCCGAAGCCAACGATTATGATCCGGTTTGGGCCCCCAAATAAGAAGTGAGAAAATAGGTCCTGAAATAATAAATAAGCCGAAATGTTGGATTTTGAAGAAGTTGTTGCGCAACTTCTTTTTTATTTTTTGAGACAATGAAAATTGTATTCATAATACATGCTTATATTTACTTGACATTTAAAAGCGTAATGCATAAAATCAAATAATAAAAAATACAAAAAAATGAAATTTTTTTCTATAAAATGTAAATCATGCGATAATCCTTTGTTTGAGAGCTCAAACTAACGGATTAAAATAGATGATGAAAGGCGGCGCTGATTTATGTCCTATATCAATCAATTGATGGAGCAAGTTATTAAGCGTAATCCCAATGAACCGGAATTCCACCAGGCGGTAAAAGAAGTGTTGGAGTCTTTGGAACCGGTTCTGGATCGGCATCCGGAGTATGTGAAAGCCGGTATTTTGGAACGGATCGTTGAGCCGGAAAGACAAATAATCTTTAGGGTCCCTTGGGTCGACGATCAAGGCAAAG
>JAAYHS010000091.1 GCA_012735315.1 Bacillota bacterium | reverse complement strand
GTAATTGCCGGACGGTGCTTTCCCGCGCGTTGCGGGACCATTCGGAAACGGTGAATGAAGGCGCGGTCAAGGAGGCTTATGAGTCATTGAACCGTCAATTGCGATGGTTGGAGCATTGCGAGGATCTTGACACCCTAAGAGGTATTGAGGGAGACGCGGCCCGGACTTATTTCAGCGTTTTTGATCATTTGATCTTATGCAATAAAACTGATTTTTTCTTTCACGAACGGAACCGGCGGCCCCCCAAAGATAATATGAACGCGTTATTGTCATTTTTATACACCTTGTTGGCCCATGACGTCCAATCCGCTTTGGAATCGGTGGGACTTGATCCGGCGGTCGGGTTTCTCCATCAGGATCGTCCGGGACGGCCGGGGCTGGCCCTCGATCTTATGGAAGAGTTTCGGCCGTTTTTGGCGGACCGGATGGCGTTATCGTTGGTGAATTTAAAACAGGTTACGGCCAAAGGTTTCCGCCAATCGGAAACCGGCGGGGTTATTATGGATGATGAAACGCGGAAAGTAGTCCTTACCGCATGGCAGAAGAAAAAGCAGGAGGAATTGACCCATCCGTATTTGAATGAAAAGGTGGAAATTGGGCTGCTTCCTTATGTTCAGTCGTTGTTGTTGGCTAGATATTTGCGGGGCGATCTTGACGGTTATCCGCCGTTTTTTTGGAAGTGAGGGGATTTATGCGATGATGGTGTTAATCACTTATGATGTGAATACTACTACCGGGGAGGGAAGAACCAGGTTGCGGAAGGTAGCCAAGACCTGCGTTAATTTCGGACAGCGGGTTCAAAATTCGGTTTTTGAATGCCTGGTAGACCCGGCCCAGTTCGCGGATTTGAGACATAAGTTGGAGAAGATTATTGATGAAGAAAAGGACAGTTTACGTTATTATTTTTTGGGAAGCAATTGGAAACGCCGGGTTGAACATGTGGGGGCTAAAACGACTTACGATCCGGAAGGAGTAATTATAGCTTAGGGAGTATTATTATTTTAGAATCAAGAATCCGGAGCGCGAACCCTAAGTGATCATTATTTTGCGGAAAGATAATAAACGATTGAGCAGGGAGTTTTTGTGGTTGAAAATTTCAGGAATTCATTATCGCAATCGGTATGATAGTTAACTTTACGTGCCCCTTGTACGGGGGCGTGGATTGAAACTGGTAAGCTCTTATTTAATAAGCATCCACCTAGTCGCTCCTCATGCGGGTAGAAATTTGGTTTCTAACTTACTATTTGTCGGACATCTTAACTGCCTGTTGAATTATCGAACTTCGATTTTTCAAAATTGTTTTTATAAAAGGTAGAACACAAAATATGTCGAAAAATAAAAAACCAGTAAATAGTTGGATAAAAAATTTATTCAAATTAGAGGTTTAAAACTTTTAGCGTTTGAATCTAGGGATTGTATCGATGCTCCCGTACGTAGACTACAAAAGATTTCCGAAAGTAATGAGGAGGTATTATGAATGAATACCATAACTTTCAAATGCGAGACCGTAACTCCCATGTTCATGGCGGGGGCGGACGGGAAAAAACCGGAATTAAGAGCGCCGTCCATTAAGGGAGTTCTCAGGTTTTGGTGGCGGGCGATTAATGGATATCTGGAATTAAAAGATTTAAGAGAACGGGAAGCGGCAATTTTTGGCGGGAGCGGGAAGGAGCAGGGTAGGAGTAAGGTTATTATTAATATAGATCAGACAAATTTGGATTATGAAGATTATAATCCATTACCTCATAGAAAAAATTCTAATTTTAAATTGAAAGCATTTAAATCAGGACAGGGTTTTTCAGTTAATTTGTCGCTGATAAGTGATTGTATAAAAGTTAAAGAAAATGAGACATTTACCTTTGATAATTTATGTAATTTATTTATTATTACTACTATTTTAGGAGGTTTCGGGAAAAGAAGTAGAAGAGGGTTTGGAAGTATAAGAATAATCGAGCCACAAAAAAACGTAAGAGAAATTAATCTATCATATATTCTTGAGTTATTGAATTCCTTCGGATATATAAAGTATAAAATTAGAGACTCCGAAATTTATTCGGATTTAACCTTAAATAAAGGTAGTTTGGATTATCCGTATATCAAAAAAATTCAAATAGGAAGGAAATATAAAACCTATAACGATTTATTATTTAAGATAGGGATGGCAACCCATGATTTTTGTGATAAAATTTTAGCTTCCTCAACTTCCACAGGCCGTATGGCGTCACCCGTATATATCTCTATAATTAAAAATGCTGATGGATACTATCCAATAATTACTACCTTAAATACAACAGTAGATAAACCTCTTGCCAATATTTCATATTCTCTAAAGTTACAAGATAAACTTAAGGAGGCGATATTATGAGCCGGTTCCTCTTTTTATTCACCATTGGTCCGGTGCAAAGTTTTATCGCCCAAGCAAGGAAAACTCATGATTTATATACGGGAAGCAGATTAATGTCGGATCTGGTGGGGTATGCCATTGAACGATTACCTCAAGATATGGAACTTATATTTCCTACACCCTCGCATAAGGATCTTGGTAATACTTTAAATTCCACACCCAACGAATTTATCGCTTTGATTCATTGTGACGACCCTCGTGAGATAGGTGAAAAACTTAAACGCGAGGTTCAAAATAAGTTTAAAACAATCGTTAATGATGATGTTATAACAAAACAAGGTCTTTCAAAACCAAACGGTTTGGATCGTCAGATCGAAGATTTCCCGGAGGTTTACTGGGCGGCTATTCAATTTAATGACGGCGACAATTATCATGAAAAATATAAGCAGCTTACAAGGCTTATGGGAGCAGTTAAAAATACCAGGACTTTCAAGCAGCTGCCGGAAGAAGGCAGAAAATGTTCTCTCTGTGGCGAGCGAAACGCTTTGTTTTATAAACCAAACATAGATGAAAATGGATTTGAGAAGAGGCCTAAATATATAGATGACAACGCAATAAAAATAAATGACACTCGAATGGCAAGAGGGGAAGCGCTTTGCGGTATTTGTTTCGTAAAAAGATATTACTGGAAAGACGAAAAGAGTTTCCATCCACTGCCG
>JAAYHS010000090.1 GCA_012735315.1 Bacillota bacterium | reverse complement strand
TGATTAAGCTCATTATCGGATCAACTTTTTTCGGTCCCACTTTTGACACCAGCAACTTTGAAGCCGAACCGGGAAGCGCGTGCCGGACCAAATCGGGCAAACCCATAAACTTGGGACAAATAAAAGCGTCCCGCTCCACTTTAATCAAATGGGGAATGAAAATCCGGTCGACTCTAGGCGCTAAAAATTGAACATGGCCTAAAAAAACCTTTACCGGAAGGCAAAGTTCGTCGATGGCCACATTTACCCCTGATTTCATAATCCGGTGGTCGGTCGGCGGAGAGACTTGCGCCTCCCAACCGCACTCGCTCCAAAACCGTTCCCAAAGATGGCCGTACCAAAAATACAATAACGCGCGGGGAATGCCTATTTTCATTCTAAACCTCTTGACATTTAGCTCTTACATTAATTAGTCTTAAATCGGACTTTTCCTGCTTCTTATGTGGAATTATTAAAGTTACTCCTTTTTAAAATTTCCTCCACCGCCATGGTGGTTATTTTCGCGCCTTCCTCAACCAAATCGGCGTCATCCATTTTACCCAAATCACCCAGTCCAACCACCAGCGGAATATGGAGCCGGTTAATCACATCAACCGTATCGCCCTCTATCCGGCGGTGGCCGTCGGGTTCGGGGTTGCCGGTTTTATCCACGGGTCCGTCGATAATTTTACCCTCCCGGGTAATGGAAAAACTCACCGGCACGCCCATAACCTTTGAAGTATCGGAGGCCACCGCGATTACACCCAAGATATCGAGGTCCGGATTATGGGCCAATTCTTCCAAAACCTTTTCGCCCTTGCCCTTATGCCGGGACCCGCAATCATCAACCATCACTAAAACCGGATCCTTGGGCGTTTCTTTAATAGCCGCCGCTATTTGACTCCCGGATACCGGCGTCGGGTTGCCGGCCGACAATGAAATCGCCCTGCCTCCAATATTTTGGGCTACTTTTTCCACTACCTTCTCGGCGACCCGGTCGCCATCGGTGACGATAATAACTTTCCGAGCAGCCATTATCTCAGTCTCCTTTGCCTTTTTGACCAACTCCACCAGGTTGCGATAACTTCTCCGGATGCCTACGGCCGCCAAATATTTCCCCACTAAAGGCAGTTTTAATTTTTTAGAAATAAAACCGCCGATCTTGGTCAACCAGCCGACAGCCGCCAATGAGTTGAAGAATTTCCATTCCGTCGGGTCGGCGTTACCTCTTAGAAAGTGATAGATCGTTTGCAAGCCTAAAAAAGTTTCCCTTCCGAAACCAATGATATAAACTTCGTTGCCGGCTTCGTCGTTGCCTAAATAAAAAGGGACACCAAAATCACTGCTATCGGCCCGGTCGAATTGGGGAACCGCTAAAATCTCTCGAATTCCCGGAATTCGATTATCGGGCAACCGTTTTAGATGAATCGAACCGGCGATGACCGAGGAATGAGACCGTCCATAACAGTAATAGAACAACTTCATGCCCGCTTAGCCAATTTAAGATCGTTAACTTCTTTAATAGTCCGTCGCACGATTTTAACCAAGATGGGAAAGGATAAGATTGTTCCGAAAGTCACCAACGGCCGCCCCAATCCGACCCATCCGAGCGACCGGGAAGAATAGCCACCCGTCACCATAAACGGATTCAATAATTGGACGCAGTTTACGAAATAATAATCGTCCGGGTTGCCGCCGACCAAACGAGTAAACTCTTTGATTAAGTTGATTACCAAAGCCGCGGCGTTTCTTCGTCCCAGGGTGTATACCTCGTTGCCCGCCGTGTCAACCCCGGCCCAAAATAATTTGCCATGCTCCCAATAGCCGATTTCGTCAAAACGGGGCGTTTTCAGTAATTCCGCGAAGGTCGGCCTCCGATCGCTGGGCAATAAACCCAAATGAATCGCGGCCGCCGTTGGGGAAGCATGAGCCCCTCCATAACAATGATAAATTATTTTCAAGAAGACTCCCCGGGATTGTTACCGGATGACTTTTCTTCCTCTTCCGGGCGTTCTTCGCCTACGGCCCCGGTAAATTCCTTGCCGATATTTTTAAACCCTTCGCGATTTAAAAGCATGAATAAGGCTATTCCGCCCACCACTGCCGCGATCACCCAAAAAAGACTCCGCCAACTGCCCCGGTTCACAAAACCGGCCCCCGCCGCCCCGTAAAGAACATCGGCGGCGGCTTCGGCAAAAATCGCCGCGCCGCGTTCCGCCGATTCCCGGCTATTGGTATGGGTGCCGAATTCCAGCAGTAAAGTCCGGGGTCCCAAATCCTGATTATACTTTCCGGTTCCATAAAAAATGCCTTTGATTAAACCGGGGTATTTTTGATCAACTTTGGCTTTCACCTGTTTGGCAAAATCATTGTTGGCCCGAAAATTCGGGTTCTCCCTCCCGACTACCAACTGAACCTTGGTTACTCCTTGGCCGTTAATGATCTTGGAATACTCTTCCCTAGGCACGGCGTCGCGATGAACATCGAGAATACAGGAGGGCCCTTTTTTCAAGATTTGGGCGGCAGTACGCCGGGAACGATCATAGGCAAGGGCGTCATGGGGATCATGAATGCTTTTATCATGAACGACCGGAATCCCTTTTTTCTCCAAAGCCTTGGCCAAAGTCTCCCCGACTTTTATGATTCCCCCGCTTCCTTTTCGGCTGGACTTGCCGTCGGTGGGGACGTATGATTCATCCGAGTGAGTATGATAAATCCCGATCGGACCTTTGCTTTTAACTTCCGCCCGCAAGTTGAACAGATCATTTAACAAACCCCTAAATCCGGTCCCGCTCTCCGCCGTAAGACGCTCTTTGCGCACCAGTTTAACCAATGCCGTATCCCCTTCAACCTGTTCCACGCGGTAAAGTTCATTGTTGCTATTCAAATACTCGTCGCCGATGGATATTTGATGGGCGGTCCGGGCGATAATCCGTCCCCCGTCGTCTTTGAGAGTCATATATTCACCGTCAAGTTCCAGTTCCGCCCGGACATTCACGGCCATAACAGCTGAAAAAGCCATTATTATCAATATCCAACCAAACCTGCGCTTCATTTCCGCTCATCCTCCCTTCCGGTCCCTTCCGGATGGTCCAAGGCCCGGTTTAAACTCGCGGCATGTCCTTCCCTGACGGGACCCCCTTGGAGAGCCTCTCTGCTTTCACCGATCAATTCGGCAAGCAAGACCGCTAAGATCCCGGCCACTACGATGGTATCGAATGCCCCCGCGCCGCCGATTCGCGTCGGAGCATTAAAACCTCCAAGACCGACTTCAATAATATGGGCTACATCCAGAGCCAAAAGTCCGAGGGTGGCTATAATAAAAGCCAAGCGGCGGGAACGGCCGGCCAAATAAGCGATTACCGCAGCGATAACCGCCCATAAATATTGGGGTTCGATTAATCCGCGGGCGGTGTCGAAACTATAAAGTTTACTGACCCCGTATAATACGCCGACGGTTATAATAATGCCGATCACCGAGCGGGTTACTTCCTTTCCCGACCCCGCCTTACTTAAAACATAAATCGACAATAGAAGAGGGATAATCGCCCCGCCCACATTCAACGTCACTAAGGGGTTTCTCCAGATCGGGACGTCGATGAAACTTCCGGCAATCAACGCGCCGATTAGAAGTAATCCGCCCCGGTCGCTTAAATAAAGCCGGTCGAGAACCCGGTGCGCTAATCCCAAAAAAATCAAAATACTGACGCCGATCAGTAAAACGACTCCGGTCATATTTCGATGCCTCCTTTACAATTTTTGCGCGCTTAGCCAACTAAGGAATATCGTCCTACCGCATAATAGCGCAAATGCCATCATGAGAATAGATTTTCCTGAGGAAATACCGCTTATGCCGACCAAAACCAGGAAGCAATCCGCTTGATTTGGAAAGAATAAAAAAGATAGCGAAACCTAGCTTAACTAAAAACAAAACTCTTCGTTTACGAACGAAGAGTCGGTTACGGCAAATCATTTAACTTCATTAAATTTCTTACAATAATACCGGTAAAAAAATACTACTACCAAGTGTTCTTACTGCTCAATTTTAATAAAGTCTCCCAAATTTTGGACAAAAGGCTGATCTTGATGCTGCTTCAGATAAGCATGGAGTTGCTCTTTCTCACGGTCGCTGGCGACCTGTTTTAAACTTAACGAAACCTTTCGTTTAGACGGATCAATCTTAATAATTTTAACTTGAACCTCTTGACCGACGCTTAAAACTTCTTCCGGGTTATTAACCCGTTTCTCGGCCAATTGGGAAATATGAGCCAAGCCTTCAACTCCGGGCGCCAAGCGGATGAATGCCCCGAAAGGTTCCAAACGGACAACCGTTCCCTGATAAACGGCTCCTTCGGTAAAATCCTTGATTGCCCGGTCCCAAGGATGTTCTTCGATTTGTTTTAATGATAACGACAAACGTTTTTTCTCCGGATCCACTTTGGTGACTAATACTTCCACCTCGTCGCCTTCATTCAAAACTTCGGCGGCATTTTTAACCCGGTTCCAACTCAGCTCGGAAATATGAATTAATCCTTCAATCCCCGAGCCCAGATCCACAAAGGCTCCAAAATTAAGGATCTTAGTCACCTTTCCTTTGCGGCGTTCTCCTTCTTTGATATTTTCAAAAAACTCCGCCTCGATTTTGCGGCGTTCTTCCTCCAAAATCTTTCTACGGGATACTAAAACCCGTTTTTTGGCCAGATCCAATTCCAGAATATTCATGTCAAAGGTCTGACCGACCAACGATTCCAAATTTTTGGTTTGCTCCAAGACGGCATGAGAGGCGGGCATAAAAGCTTTCACTCCGTTAAGATTCACATTCAAACCGCCTTTAACAACTCCGCTAACCGTGCCGGAGACCAAACTTTGACTATTAAAAGCCTCTTGTAAATCGAGCCAAACCAGTCTTTCATCGGCGCGGCGTTTCGAAAGCGAAATTTTATCCTCTTCCTCGGTTCTGACAACCATCACTTTGATGAGATCCCCGGTTTTAACAACCTCTTGCGCTAAAGCGGCCGACTCCGCCGTAAGTTCGGCAAGGGGTATTGAATAATCCGACTTACCGCCGATATCGACAAAAGCGGCGTCATCGCGAACCAACACCACTTTAGCGTCGATGATTTCACCCGGTTCAAAATTGGGCAAACGCTCCTCGGCGGTTTTCAACGCCTCTTCCATTGGGATCAAGGTTTCTTGCTCCGGCGTCATTTGGTTTTTTGTCTCATTCATTACCTACTTTACCTCCTAGATAAGTCAATTTTTGAATTATTTCCTCAATTTGTTGATCAGGAGTGGAAGCTCCCGCCGTAACTCCAACTTTTTCGACTTTTTCAAACCAGGCCGCGTCGATTTCAGCAGCGGATTCCAATTGATAAGTGCGCGTCCCATTCATCCGGCTTATCTCAGTCAAACGCGAGGTATTAGCGGAATTTTTACCGCCTACTACCAACATCAGGTCAACTTTCCGGCTAAGTTCGGCGGCTTCCTGCTGTCTCTCGGACGTAGCCAAGCAAATAGTATTATAAATACGGATCTCTTTCACCAAAGGAATAAGCGCGCTAATCAGCCGCTGAAAATTAACCAGGTCTTGAGTTGTTTGACTAATCACCCCAACTTTGGGCAAGATCCGCTCCGGATCCAGATCCTCGATCTTATCCAATACCAAAGCCTTGCCGGCGACCGAATCCAACACCCCTTTAACTTCCGCGTGTTCCGGTTCGCCGATAATGATCACCTGGTAACCCTCTTCCGCCAAAAAGACCGCCAATTGTTGAACATTTTTTACAAAGGGACAAGTGGCGTCGACAATTTCTAAATTCCGTTCCCGCGCCTCGCGATAAATTCTCGGTCCTACTCCGTGGGAGCGAATAACGACCTTCCCTCCGGGAACCTGAGCCAAGGAATCAACCGTGCGCAAACCGCGTTCTTCCAGTTCGTTAACGACTCGCGGGTTATGAATCAACGGACCGAAAGCGAATAAGCGCCGGTCTCCTTCGGCTAAAGCCTTTTCCACCATTTCCATGGCCCGCCGGACACCGAAACAATAACCGGCCGTTTTAGCGACCAATATTTCGAAACTCCCGCTCATGTCGGTTTAAATTCCGCTCCCTTTGCCAAGGCTAATTCCACGATCCGGTCGGTAACTTCACTAATGGATAAATCGGTAGTATCCAACAAAATTGCATCCTCGGCCTGCCGCAAAGGGTCTACGGCGCGATTACTGTCAAATTGGTCGCGTTTACGAATTTGTTGCTCCAATTCCTCAAGAGGGACTTCGACTCCCTTGGCTTTTAACTCCAACCAGCGCCGTTTACTACGCTCCGCCACCGAGGCGGTCAGAAAGATTTTCAATTCGGCGTTCGGCAAAACTACGGTTCCGATATCCCGTCCATCCATGACCACGCCACCTTCCTCGGCCATACTTCTTTGAAGCTTTACCAACGCTTCGCGAACACCGGCAACCGCCGATACCGCCGATACATTATCGGTCACCTCTAAACTGCGGATCGCTTCGCTGACGTCAACCCCGTCCATAATCACCCGAAGCTGGGGTTGATCGCCGGTCCCGATATATTTAAAGTTAATTGTGGTATTCGCGACTAACTCCGTTAACCGTGATTCATCATCGACCGGAATTTTATTTTTTAAGGCCTTAAGGGTGATCGCCCGGTACATGGCGCCGGTGTCGATATACTGATATCCGAATTTCAGAGCCACCGCCCTGGCAATAGTGCTTTTCCCCGAACCGGCCGGTCCATCGAGAGCGATTGAAATTCCTTTTCCCATTATTTTATCTCTCCATGGTTTTTTCATGAAAAAAAGCCGTAATTACCTGTAAACGGCCTTTCAACGAACAGGCTTCCCAATTACGAAATTACGAAAACTATTTATGTAAGATTTCTTCACGGCTTTTACGCACGATCCGAATAGTGCGTTCCAAACTCTCTTCCAGCTGTTCCAAGATGGAATTTGTATATTGCAGGGCGTCCGCTTCGATCTGGCTCGCGTTTTTCCTGGCTTCGGAGATGATTCTTTTGGCCTCCTCCTGGGCTTGGGCGGTTATCTGATCTTCGCGCACCAGGCGCTCGGCATAGAGCTCGGCTTCCCGCAATATCCGTTTAGCTTCTTCCTGAGCTTGCTCCAAATACTTATCCTTTTCGCGGCTAACCCATTCCGCTTCCCTAATCTCCTCAGGCAGAGCCATTCTCATCTTATTAATTAATTCTTCCAATTCATCCTTGTCGATTAGGACCTTTCCGGCAATGGAAAAATTATTAACCGCAAGCTTTTCCAAATGCTCCAAAAGCAAAATCAAATTCAACTTCGGCATTTTATTCTCCCGCGCTTAATCCGTATTTTTTCCGGAGAGCCGTTTCAACCCCCTCGGGGACCAATCCCCGAACATCTCCTCCAAAATGAACAATTTCCTTAACCATGCTTGAGCTCAAAAAAGAGTATTCATTCTTGGTCATCATAAAGATCGTCTCGATCTCCGGCGCCATTCTTTTATTATTTAAGGCCATCTGAAATTCGATCTCAAAATCGGAGATCGCCCGTAAACCTTTAACGATCAAATTACTACCGACCCGTCTGGCAAAATCAATCAATAATCCGCTAAAACATTCGACTTCAACATTATTTAAATGCCGAACCGCATTTTGAATCAATTCAACGCGTTCCTGAAGGGAAAACAATGGTTTTTTACTCGGATTTTCAAGCACCCCAACCACTACCCCCGGGAACAATTGGGCGGCTCGTTCGATAATATCCAAATGCCCGTTGGTAATCGGATCAAAACTACCGGGACATACAACTTTTAAAAGCATCGATGGCTTCGCCGTCCTTGATTTCATAATTTTTACCGAAATGCTACAATTGATAGATAAAATTGACAAAAGCTATTAATTTCAAATGAACGGGTTTTTTTACTTTATCATCTTTTATGAAGAAAAGTCAAGCAAATATCGCCATAATTTCTAGTTTCCCCGTGAAATTCCGGGAGTTCGAACCGAAACTTACACGGGTGTTCGGCGATGATTATCCCGTTTTCTTTCAATAAATCGGCGCTCAATATTCCTTGAACCGCTTGAATTAAGATACGGTCTTCAAAGGGAGGATCTAAGAAAACCAGATCGAAATAAATCTTCTCCTCGGCTAATAAATCAATAGCCCGCGTAAAAGGCAAGCACAAAACGGGGAAATTGTGATTCGGTTCTATCAGTTTTAAGTTCTGATGAATCAGTTTAACGCTTAACGGGCTTTGATCGACAAAAACCACGGTGGCGGCGCCCCGGCTGATAGCCTCAATTCCGATCGCGCCGGTCCCGGCGAATAGATCCAGAAAAGCGGCGCCATCTATCCTGGCGCCTAAGATGTTAAATAATGCTTCCTTGACCCGATCAGCGGTCGGGCGAACGCCCCTATGTTTCGGACTCTTTAAAGTCCTTCCCCGGTGCTTACCCGCGATTACCCTCATACCGGAAGAGCAATGATCCCGATCGTATATGGACCGGCATGGGTCCCGACGATGGGACCGACCAAATTAATCACCAACTCGTCAATGTTTAACCTTTTTTGGGCTGCTGTTTTCAAAATCTCTAATTCGCCAGGTAGTTCGGTATGGACGATACCCGCCAATAAAGGCCGGCTTCCGTAGCGCTCGGCCAGTTTTTCAACCATTAGTTCGGCCACCTTTTGATAATTACCTCTGATCTTTTCCGCCGGGACGATTAACCCGTCTTCGATTTGCAAAATCGGCTTAATACTTAATAAACCGCCCAACAAAGCCGAGGCTTTACCGATTCTGCCGGTTCTGTGCAAGTACTCCAAGCTTTTTAAGGTAAAATAAACCGACACTTCTTGCTTCCATTCCGAAAGCTTGGCGAGGATCGAGTCGGCCGTCTCGCCATTCTTTGCCGCTTTGGCGGCTTTTAATACTATAATTCCCAAACCCATCGAGACATTCCTCGAATCAACGACCCGGATTTGGTAATCGGCCCCCGCCATCTGCGCGGCCAATTCCGCCGAATCAGCCGTTCCGCTCATTTCACGGGAAATGTGAATCGATATAATGGTGTCGCCCGGCTGCGCAATCTTCTGATAAGCCTTTAAAAACTCGCCGGGAGAAGGTTGCGAAGTATTCGGCAGCAACGGTTCATTGCGAAGCTTATTATAAAATTCTTCGCTCCAAATATCAACCCCGTCTTTGAATACCTCTTCCCCGAAATGCACGTTCAAGGGAACAACCTCTATCCCATATTCGGCGATAAGATTGCTCGGTATATCGGCCGTACTGTCCGTAACAATTTTAACAGCCAACTTAGGCCCCCCTTACTCGATTGAGAATAAATAATAATATAACGGTTGGCCACCGTAATATAATTCAATTTCGGCATCGGGGAACAGCTTCTCGAGTTGATTCAATAAATCCTGAGCAGTCAAAGAAGTAACATCGGCGCCATAATAAATTGAAATCAGACTGCCGTTAGCCTTGGGGAACTTTTGCAACGCCTCTTTCAAAACTTGTTCCGGGGAATCGCCGTGAGTTACAATCTCCCCATCCAACAGACCGATGATTTCCCCTTCTTTAATGTCCATTTTACCCAATTTTACGCTGCGAATCGCATAAGTAACTTCTCCGGTTACAATCGCTTGCGATTTTTCAGTCATTTGCCGCACATTCTCATCCAAATCGCGATCTTCGGAATAGTTCAACAAAGCCGCGAGTCCTTCCGGAATACTTTGAGTTGGAACCACTCTTACCTGGCGTTCCGGCAATAATTGTTGAACATGATTGGCGGTTAAAATGATATTCTTATTGTTAGGCAAAATAATAATCTGCGAAGCCTTAAGGCCCGAAGCGGCTTTAGCCAAATCCTCGACGCTGGGATTCATGGTTTGTCCGCCGTTAACGATGGCTTGAACCCCTAAACTCCGGAAAATTCGTTCCAAACCGTCTCCCGAGGTTACCGCGATTATCCCATATTTGGAATTGGCGGTCATTTCGGATAATTTCGCCAAACGTTGCTGGCTTTGTTCCACCATGTTATGAATTTGAATCTCATACATATCGCCGTAACGGACCGCGAAGTCCAAAACAATACCGGGATTATTGGTGTGAAGGTGAATTTTGGCGGTGTTGGCGTCGCCGACCACCATTAAACAATCTCCATGCGGGCTGAGATTGTTTTTAATATGTTCCAAATCGAGTTGTTTTCCTTTTAAAATAAATTCGGTGCAATATTGAAAATTAATGACCCCATCGGCTAAAAGCTCACCGTCGGTATAAGGAGCCACGCTGACTTTCGGCGCTTCATTCAGCAGATTATCGGAAATCGTTTCATCCAGATTCTCGCCTTTCAGACAGCGGTTCATGCCTTCAAGGAAATATACGAGACCTTGACCGCCTGCGTCTACCACTCCGGCTTGTTTTAAAACCGGTAACATCTCCGGGGTTTGAGCCAGAATATGGCACGCATGCTGATATAGTTGATCGAAAAATTCCTTTATATCCGATTTTTTAGCGGTATTCTCCTTGGCATAACCGGCCGTTTCACGAATAACGGTTAAAATCGTTCCTTCCACCGGTTGGCGAATCGCTTGATAACATAATTCATAAGCGCCGTTAAACCCTGCGGCTAAATCGGATTTAGTAAGATTTTTGGTTTTAGCGGGGAGCGCTTTCACAAAACCTCGAAAAAACTGTGATACAATAACCCCGCTGTTGCCGCGGGCGCCCATTAAAGCTCCGTAGGCTGCCGACTCCAACAAATCAACCACTTGACGCGAAGTATTATTTAACACTTCTCGGAGAGCGGCTTGGAAAGTAAGGTACATATTAGTACCGGTATCCCCGTCCGGAACGGGAAAAACATTTAAGGCGTCGACTTCCGCTTTATGAGAATACAAACAAGCTGTTCCAGCTGAAATCATCTCTTTCAATAACGGTCCGTCAATATAATCTGGCTGCAACATACTGCCTCCCAAAATTAATCATTTTTTATTGCTACGCACACTTTGTACGATTACATTAATCTTAACCTTATCCAAACCGAGCTGATTTTCAATGGCGTACCTGACATTTTCAATAACATTCCGGGCCACTTCTTGAATCCGAACCCCGTATTCGACAATGATGTAGAGATCTACATCTACCTGGTCCTCATCAATAATCACTTCAATCCCTTTGGTTAAATTATCCTTTCCTGTCAATAAATCGGAGAGCCCGTCATGTAAAGTACGGGAGGCCATACCGACCACACCGAAACACTGCATGGTCGCGATTCCGGCAATCATGGCAATTGTATTCGGTGAAATATTGATGGAGCCAAGTTTTTGTTTGGACGCGGCTTTGGTTTTTTCGGCCACGTTGGTTCCTCCTTAATCCTGTTTATCCCAATTACTATTCGCTTAAAAACATAAATTTCCTTCATCTTAGTTGAGTAAGATGTTTGATGTTCAAGTTTTTGACAGCCCAGGTAGAGAGTGTTACTCCGAACACTTGCGCTTATTCCTCTAATAAATTATTCCTCGCTATTTAAAAGATCAACCACCGCCCATTTCTTTACGCCTTTCAATTAAAAGCGAGTCCCGGCCTTGTATAGTCAGGCTTTACGGTTAATTTTAAATCACAAGTGTAAATACCCTTTAAATTTCGAGAAATCTCTTTAAAATCCTGCTTTTTAAAAAATCAGATTGATGAAGCTTTCTTCGATTTATACCCTTGTCAGCGACAGTTCTTTATGGTAGAATAGTTTTGTTTAATTCGTCCTTGATTTGGAGGTGTTTTTCTTGTCTTACCGTTGCACAATTTGCGGCAAAGGACACCAAACCGGAAATTTGGTAAGCCATTCAAATATTAAGACCCGTCACCGCTGGAAACCAAACCTCCGTAATGTCCGCGCCATAATTGACGGAACCCGGAAACGTATTAGGGTTTGTTCACGTTGTCTACGCTCCAATAAGATTCAACGAGCAAACTAGTAGCATAACTTAAAAGACCCGACGGGTCTTTTTTGTTTTCCGGCTGTGACGGGTAGTTTTAATCCTAGTTTTAATGGTTCTGTTCTAATTCAATTCAACATAACTCCCAAATACCGAAATAACTTTTTCAAGGATCAAAAATTAAAGGATATTAATACTATTTGCTGAATTAAGTTATGCTATTAATTATTTGAAATAAAATTATAACCCACGGGGGTGTGCGTCACTTTGTCTCAATACGGTCCCATGAAGATCTTTACGGGAACGGCCAACCCGCAACTCGGTCAAGAAATTGCCGAATATTTGGGAGTGCGTTTGGGAGGGATCAATATCTCCCGTTTCGCTAATGGAGAAATCTATATTAGATTTGAAGAAAGCATTCGCGGCTCCGATGTTTTTATTTTGCAATCTTTTACCAACAATGTCAATGATCAGATAATGGAATTGCTGATCGGCATCGACGCTTTAAAACGCGCTTCGGCAGGAAGAATAACCGCGGTTATTCCTTACTATTGTTACGCGCGTCAAGAAAAAAAATCGGCGCCCCGGGAACCGATTACCGCCCGAATGCTGGCGGACCTCATCACTACCGCGGGAGCCGACCGGATCATTACCATGGACCTCCATGCCCCGGCTATTCAGGGTTTCTTTAATATCCCGGTTGACCATATGACCGCTCTGCCGATGCTGGCTCAGTATATTCGTCAAAAAAATTTCCCCGACAGCGTAATCATCGCCCCCGACGCCGGAAGCGTTAAAAAGGCCGAAAAACTCGCCGCCAGGCTTGATTTACCACTGGGTGTGATGTATAAAAGGCGTCCCGCCCCCAATGTCGCCGAAATGACCTACTTCATCGGAGATGTCAAGGATAAAACCCCGATTATCATTGATGACATGGTTGACACCGCCGGAAGCATCATGCAGGTGGTTAACGCTCTTTTAGAACGCGGCGCCAGACCTGATATTCATCTCTTGACCACCCATGGGGTCTTTTCACCACCGGCCATTGAACGTTTAAAACACGACGCCATCAAAGAAGTCGTGGTCTGCAATACCATTCCGCTGACTCCGGATCGAATGCTTCCAAAATTTACGGTTATCTCGGTCGCGCCCCTTTTGGGCGACGCCATCCGCCGCATCCATCAGGACATTTCCGTCAGCGTCCTTTTCGATTAAGCCCAATCCCTTCCCATCGCTTATTTAAAAATTGCAAACCACCCGCCAAACGAGTGGTTTGTTTCGTCTTTCCCAAATATACGGCAACGGCATCCGGTTTTTAATGTTTGTGACTTACATATTCAATCGTTCGACTTAGATCTCCATCGCCAAACCGGTGGTATAAACCCGTTCGGCATCCTCTTCAAAACCGGCGGCAACGCCTATTTTGATGTTAAAGTTGTCTACCAATTCATAACTTGCGCCCAGCCTTACTTCTTTATACCCTTTATTAATAATGTCGTATCCCACTTCGCCGGCCAATCTGATTTTAGAACCAAGCCCAAAGTTTACGCCGGGTGTAACCGTTAGGGCGGTATCATCCGCGGCCTGATCAGCTTCGAAGTTAATAAAACCATAAAGTTGATCTGAAGCCAGCCATACCGAAACACCGTACATGGGAATCTCCGCCGCGCTAAAATCATACCCCAAATAGGCCGTGTAACCCAGCGATGAACGCGAAGGACTATAGTAGCCTTTCAGAAGCATCCGCGGGTCCTCCTCTCCGTTGCGGCTTACTTCGCCGCTAATAGTAACCGAGGGGCGGATCCCGTAACTGAGTTTTGCGGTAACCGGTATTGAGGCGAAAGAAAAGTTTTGCTCATCCCTAAAATTAGTTTTAACCTCAAAACCCAGACCAGCCGGCGCGTTTATTTTGCCGTTTTCAGCTTCCAGGGAATAGGAGCCGCCGCGAGCGACCAATGATCCGGAAAGAGATAGAATGAGGGTTGCGATGATTACCGTGATTAGTTTGCGCATCATCTACCGCACTCCTTTACTGAATTTTAAATACCGTTTCTCCTCCCCGGACCGCTACTCCTTTAGCAACTGTTTGTCAAGTCAGGAATGGTTATCCAAATCCTTAAAGCTTTTTAATGTGACAGGCCGTTTTTTGTGGAATGATTAATTGAAAATGGAGCGCCCAGGTTTTCAGGCGCTCCATTTTCTAACCGAACTCATCAGTAATATATATGTCATAAATATTTTTTATGCCGAACCTTCAACCGGTTCCGCCTCATCTTTTTCTTCATATGCCAAGACCTCTTCCATTGAGAAAAACCCTCTTCGGTTCAGAATAAATTTGGCCGCCAGCAGCGCTCCTTCGGCGAATACTTTACGGGAATAAGAGCGATGGATAATTTCGATTTCGTCATGTTCTCCGGCAAACAACACCCGATGAACACCGGTTATTCCCCCCGCCCGGACGGCGTGAACCCCGATCTCGGCGGCGTCTCTATGGGTCGCTCCTCTTCTGCCGTAAACGAGCTTTTGCTCCTGGATTCCCTTTTCGTGATGAATGGCGGCGGCTATTTTAAGCGCGGTTCCCGAGGGAGAGTCGGCCTTATTGCGGTGGTGCGACTCCATAATTTCCACATCATACTCAGGGGTCATCCGGGCCAATGCTTTGGCTATATATAGCAAGGCATTGATGCCCACGGAAATATTAGGAGCATAGACCATTCCGATTTTATAGCGTTGGGCTATTCTTTTTAATTCGTAAACCTGGAGTTTATTGAAACCGGTGGTTCCGACGACGATTTGGACGCCGTGTTCGGCTAAAATCTGCGCATTTTTTAGACAGGCGTCGGGCGTGGAAAAATCAATCGCCAAGGTGAATTTCTTTTTCCGGATCTCTTCGGTCAATTTCTCGGCGCTAACAGCCTTCAAATCACTATTAATATTCGCCAATTCTCTTAAGGACCGATTCGCTTTTTTGCTGCCGGGTCTGGTGATCACGGAAACCAAATCAAATTCCCGGGACATTAACAATTCTTCGGCTACAACCTTCCCGGTTCTCCCAAGTCCAAGTAAGCAGGTCCTCACCATTGACAACACCTCCGGAACTTTTTGAAAAAAATAACCATGGAGGATCCATGGTCGGTTATGATTAAACCATGCTTCCATCTCATGCAACGCTGACGAAGTTAGCTGCCGGGTTCGGGTCGCTTGAGTAACCCTATACCATGACCAACATGGTAATTCACCCCAAAAAACTGGTTCCCCCGTTCTCTTTTTCAAGAGATTAAGCGTAACAGGAAGATAATATATGGAATTGATTAAATTATAACATAAACTGCGACTAATAGTCAAATTTCAACTTTAGCGGGCAAATTAATCTTAAAATCAACTTAATACTACTTAAATAACTCCGAATAAAATTTTGGTTATTTAAAAGGCCCCATTCCTCCCAAACGCTAAAACCGGTTAATAATATTTATGCCGCTTCGGAATTTTTTATACCTGCCTTATTCCTTGGATTGTCCATGCCGCCAACAACGCCCGCCACAAAAGCGCTTGCCCCTGCCAAATGCGCAATTAACTTCTTTTGACCCACAAGAGGGACACTCATATTTGCCCTCTAAAATCTTACGGTAATTTTCAAAGCTTTCTTGCCATTCCCTTTGACAACTCAAACATTTAACCGGACAAATGTTGCTGGTAAAATTACCGCCTTCAATCCGGACCGCTTTCCCATTGACCAACGAATCGGCGATTTTTTTACGGGCTTCAATTAAAATCCGTTGAAAGGTTTGACGGGATATTTCCATCAATTCGGCGCATTCTTCTTGTTCCAGACCTTCCAAGTCTTTCAGACGTATAGCTTCCAGTTCCTCTATTTTCAGGACATTCTCTTCCAAGTTGCATTGGGCCACCCCTACCGGGATATATAAGCGGACACCCGGAATAAAAGCTACCTTTCTCCATTTGACCGGCCTGGGCATTTTTTCACCCCTAATAAAATACTAATCCCTCTCATCATACCATCAATAAAAAATGACTGCAATCTCAATGCCCGCATTCGCCCGCATGTTGGTGTTGATGGCAGACCGTGTCCGAAGATTGCAATTCATCGTTTAGATATTTTTCGATGGTCTCATCCAAGGTACCGGTAACACCGGTGTATACTCGGATTCCCTTCTCGTTAAAAATCTCAATGGCGCCGCCGCCCATGCCTCCGGCTATAATCACTTTTACCCCTAAATCATTAAGGTAGTTCGGTAAAAACCCCGGCCGGTGCCCGGGATTGACTTGAAATTGTTTCCCATTGATCGTCTTGTTCTCAACTTCAAAAATGGTAAATCCTTCACAGTGGCCGAAATGTCCGGCAACATAATTACCTTCGGTAGCAATCGCTATTTTCATGTCAATTCACTCTCCTATTAACTTTATTTTTTAACTCCGGTTTAGTCAATAGATTATTAACTATTTCATCAAAGAACCCCGGACAAATAGCTTCAACAGTTTCAATCTTGCCTTCATCGCTTAACTGGGCTACTTCAGGTATGATCGGCAGCCGTCCCAATAAAGCCAATTCCATTTCCGAAGCAACAACCTCGACGCGACTTTTCCCGAACAACTCGGTTTTACGTTTACAACCGGGACATTCAAAGTAACTCATATTCTCAATCAGACCTAAAATTGGAATGTTCAACTTATCTGCCATGTTAATGGCTTTCTTGACGATTAAGGTTACCAATTCCTGTGGCGAAGATACTACGATCATCCCGCTTAAGGGAAGCGACTGCATTACGGTCAATGGAACATCACCGGTTCCTGGCGGTAGGTCAACCACTAAGTAGTCCAGGTCCCCCCAGTCAACCTGTTCAAAAAATTGTTTGACCATCCCCGCAATCAGCGGCCCCCGCCAAATTACCGGATCTTCCTCGTTTTCTAAGATTAAATTGATGGACATAATTTTTATCCCAAGCGGAGTCTCCGAAGGCAGAATCGTATCTCCGATTACCTGGGCTTTTTCTTTAACTCCGAAGACTTTGGGAATACTAGGCCCGGTAATATCGGCATCTAAAACACCGACCTTCAACCCCTTTTTATTCAAAGCCGAAGCCAGCAAAGCGGTGATCGAGGATTTACCCACTCCTCCTTTCCCGCTCATAACCGCAACAACTTTTTTAATAATGCCATAACGGTTCTGGATTTTTTCAAAGGGAGAATTTGCATTTTTACTCATTTGAAGTCACCTTTTTCGGAAATTTTCAGTTACTTATGCTTCAACCGCTTCCGGTTTTTTGTTCATATCCCACCTTCTTTTCGATCTCTTTCCATAAATGTTCAATCTCTGAAGTGAACCTGGTATTCCCGGCTTCAACCGGTGTCTTGAATCCTTGTAAAGCTTTCATAACCGCCGGGTCATACGGAATCTTTCCAATTACGGAAAATCCATTATTATTACAAAAGCTTTCAATTTCCGCAGTTATTTCAGGATTAAGATCAAACTTATTAATACATACCAACCCGGGAATGCCGAAATGCCTGGTAACGCCCAGGACCCGTTCCAGATCACTCAAGCCCGACTTGGTCGGTTCTGCGACGGCAACTACAGCGTCAACCCCGCTAATCGATGCAATCACCACGCAACCGATACCCGGGGAACCATCAATCAAGACCCACTTTTCATCTTTTTTGTATTGTTCCAGCTTTTTACGGACTTCAGTAACCAGTTTGCCCGAACCTTCGGCGCCGATATCCAACAACGCATGGGCATAGGTCCCCCTCTCGGTCCGAGATACATAAGTTTGACCCGTCTTTACTGTTTCAAGGTGGATCGCTCTTACCGGACAGGCCAGAACGCAAGCTCCACAACCTTCGCAATGCATCGGAACGATTTCCCAAGCATCGTTAATAGCCTCAAACCGGCATACTTCTTTACACCGGCCGCATTTTGCGCAAATCTCGGGATCGATCACAGCTTCTTTTGCTCCGTAATAATCTTCGCTTGATAAAACCTCATTATGAAGTAGAATATAAAGATTTGGAGCGTCCACATCGCAATCGGCCAGCATCTTCTCTTTGACCAACAAACTTAATGAGGCAACCAAGGTGCTTTTACCTGTTCCGCCTTTACCACTGACAAAAGATATCCGCTTCACTGGTTGACACCTCTTTCCACCTTGGCATAAACTTCTTGAAACCGCTTAATCCACTCCGGATTATCTTGGACCGGTAAAATACCTTTGGAGTACTTTTCAGCAATTTTCCGGGAAAACGGAATCTCCATCAAAATCCCGATTTCATTCTCTTTACAAAAATCTTGAATCATTCGTTGGTTTTCAGTTGCTTTGTTGACTATCACTCCAAAAGGGATCCCCATTTTTTTAACGAGAGCAACCGCAATCTTTAAATCATGAAGCCCAAAAGGAGTCGGTTCCGTAACTAAAATGCAATAGTCACAGTCTTCAAGGGACTGTACTACCGAACAAGAAGCTCCCGGCGGACAATCCAATATTACCGGTAAATCTTTATTGATCCGTTTTTTTAATTCCCGAATAATCGGAATACTGATCGGTTCGCCAATATTCAAACGACCGTGCAAGAAAGATTGGACTTGATCCGTTTCAACAACTCCGATTATCCGATCAACCTCATGAACTGCCCCGGTCTGACAAGCAAGGGAACAAGCGCCGCAATGGTGGCAAATCTCAGAAAAAAGTAATACCTTCCCTTTGATCACCGCCAAGGCGTTAAATTGACATACCTTAACGCAAGCGCCGCATCCGTTGCATTTCGCCTGATCCACCTCCGGTACTGGGACTTTTACTTGATAAGACTCTTGAAGGTCCGGTTTTAAAAAGATCGCTCCATTGGGTTCCTCAACATCACAATCAATATACTGACAAGCACCCAAGGAATATGCAAGACTGGCGGAGACGGTCGTTTTTCCGGTCCCGCCTTTACCGCTCAAAACGGCTATTTTCACTTTTGACCTCCCGTTAACCCCATACCAAAATGAGACGGCACGGCATTATCGATCTTTTCCAACGTTCTCTTTTTAAACTTTTCAATGTTCGCTCGAACCGAAGCCGACACCCCTCGATAGACGGCAATTTCAGCCGCATTTAAAACCTTCATGGCGTTTGGCCCCACATTACCGGTTATTACCGCTTTAACTCCTTTATCCACTATCGTCTGAGCCGAGGTAATCCCCGCCCCTCCGGCAGCCCCCGCAGCTTCGTTATTAATTACTTCAAATTGTGAGGTATCCGGGTCCACGATTAAAAAAAAGGCCGCTCTGCCGAAGCGTTGGTCCAGTGCGCCATCAAGTGTATTTCCCGTTGCTGAAATGGCTATCTTCATGGTTAACACTTCCTTTAGTTCTTTTAAATTATTGGCTTATGCCAACTAATATTCTAGGCTTTTTAGGCATATGTCAGTTATTTATCCGGTATGTTGTAAACAAATAGTCTCCCGCGTCAATATCAATCCGCCCGGCAATCACCGGGCATTTGGCCTTAAGCAAAAAAAAGATCTCCCGTTTTTCTTCCGATAGTGTTTCAAAATTCCCCTGGCCTTTACTGATGACAATGTCGGCTTCATCCAAAACTTTTAAAAACTCCGGGTTACACTCGGCACGAATCACCCCAGGAGCATCACACCCGGTAGATATAAGCTTTACTTGTCGACCTAAGCCGGCTTGTTCCGCATCTTCAATGGTAGCATCATTAATTACCGGTCCGCTTCGAACCGCATAGACAATTTCCAAGTTCAACAGTTCTTCGATCAATACCCTATCGAAAACCGTTTCTCCGGCATTATCCCCAATAATCAGCATAGTTCGAGCGTTCTTTAATTGCTTCCGAAACCGTTCGAGTTCACATTTTTTAAACTCTACCGCCAGTTCTTTCATTAAATCATCGCCATCCTTGATTTCACTATTAATGGCCGCATCGAACACATTACCTACGACGGCGATCTTTAACACCCAATATAATCGATCCTCTTTATCAAATAAAAAACGCTTCAGAACGGGATAATACTGTAAGGCCATTTTAAGATGTTTCTGTTTTAACTTTTGATAAGGGTCCTTTATTCCGGTATGTTTTTTTACCAAAAAATGCAACACTCTTCCAACTTCCGGGGCATAACTGTAAGAATCGTACTTTGAAATAATATCATTGGCTTCTCTTAATATTTTTTCGTGAGTCTCCACGTCGTCCGTGACCATTCGGGATGCTCTTAAGATCTGGTTTAACAAACAAGGGAGACAATCCAGTTCAATCTTCATCAAATTTGAGTCCTTTCAATAGTTTTAAAAAGACAGTGGTCAAAAGTTAAAAACCGGCAGCCGGAAGATTAGCAGTCAAGAGCCGACGTAAAGGCAGTGGTCAGGAGTTGAGGAGTCAGGAGCCAGTATAAAAGCAGTCGTCGGAAGTTGAGAAGCTAACATAAAGGGGTATTAAGATTTTAGATTCCGAAGCTTCGTTTACGATCTCCCGACTCCCGTCTCCTGACTATGCCCCCAAATACTATTTGTCCTCGCTCTTTTGAAGTTCCTTCAGCCGTTCCTTAGCTTCTTTCAGCGATTGCTCCATTATTTCGATCCGATCGCTGAGAACGCGCGCCTCAAATTCGGAATCAACGGCGCCTTTTTGAAAATAAGGGTTATAGCCTGGCGCATACCCCGGAACCCGGCCATATCCGGCGCCCCAAAATCTCCTGCCCAATCCACGGCATCCCCAGCCAAACCCAACAATTGGATTGGCAAAACCAGGCCCTAGATAACCGGCGCAGTATCCGGCGGTCCGTCCCGTCATCGGCCCCAATCCCATCGGGCCGGTACCATCTCCTCTCGGCATTTGATTCACCTCCTTTAATTTTAATGGGCATATGCCAATAACGTCCTCACGATTATTTTAAATCAGTTTTGGGCATATGTCAATAACTATCTTTCGTAAATTTTTCTCCAAAATAACCTATAAAAAATCCGGAATTACAACCCCGAATGCAAGGAGGGAACACCGGAACTATCATTATTCTCAATTATTCTATTGCAGTTTTTATATTTATTGGACAATCACCTAAAAATCGATCTGAGTGCGCGAGATTTATTTCGGAGATCGGATATTTCATAACCGCGGGGTTAAAGGAAGATCCCAAAAAATGATGGAAAGACCGGTGAGTTGTAAATCTTCCGGACCATACCACCAATGTTTGGTCCGGCCTTGTTTGAGGAATTAGATGTCGATGGAAGTCAAGTTTTCAATCCCTGGCGGATTTGTGATTTAAACTAAAAACAATTAGCGCTCCTTACCGTCAATGAAAAGGAAACTGCCGTGAAACTATTCATCCAGAGCGGACCCCCGGTTTAACTTTTTTTCCGGAAAAACAGACTCAGGAAAAATAATAAACCCAGAATCAGAACGATCGTGGAGCCGGAAGGGATATCAAGATAAAACGAGAGGATCAAACCCGCGACCGCGGAAACTACCCCGATTCCCACCGAGTACCAAGCCAATTTGGGAAGGGAATAAGTCAGTTGACGGGCGATGGAAGCCGGCAGCACAATTAAGGCTAACACTAACAGCTCGCCCACGGCCTGTAAAGACACTACAATGGTCAATCCCATCAAGATCGATAATATTAACGAAATCAGACTCTCCGGGATTCCCGAAACCTCGGCCATTTCCGGGTCAAAGGTGGAAAATTGGAATTCCTTGAAAAAAAGGAGCAGCGTTAAGATTACAAGCACGCTAACCCCGCCCATAATCCAAAGTCCCGTCGGGGTTACCCCCAGCAAATTACCGAATAAATAGCCCATAATATCAGGGGTGTACCGCCGTAGCAACCCGATAAAGAGCACCGCCAAGGCCATGGCCAATGAAAAGGTAACCCCGATCGCCGAATCCACCTTTAAGGAGGTCCGCCGTCTCAAAATCTCAATAATGACCACCATCGCCAAGGCCACCCCGGCGGAAGTAATCAAGGGATTCCACCCCATCAAGAAGGCCAAGGCCACCCCGGCTAAACAGCCGTGAGCGATACCCGATCCTACATAGGACATTCCCCGCAACACCACGAAGACCCCGATCAATGAACAACAGATCCCGCTTATGATAGCGGCTATCAAGCCGGTCCTCATGAATGAAAAGGCAAAGATGTCAATCATCGAAATCACCTACCATCACGTGAGGGTGGCCATGATGATCATAAATGAACACTCTAGAGCCGTAAACCGACTTTAAATTCTCCTTGGTCAATACTTCCGCCGGAGTCCCGAAAGCGCGTACCTTGCCGTCCAATAATAAAATCCGGTCGCAAAAATGGACGATCTCGTTGATGTCGTGCGAAACCATCAACACCGTGATTCCTTGCTCCCGGTTAAGTCCTTCCAAGAGTTCCAAAATGGCCCGTTGGGCGGAGATGTCCACCGCTGCGGTGGGTTCGTCAAGCACCAGAAATTCCGGGTTGTTCACCAAAGCCCGGGCGAGCATCACTTTTTGATATTGTCCGCCGGATAACTCGCCAATGGGCCGCTCCGCCAAAGCGGCGATTCCCATCCGAGCCAAACTTTGGGCAACCATTTGACGGTGGGTCTCGTTCGGCCGGCGCAACCAGCCGATCCGCGCATACAACCCCATCAGCGCCACATCTTTGACCAGGGCGGGAAAATCGGTATCACTTTTGGACATTTGCGGAACATAACCGATTTTGCTTCGCGCGGCGCGGTTTTTGGGAGAAGCGCCGAATAACCGGATCTCGCCCTCCAGCGGCCGGAGCAGACCTAAAATTCCTTTCAGCAAAGTGCTTTTCCCGGACCCGTTGGGGCCGATGATTCCTAAAAATTCGCCGCGCTTGAGACAGAAGCTGACCTTTTCCAAAGCGATGATTCCGGGATAACCCAGAGTTACCTCGGACAGGCTCAATAAAGGTTGCTCAGTTGCGGGATCCTTTTTCCGAATTTTAATGCTCATTGTAAAGCAGCCACCAGCTTTTTAACGTTTTCGGCGAGGGTCTCCAGATAGTCGCCGCTTTCGTTGGTAGTAGGCCATAACAGGACCAACTCGGCGCCGGTCTCTCGAGCCAAATTTTCCGGTAATTTCGGATAAATCGTTTCGCCAACGACCACTTTGACTTGATTCGCTTTGACCTTGGCGACGACTTCAGCCAGGCGTCGCGGCGAAACTTCTTGTTCGCAAGTAGTTTCCACCGTCGCCAGATTATCGAAGCCGAAATATCGGTATAAGTAAAGAAATGCCGCCGAATAACTGGCGACTTTCTTATCGGGAACCGAAGCCGCCTCTTTTTTTAATTCGACGACGACTTTATCCAGTTTCGCGAGATATTCGCGATAATTATGGATAAAGTAGTCTTTCTTTTCCGGTAAAACCTCGATTAAACCGTTTAAAATATTTTCCGCCATTATTTTTACATTCTCGGGACTGCCCCAGTAATGGGGATTGCCGGTATGATGATCATCATCGGCATGTTGATCCTGGCCTTCACTGCCGGAGGGCTCGATTACCATCGGAACAATACCTATGGAGGCGTCGAGCGCGGCCTCAATTTTACCGGAACTTTCAATTAAATGATCCACCCAGGGATCGAATCCCATCCCGGCTTTGATGAATAAAGCGGAACGGGTTGCTTTGATCAGATCGCCGGAGGTGGGTTCATAATGATGATTACAACTTGGCCCGTTAATGATGCTGGTCACTTCAACCTGATCTCCGCCGATTTCCTCTACCAGATTACGCAGTAAGGGCATACTCACGGTAACCTGTAATTTGGAGCCGGTGGCGATCTCAACCTCCGGTTGGCGCCACAGGGACCAACCGATGATTATACCGATAATTATGACGATGATTGCGGTTAATGACAAACTACTTAAATGCTTCGTTTTTTTCATCTTCCGTTTCTCCAATCACGTTGATCCGCGCATCCAAGTAAAGGATACTTATTTTTCAGTCTAACTTACTCTTAACGCTTTCCTTACGAACACCGGGCGCACAGCCCCCTCAGGTAGAACTGGCGTTCCTCGATAATATATCCGGCCTTGGGTTTGGGGATATCGGGAAGCTCTATCCCGGGAAGGCATTCAACTTTGCCGCAATTACGACAAGTAAAATGAGGGTGGCAATGGCCGTGGCTACCACAGCCGCAGAAGGCGAACTTCCATACCCGGTCTCCATTTTCAACCCGGTGGACGATGCCGGCCTTGGTAAACGAGTCCAAAGCCCGGTAGATCGTGACCCGGTTCATTCCGGAACCGGCCAACTCCCGGGAGATTTCTTCCTGGGTCATAGGGTGGGCGCTGCGCATCAATACGTTAAGCAACGCCTCCCGGCCGGGAGTATGCTTTAATCCGGCGTCGTGTAAAATTTGAACGATATCGGCCAATTCTCTTCCCACTTTCTAAATGCAATTTAGTTGCGTTTGTATTATATGTTATATTCCTTTTTTAGTCAATAATATGACAAATTTTTTTAAACAAAAACCCTTAACCGCTTCGGCAACAACTCAACCTCAAACCGCCGCGCGTCTATCAAGGGAATTTCTCCATCCATTTCCACTATCACCGGTTGGTACGCTTCGATAGTAATTCGTTTGGCGCGATAGAGCTTTAAAACCGGTTCATTAAGATGTTCTCCCTTCATCAGCGCCGGGACTAATCGCATAATATTTAAACGATCCACCGCATCGCTTACCAAAACGTCGAAGAAACCGTCATCGGCGCGGGCATCCGGACAAATCCAAAATCCGCTTCCGAAACACCGCCCGTTCATAATCGCGGTCAGTGTCGTTTCCTGTTCAAAAGGGGGGAGATTATCGATTTGCAAACGGAGCCTGGGAATATGATATTCAATTAAGGTCATTATTACTGATGTCAGATAAGCCGGAAGGCCGGTCAAAAACCGGGGAATCCGCCTTAAGTTGTAAGCCGTCTGCGCCCCAAAGCCCACGTCCATCCCGTTCATGAAATAATGGGGTTCATCTTCCGACTCCGGACTGAACGAACCACCCCAAACCTTTCCTACATCAAACAAAAGGCTCCGGCCGGCGGTGATTTTTCGGACAGCCTCCCGCCAATCGAGCATTTTCCCGCCGATTAAAGTCTCCGGAGGGATCATCTTCGCGAAATCATCGCCATTTCCGAGCGGAATGACGCCTAACGGGATGGTTTCATTCTCTTGGGACGCCCGTAATAAACCATTAACGATCTCATGAATAGTACCGTCACCGCCTACGCCGATTACCGCTTCATAATTGAAAGGCGCTTGTTCCGCCAAACGCGCCGCCTCCAAGGGGGCATCGGTCGGGGCAACATCAAACTTTAAACCTGATTCATGTAAAGCTTGTTTCACTTGAGGCCAATACTCCAGCACCCTGCCCCTTCCGGCTATGGGGTTATAAATCACTAAAATCCTTTGGATGAAGATCATCCCCTTTTAGTCGGGAAGAAATTAATATTAAATTCATCTTTTGTCAATTAACTCCTTCTCTTTTACTTTTGGTCCAGTCCTTCCAACTCTGGAACAGGGCTGAACATCTCCGGCGATTAATTTCATAGAAATTATAAAAACCGGCGGCAAATATCATCCTTTGCCGCCAAGTTGTATAAAAATCTTATCTTCAACTGAAAAACTCTATGTCGCACTCCGCCGCGGGTTAAAACCCACGGCTAGGTGTGAAAAACATTCCAAAGCCCGGCCTCCACCGAGCTCCGTGATGCTTCGAAGCCGAATAAACAGTCAAAATTGGGTAACGTTTGTAGAAGTTCTTCGTTGCCGACAGAATCCTGCGGTGATACAAATTATCGAAAAGCATTATCGACCATTGTCCCCTCTCACAACAGTCGGAATAAGCTTCCTTTCGGGGAGAGGGGACACGTATTGCTCTACAACCGACCAACTTCCAAGGGTGAGGCGGTTGACTTCAGTCTGTGAGGCGCTTTTCACAGCTCCGGCGCGCTGGGGTATGCGATTACTTAAAATACTCCACTCCCGCCTCGAAGATCCGCTGGTCCTTCTCTCCCGGCACATTCTTGTATAGATTGCTCCCAATCCGCTCCGAATGTCCCATCTTGCCCAAGACTCTCCCATCGGGGCTGGTTATGCCCTCAATCGCCTCCAATGAACCGTTGGGATTATACCGGATGTCATAAGTCGGCTTCCCGTCCAAATCCACATATTGGGTGGCGATCTGTCCGTTTTTGGCCAATGCGGCGATTAGTTCCTTGCTCGCCACAAACCGGCCTTCACCATGGGATACGGGTATGGTATGGATATCGCCCACCTTCACCTTGCTCAACCAAGGGGAAAGGTTCGAGGCGACTCTGGTCCGGACCAGGCGGGAGACGTGCCGTCCGATGTTATTATAGGTTAAAGTGGGCGAATCGGAGGTGATCTCCCGAATTTCGCCGTACGGGACCAAACCGAGTTTGATCAAGGCCTGAAATCCGTTGCAGATTCCCAATATTAAGCCGTCCCGCTCTTGCAATAATTTCATTACCGCCTCTTTGACTTTATCGTTTCGAAAAACGGTGGCGACAAATTTCCCTGATCCGTCCGGTTCGTCGCTGGCGCTAAAACCGCCAAGGAGCATAATTATTTGGGAGTTATTAATTTTGGCGACCATCTGATCAAGAGACTCCACAATATCGGTGGCGGTCAGATTCCGAAAGACCAGTGTCTCCACGAGGCCTCCGGCCTTTTCAAAGGCTTTCTGAGTATCATATTCACAGTTGGTTCCGGGAAAAACCGGCATGAAGATCCGGGGCTTGACAATACTTACTTTGGGCTTGAAGGTCCCTTTCCGTTCAAAGTGAAAAGCTTGCGGTTCTCCGGGAATAATCTCAACTTTGGTCGGAAAGATCTTTTCCAGCGGTTCCTGCCATTTCTCTAAAGCCTCGGACAGGTCAATGACTGTCCCCTTAAAATCAATCTCCGGTTCAGCTTGAGTGACTCCCAAGGTTTGATAATTCAAACCTTTCAAAAGCCCCGCCGGATCTTCCCCGGCCGGTATTTCCAAGACCAACGAGCCGTATTCCGGAAGGAACAGCCGCTCGGGTTCCAGCTGGGCGGTGAATTTGAACCCTATCCGATTGCCGAAACACATTTTGGTAACCGCCGCGGCTAAACCGCCGTCCCGGACCGAATGGGCCGCCGAAATTTTGCCCTGATTGATTAAATCATGGACCGTCCGGTAGTTGCGATCCAGTTCGTCAAAATCAGGAAGCAGATGGCGATCTTTATTCAGCCGCAGCCAAACCACGCTGCTCCCGGCTTCCTTGAACTCGGGAGAGATGGTTTTAGTTACATCCACAGTATCCAAGGCAAAGGAAACCAAGGTCGGCGGGACGGAAAGATCTTTAAACGTTCCGGACATGCTGTCCTTACCGCCGATGGCCGGGATCCCCAATTTCAACTGGGCGTAATAAGCCCCTAATAAGGCTGCGAAGGGTTTGCCCCATTTTTCCGGCGTCTTGCCCAGTTTTTCAAAGTATTCCTGTAAGGAAAGGCGAATTTTCCGGTAATCGCCGCCGGCGGCCACAATCTTGGCCACCGATTCCACCACTGCATAAAGCCCGCCATGGAAGGGACTCCATTTCCCGATGACCGGGTTATAACCGTAAGCCATCGCCGTTCCGGTAGCGGTGTCGCCTTCTAAAACCGGAAGCTTAGCTACCATCGTCTCCGCCGGAGTGAGTTGGTGTTTGCCGCCGAAGGGCATCAAAACCGTTCCCGCGCCGATGGTGCTGTCGAAACGTTCGATCAACCCTTTTTGGCTGCAGATATTGAGCCGTCCCAAATTGGCGAGCCAAGCCTCTTTCAAATCAGGCAGCTTCGCTAGGACTTCGGGAGGAACGACATTTAACGGGTTCTCGGACTCCGCCGGGCTATTCACCACGACTGTCGTTGTTTGTCGGACTCCACTGGTGTCTAAAAACTCCCGGCTGATATCGACGATGGCCCGGCCCCGCCAAAACATTTTCAATCTTGGTTCAGCGGTTACTTTAGCCACCACTGTAGCTTCCAGATTCTCGATTGCGGCGGCCTTGCAAAAGGTCTCGACATCTTTGGGAGCCACCAATACAGCCATTCTTTCCTGAGACTCGGAGATGGCCAATTCGGTCCCGTCCAGGCCTTCATATTTTTTAGGAACGGCATCCAGGCTAATCTCCAGCCCCCGGGCCAACTCGCCGATGGCCACCGAGACTCCGCCGGCGCCGAAATCATTACATTTTTTAATTATCCGGCTAATTTCCGGGTTTCTAAACAAACGTTGGATCTTCCGTTCGATAGAGGGATTACCCTTCTGAACTTCCGCTCCGCAGGTTTGAAGCGACTCCTCGGTATGTTCCTTGGAGGAACCGGTAGCCCCGCCGCAGCCATCCCTGCCGGTACGCCCGCCAAGGAGAATAATTACATCTCCCGGTTCCGGTTTTCCCCGGACCACGTTTTTCCGGGGTGCGGCGCCGATTACCGCGCCGAGCTCCATCCGTTTGGCGACAAAATCCGGGTCATAAACTTCCGTCACTTGACCGGTAGTCAAGCCGATCTGATTACCATAGGAGCTAAATCCGGCCGCCGCCTTGGTAGTAATCGTCCGCTGGGGCAGTTTTCCGGGCAAGGTATCGTCAATCGGGGTTCGGGGATCGGCGCTCCCGGTCACCCGCATCGCATGATAAACATAGGATCTCCCGGAAAGAGGGTCCCGGATGGCTCCTCCCAGACAAGTAGCCGCCCCTCCGAAGGGTTCAATCTCCGTAGGATGGTTATGGGTCTCATTCTTGAACATTACCAGCCATTCCTCGGGTTTCCCGTCAACCATGGCGGTCACGGTAATGCTGCAAGCATTAATCTCGTCCGATTCTTCCAGATCGTCCAAAAGTCCCCGTTTCCGGTACTCCTTCATGGCGATGGTCGCCAGATTCATTAAGGTTATTTCCGGGGGAGCGCCGCCGTACAAATATTTCCGGGACTCCAAATAACTATGATAGGCGGTCCGAATGGCTTCCGCATAAGGGCCGTCCTTGATCTCGAGCGATTCGATTTTCGTCAAAAAAGTAGTGTGCCGGCAATGGTCCGACCAGTAAGTGTCAAGGACCCGGATCTCGGTCAGGGTCGGATCGCGCCGCTCCGTTTCCCGGAAATATCGTTGACAAAAGGCCAGGTCTTCCAGGGACATGGCAAGACCCAGCTCATTCAGGAGGGCTTCGAGATCCGCTTCGGACATATTGATAAAACCGTCGACCAGGGGGACATCAGCCGGATACGGAGTCTCCAGCCCCAAAGTCTCCGGTTTCACCAAGGATGCTTCCCTGGACTCCAGCGGGTTAATACAGTAATTTTTGATTTTTTGATATTCGGTTTCCGAAATATCGCCGCTAAATACGATCAGTTTGGCGACCCTCACCTCCGGCCGTTCCCGGTGGGCAAGAATTTGAATGCATTGAGCCGCCGAATCGGCCCTCTGGTCGTATTGGCCGGGCAGATACTCGATGGCCAACACCCGTTCCTCGGGGCTAAAGTCCATGACTTCATCGACTACCGAATCCACCGGCGGTTCGGCGAAGATGATCTCCCGCGCTTCCCGGTATTCCTGTTCGGAAACGCCTTCAATATCGTAACGATTGATAATTCGCACCTTTTTCAAACCGCTTATCCTCAAGTTATCCTTTAAATCCCGGTACAGACTGTGAGCCTCCACGTCAAAACCGGGTTTCTTCTCCACAAATATCCGCCGGACGTTACTCATTCTCGTTCCTCCTCAGTTGGAATTGTTTTTCATCTGAAAATACATCTATTATGACATTTACATTATAATATGGGATTGATAATTAGTAAAATTAATATTGTTAATAGTTTTTATTAGCTGTGGTAATTAAGCGATTTCATCCTTGGAGTCTGATGTAAGCGCATGATTTTGCTTTTTTAAAAGATAGATTAAGTATCGCGCCGGTCGACGACAAGTTGAATAATGCTCCGACCTCAAGCCACTAGTTAAAACCCGTGGCTGATTTTTGTTTATCGGTTGAAACCGATATTAATAATTTGTGGATATATCTCGGGTTGCTTAGGGTTTGATACCGGTTTTTAACCGGTAATGTTGGTTTCAGCCATGGGTTCCCAACCCGTGGCTTGGCAAAATTCCGGAACGTCCAATTTTAGGTGTCTATAAACAATCCAGTCCATCTAAAACCACCCGAAGGCGGGAGGCCGACGGCGCGGCTTGGAAACAGGAGGTTTCATAGCCGTCGGCGTAAAAGGACCGCTCCAAAGGCCGGAGACACGAGGTCGGAGGACAAGTAGATTATTATACTTCCAAAGGTTGAAAACCATGGCTCATGGATGACCGTGGATAAGGGAGTCCCCGGGGGATACGCCCCCGGGCGGCGGGATTCCAAAGGGTGTTCCGCAACACCCTTTGGCACTAGGGCGAAGGACAGGATGTCCTCAGTTAGGCGTAGCCAGGATGGCGATTAACGTCGGGGGCGCAGGAAAGCGGGCGACGTTCCCCGTCGGCAATCATAAGCCGCCCGTGAACTGAATCTCACGGCTACAAGATGGAAGCCTGCTGGGCTGTTTTGATGAATAATGCTCCCTGCGATTACTATTATTCGCCATCCTAATCCTAGTATGAACACTATTGTAAGTAGTTCGGCTGTTCGAATCCCCCGGCTTCCGAATGTACCAAGGGTATATCTTTATTATTTAGCAAAAGTTCGGCAGGTTCAAATATACTGCGGTAAGCCCATCTGATTCGGCAAAGCGCCGCCAAATCCCGATCCACTGAGGTTAAATCGGACCGATTTACCTCAAATATAGATTTTTTACCCATGGCATAACATGCAAACTTCATCTCTTCCTGACAGGAATGAAGGAAGTTGGCCAAATTTTCCGCGGCTTTATCCACATCCAACTCACCTTTGAAAACTCCGGTATATAGAGCGATTTGCATTGGAGGTTCCAAAGGCAACGCCTTGATCATTTGAGTATGTAAAAGTGTTATTAATGCTATGGTTCCAATATAAACCGCATCCGCTCCGAGCGCTTTGGCTTTTAAAAAATGGCCCGGAGTTGTTAATCCTCCGCCTGCAATAATACTAACCCGATCCCGAACTCCCAGATCTTCTAAATAATTGGAGGTCCGCGCCAGCGCTACTAATGTAGGCAAACCCATATCATCCTGAAGTATCGTGGGGCCGCCGTGAGTCCCTGCTTCGGCGCCGTCGACCACAACATAATCAACGCCCGCATCAACCATAATTTTCAATTCATGCTCCATATAATCGGTAGCGGCAAATTTGACTCCCACCGGCACTCCGTATTGTTTTAGACCAGCAACTAACTTGTTAAAATCCTGAATATTATTGACCCCTTTAAGGCGAGTCGGGACCCTTAACGGTTTACCTTCCGGCGAATTATTGACCCTTCGGATATCTTCTCCAACAAACCGGGAAGGCTGAAAAACCGGAGCCGCCGCCTGCGCCCCTTGTCCAAGTTGAATTTCAATCGCATCAAGTTGTTTTAATTCTTCCGGCTTACTATTCTGACCACCCCTTGTATATTGGCCTATTAAAAACTTTGCCGCATCCCTCTCTTCTTTTTGCGCCGGAGACTCACCGGTATTGGTGGCCGTTCCAACCATTGAAGCCGCTTTTGCCAATGCAACCTTCATCTTCATACTAAGCGCGGTCCCCCAGGACATTCCGCTAATAATAATTGGAACCGCCAACTTCAGCGGTTTTTTTGCCTGCGGCCCAATCGTCGCTGAAGTGTCAATCGTCTGTTTTTCATCGACCGGAAACCGGTGCAGATGGACCGGATTGAGTAAAAGCTTTTCCCAGGGCGAAAGAACCACCGGACTGCCTAAAGGCCGATCCAAAACTTCGCCGTCGGTAGCGCGAAGATTAGATTCAACCAAGGATCGAAGACCGATCTTTTGGAGTATGGGTACCATTGCAAACTCACTACGAGTATAATTATCAGAAACCATTTTTGTCCATATATCCTGCATGCTCTCAATCATCATTTTTCTCATTAAGTCAGCCATTAAAGACACTTTGATCGTTCCTTTCTCCTTTTTTGTCTAAAAATAGCATCCCCAATGAGGATCCAAATAATCTTTTAATTTTTTAGAAGTGGCAGACTCTATCCGCCCTCAAGCCACGAGTTAAAACCCGTGGCTTGTTAGGCCGGCGTAAAAATAACAAAAAATTAGCAGGATATTTATGGCATAAAATTCAATTATGACAGAAAAACTTTCCGGAGATTTGGAGGAGCGATATGCGGCTTATTATTTGTGATTTCGACGGAACGATTTATTTGGATGAAACCCCGCGTCTGTTTCTTAACGTGTTGGCAAGAGACGCCCGAAACCATAGCTTGGTTAAGGCTTTTTACTTATCCAACTCCTGGCTGTATATCCTCTATAAACTCGGATTCTGCCGCGAACTGATGAGGAAAAGGGTAGTCGACGGCATCGCAAATCTATTAAAAGGAATGGACCAAAGGGAACTGGATGAATTTTTCGAGGCTTGCGTGGAGATCGCTCAAAAAAAGTTTAATCCCGAAATCATCAAACGGATTGAACGCCATCTTGAATCCGGCGCTGAAGTTCTGATTTTGTCGGGGGCCTTCTCCCCATTTCTGGCTTTGGTCGCGAAGAAACTCGGCGTCAAATACTGGCTCGGCACGGAACTAGAATTAAAAAACGGATTCGTTACCGGCCAGGTATTGTCCTTTATAAGCGGCCCTGAAAAAGTAACTAAGTTAGAAGAATTCCTTCAAGCAAAAGAAAAGTCCGGCATCAAATTCGACTTAAAGGACTCATACGCTTATGCCGATGATTTCCACGACTTGCCGCTACTCTCTCTAGTTGGGCATCCGGTAGCAGTCAACCCCGACCCCAAGCTTTATAAATGGGCCGTAAAAAACGGCTGGGAGATTATAACCCGGTGTTAGGTTTGTAAGGCATTATTTGGCTATCTCGGGTTGCTTTGGGTTTGATACCGTTTTTAACCGGTAATGTTGGTTTCAGCCATGGGTTTCCAACCCGTGGCTTGGCGGGAAATAGAATGTTTCATAGCCCTCGGCGGAAAAGGACCGCGGAAGCCGGATACACGAGGACGAAGGCCTAATTGGCGTTATTTTCACCCGATTAATAACCGAAAGTGATAAAATTGGGAATCAATTATTGCAATTTCGATGATGTCTCCTGTCTGAACCAGGATTAGACGGATTTCTCGGATTAAGAGGATTTTCTTTTTTTTTACTGTAACGAGACTTTTATTCTAAAAATATCTTATCTTTAGTTGATCATCGATTCAACCTATGTGCAATGTTTTTAATCTGTTAAATCCGTTTAATCCTGACTAATCCTGGTTCTGACCGGAAGCTTCCTGAACCACCTGATTAAACATTCTTTTAAACTCCAAACTCTTCGTTCCGAAATTAAACAATAAACCCACTTCCAAATTATAAG
>JAAYHS010000089.1 GCA_012735315.1 Bacillota bacterium | reverse complement strand
TATTGGCGCTGACAATATCGTAGAGATGCAGCGTTCCGGCTTCAATTTTGTAGATTACAATCGCCTCATCTTCCGGTAAATAAAACAGGTTTTCCTGGTAAACATTCAAACAATGCCACAATAAAATCGACTCTCCGTTCTTCACGCCCAATCTTTGTGAAACCGGACGTCTTCTTTGAGAAATCTCGCGTAATAGTTTTCGATCTCGCTCATCCCTAATATCCAGCTTTTTTACTGCGGCATGTTCCTTCTTTTTTATAATATCGCTATCGGTAATATTGATGGAATAACGGCATTGCCCGGCGCTTGTAAAACCAAACTTCGGATAAAAATTCAACACCCGGTTATTTGCAAAAAGATAAATAAAATCATACTCGGGTTCATATTTTTTCAAAACCATTTCCATCAGGCTTCTTGACAATCCACGTCCGCGGTAATCCGGGTGGGTCATCACCGTTCCTATTTGAAGGGCTTTCATTGTTTCGCCGTCAATGATCATCTCTAATTTGCTCGCTGAAACATTGGCAACCACTTCATCTTGGTCGACATAGGAATAGCAAACATAAGTATCATCCCAAAAACCGTATTGATACCATTTTTCAAAACCAATCCCGAAAACCTGATCGGCGAGTTTATTAAAACTAAGTCGATACCGGTCAATGTTTTTATAATCAAAAATAAATTTAAAGTTATTCATATTGTTTCTCCCAGTTCGATAATCAATGAGACGGCAATTAACAACATAATTTTCATGGCTTTAAAGTTCCTCCTATTCTAAACTACCAAATTATTTTCCTTGGCATTACCTGCTATTTTTTGCGAATATAACCCCATTAACCGGGCTTCTCCCAAAATATGTCGTTCCATTGCTTTCAAAAGTTTTTTTCGAGTCATTTTCGGGTCCGGCTTTAGCTTCGCATCCAAGGCAAAGATTTTAAAATAATAACGGTGGGTCCCAAAAGGAGGACTTGGTCCCAGATATGCGTTTCGCTTAAAAAAGTTTTTACCTTGAATTGTGCCATCGGAAAAAGACTCTTGCTGCGGAATGCCCTCCGGTAATTCTCTCTTTTCAGGCGGAATATTATATAGGACCCAATGCGAAATTATTCCAACTAATGGGGCATCTACATCTTCGACAATTATTGCAAAATATTTGGTCCCCTCGGGAGGGTTTTCCCAATTCAAAGGAGGAGAAATATTTTTTCCTAGACGGGTATTGCTGTAAAGATCGGGAATTAATTCCCCATTCTTAAATGCTTTGCTTGATAATTTAAATTCCATCTTCATAGACTCCTTTGTTTTTGCTTCGATATGATTAAAAAGTATTAAAACTATTACAACAAAAAAGATTATCCTTTTCAACGGCAACTCCCCGTGGATGAATCGGCCCCTTATAAGTCAGCATTCCTCAAGTTCATTAAGAATCGTTTTTTCGGAATGGTGTTTCTTTTGATTTAAAACATATGCTTTAACTTGTTCCAATTCGGAACGACCAATACTAAAACACCCGTAACCATCCTGCCAATATAATAATTTCCCTAAATCATGATTGATATAATGCGAGCTTGCTCCCTTTACCTGAGCTACAAAGTCCGCAATTTTTATATTCGGGTTAATAGATAGAATATGGTCCTCGATGTTCCCGAAAGCTAACATCTCTATGCTAAATTGCCGGCATTTCTCACGGAAGATATTCTGTATTATCGATTTAAGTTCAAGTGTAATGAAAGGTTCTCGTTTTTTTGTGGCCCATATTAAATGGATGTAAAGCTGATATTTGCTTCGCGGTATTGTTAAAACCTTCTTTGCTAATAATCTCCACCGCGGGCTAGAACCCCACGGCTGGGTGTATAACGCGCTTCGCGCAACGCACAAACCCCCGTAAACGGGGCTATTGGGTCCAAAAAAATTTTTGTTCTTTCTGTAAGCTTTATATATGATTTTTTGGCAGCACAGCCGGCTTCAGCCGGGTTCTAATTGCCTAGCCGTGGGGTTTCAGCCCGCGGCGGACAGATAACACTTTCACTCAACATCCTATAAACTCTCTTTCCCCCAACCCCATTCCACCAAAAAACCAACTGGAAATATCTTTATGTAAATTCGCTAGATTCTCACAATTTCCTTTTTTTACACTTCCATCATGACCCAACCCCTCCCAAACAGCTAACCACCAACGCCTAAAAATACTCCACCCCGAAAAAATCATCCGCCGCCACCCAAAAATCGTTCCCGACGACTCGAAAATCGTCCACCACCATAAAAAAATCATTCCCGACCATGCAAAAATCGTCGACGACCATCCAAAAATCATTCCCGACCACGAAAAAATCGTTGCCGACCATAAATAAATCATTAACCACCATTAAAAGTCAAAACTATTTAAGAAGATATTGAGTACAATACAAAATTTGAAGAACTTGAGGTTTAGAAGAAAACCGAGAGAAGTGGAGTAAAAGTGTAATCCGCAGTCCTCCGCGTCATCAGTGCCATCAGCGTAATCTACGTAATCAGTGGTAGTAATCAGCGGAATCAGCGGTCCATCTGCGGCAATCAGCGGCAATCAGCGGTTATCAGCGGTTATCTGTGTAATCAGTGTAATCCGTGTTTGCAGTCAAGGCCTTCCCGGAATGGCTTCCGAAAAGGCCTTGAAATAATATAATAAAAGGAGGTAGTGTTACTTACCTTAACGCTTCCTCCCCTTTAAAGTTTCCGGATTCCTGTGGTAATTTGTGCTAATGCTTGTGTCCGTCACAATTACAATGATGATCTTTTAGCTTCTCCGCTTCATCCACGATCTCGATCGAATCCAAGGTCACTTTAACCTGATTCCTAATGTAACCCAGATAAATCTTGCGCAACCGGTCCCGCTCCGCCAGTTCCCCCGGGGAAAGAGCAACCTGGCGCGACTTATGGTAAAGCTCATTCAACCTAGCGATTACCTCCGGCATATCCATATTCACTAAGCCCCTTTCTGATAAACCCGTTTCAGATAGGTAAGGATCTCCCGGGCCGCCCTCGGTCTGGCCAACTTGCCGATGCTCTTCCGTAAATTCTCCAACCGTCCCGGTTCGGCAAGCATGCTCTCCAAAGCGAGCCGGGCCTGCCTCGCGCTCCGCGCCCGGACTCCGGCGCCGTGTTTCACTAAAAACTCGCTGTTGCTGAACTCCTGGCCCGGTATGGGATAAAGAATGATCAACGGCAAATCCTTAGCCATCGCTTCGGTGGAAGTCAAGCCTCCTGACTTAGAGATCAGCACATCGCTGGCTTCCATCAATTCATCCATGTTTTCAACATATCCGTAAATCTTGAACCGGTGGCGCAAGCCGCTGGTATAAGCGATCAATTCCTCCCTGAGTTTCGCGTTTTTGCCGCACACCACCAACACTTGCACCGGTTGCTCGATCCCCCCGATCTCCGCGGTCAACTCTTTAATCGGTCCTACCCCGAAACCGCCGCTGGTAATCAAAATCGTAAACAACTCCGGAGCGAGACCGAGCCGTTCCCGAAGCTCTCTTTGATCGTGCCTCACCTCGAACTCGGGAGCGATCGGCAGCCCGAAAGTCTTGATTTTATCCCGGTTCACCCCTAACTTAACCAAGCGCGGCAGCAAGTCCTCATGGGGAGCGAAATAAAGATCAACCCCCCGGTTTCTCCAAAAAGCATGGGGGTAATAATCCGTGATGCAGGTGGCTAGAAAGGTTTGAATCTTCCGGCGGCGCTTTAAGGAAGTGATAATCTCATTGGAGAGCCAATGGGTAGTAACCACCAGATCCGGTTTCTCCTTAAGCAAGTACTTTTCAAACTCCTTACAATAAATCGCATGGGTGATCCTTCGGAAAATCCGCGCGATCCGGTCAATGACCCTGATATCGGTAATATAATATCCCAGCCCGAACAACCAGGGACAGCGGTTTACCATAAACAAATAAATCGCCGGATATGCCTTTCTAAAAATCGGCGTGGTATAATTCAATACATCGAACAAGCTGACGTCGGCCTTGGGAAATATCTCCCCGGCGGCTTTTTTAAGAGCTTCCGCCGCTCTGCGGTGTCCCGCCCCCGCATCGGTATAAATGATGAATATTTTAGTCAGAATACTCATTCCTCTCTTTAAAAAAAGACGCAATAAAACTTGACCGCTTCCCGGATTATCGCGACATATATTCCTCCAACCATGGATTGAAATAATTCAAATATTTTTACCAAAAACTAACTTTCCGGCGTCTAAGTTGGCAAATTTAGCCGGACTTATTTATTATAGTTTTTTTCATCGCTTTCGTCAATTTATCTCTTTTATCCTTATTTCCCTATATAAGGACCTTTTCTATTTTTAAACCCTTTTCATCAACTTTTAAGAGCAAATAGGCGGCTTCCTTAGTGAGATGACTGCAAACCGAACCCGGATTCAACAAACGAACGCCTTTTACAATTCCGTCATAGTATTGATGGGTGTGACCGAAAAAAACCAGGTCCGCTCTAGATTGCTTCGCATAAGCGGCCAATAACGACAAATCCCGGCGCGGCTCGAACAAGTGCCCGTGAGTGAACAGGCATCGCTTTTTCCCGAAACCCAATGTCAACGAAGCGGGAAAAATCCCTTTGACGTCATTATTCCCTTCCACTCCATCCAGATTGAACCCGATTAATTGTTGAACTCTAACGGCCTCTTCAATTCCGTCTCCCAAATGAAACATCAAATCAAAAGGCATTTCTCTTTCCGCGATCCGCTTTAACACCCCGAAATTCCCATGACTATCGCTTACGATTACTACTTTCATCCGGCAACCTCTTTGATTTTTTTGGTACGCCTTAAGCGTTAAATGTTATCCGGAGAACGCCGAACCGTGGAAGATCTTAACGAAGTGATAAGTCTTTTTCCTGTAAATTACTAATATCTTTCTACAGGTGAAACCTCTTCCAGCAGCGAAAATAGCTTCATCTAGATGAGGTGGATTAGATGAAAAACAGCAAATGGCTCCTTTTTCAGTTAACATTCTTTCTGCTTAGCCTGTCGGCTCCCCTGCCCGAAGCCTCCGCGTTGGAAAAGGCTTTTGCCAGCCGGCCAATTACCACTTACGCCGAACTGCGAATCCTCCCCAAGCCGGAACCTCCCCGCTCCGAACGGCGGATAGCCAAGCTCGACTGGCCTAAACCGCCTGAAATTAAGGGAATTTACGCTACCGCTTGGATGGCCGGCTCGCCCAAATGGTTTCCCCGCCTGGTCCAATTCATCAATGAGACCGAGTTCAACGCGATCGTAATTGATGTTAAAGACGACACCGGGACCTTGAGCTACCGCTCCCAGGTGGAGATGGTTAATCAAATCAAAGCTTCCGAAAATAAAATTCCCGATCCCGAAGCCATGATCCGGACCCTCTACGAGAACCAAATCTATCCCATCGCCCGGATCGTCGCTTTCAAAGATCCTCTGCTGGCAAGGAAAAAACCGGAATGGGCCGTTGGAGACATCGACGGCGGCATTTGGAAAGACCGTAAAGGCTTAAACTGGGTTGACCCTTATAACCGGGAATTATGGGACTATCTCGTTGCCATCGCCGAAGAAGCGATCGCCCTCGGTTTTCAAGAGATCCAATTCGACTATGTCCGATTTACCAGCGACGGCGATACGAAACGTTGCGTCTATCCTTACAATACCGGCGAATCCCGCGCCGACGCAATTGAAAACTTTTTGAAATACGCCCGGGCCAAACTCCGGCCGTATCAAATTCCAGTCTCCGCCGATGTTTTCGGACTAACCGTCAGTGTTCCCGATGATCAGGGGATCGGGCAGCAATTCGAAAAAATCTTCAATAACGTGGACATCGTTTGCCCGATGGTTTACCCGTCCCATTATGCCGCCGGCGCTTTCGGGTTAAAAGACCCCAACCGTCATCCCTATGAAACCGTATTCCAGGGCGTCAGCGACGCTAAAAAGAGAATGGAACAAGCGGGAAATACCTCAACCATCCTCAGACCCTGGCTCCAGGATTTCAGCTTGGGCCATCGCTATCACCGCGATGAAATTCAAGCCCAAATCAAGGCCGTCCGTGACGCCGGGATAAAAGAGTGGATCTTCTGGAATCCCAGCTGCCGCTATGATTTGGAAAAATACAATTAAAATCGTGACGCCGTCAAGAACATGAAGGACCTGAAGAATGGCCGCGCAAGGCTTCACTCTTACCATTCTCCATGTCCTTCTTGGTGAAAAACATTTATTTAACTAAATAGCCGCCCACCCCGGCGAGCCGGGGCATGTTAAAGAATGCAAATTGTTTTAACTCTGTATCTCTGCGTCTCCGTGGCTAATTTATCGGCCACAGAGACACGGAGGCGCGGAGAAATCATCCGAATTAAATTACAAAAACTGACGCGAGCTTTCAAAAGCCCGGACCACATGTTCCTTGGCCCGGAGCAAATCCCGGTCCACAATGGCCTGGTATAAGGCGCGATGATTTTCCAACACTTGCCGGGGTCCGATCAACTTTAAAGCCTCCTCAATCGGGTAGGCGAACAACTGCATAATCAGCTTGCTAATCTTGATAAAAGAAGAATTATTGGAGATTTGCAACACCCGCAGATGAAAACGGAAATCCAAATCAGCCAATAACCTCAAATCCCCGCTGGGGATGCTTTTTTCAAACTCTTCCAATTCGGCGGCAAGCAATTTCAGGTCGTCGTCGGTCGCTTTTTTGATCGCCAGTTCAATAGCGTCAACTTCCAACAACACCCTTAACTCAAACAAGTCGTCCGTGGATCCTTTTTCAATAATCAGATTAAAAATCAACGGATTAATCATTGATTGGGAACTTTCGGTCGCGATAAAGGTGCCGCCCCGTTTACGGGAGTTTAAAACCCCTAACCCGGAAAGAGTCTTCAGCGCCTCCCTCAGCGAGGTGCGGCTGACCCCCAGCTGTGACGCCAGCTCGGGTTCCGGGGGCAAACGATCCCCCGGCTTTAACTCTCCTTTGATTAAACTTTGGGTAATCTTGTCGATAATCTGCTGAACAACGGTTTTCGATTGTATCGGCTGAAACAAAAAATCACCTCTAAATTAGCGCCATGGAAGATTAAGCCATCTGGCGTCAAACTCGATTCTGGCGGAATAAAGCCCGGCGGGCAAAATTTGATTCGGTTCCGGATATAAACGGTAAGAAATAGTCTCTTCTTGAGGCTTCTCCGCCTGAGCAAAATAGGAATTGACCAAGGTCCATTGTTGAGTTAACGGTGTAAAATTCCGGCCGTCAAGAGACCAACGCAGTTGCGAAATGGGAATCCGGTTGTTAGGATTGAGCGAATCCTGAAGATAACCGTCCGCGGACCTGATTCCCAAATACCAGGGCAGAATTAACAAAGGGAAGATATGCTTGGTAACCACGGTCACTTCTTGACTTCCGGTATAATAATCTTCGGGATTCTCGGCATCGACGATCTTAAAAGAAACATTGGAAGGAGTAACGTTAATCCGGAGAAAAGGTCCCAAAGCATTAACCGGCTGATTAAACTGCGAACCGAAGCCGATCAGGAGCAAGCCCGCAATCAAGACCGCCTTTCGAAAACTATTAACTTTTTTTTGCTTTTTCATTTACTCCCCCTATTTATTAAGAGGACTTTTATCAAATAAGCTAGAAATTCTATAGTCATGAAACAAGAAAAATTCCTATATTTCTTTATTTTCTTTATTTCGATATCGGTTATTTTTCTCCTGCCGCTTTTCACAGCTAAATCGGTTTATGCGGGAGAAATAGTGTTAAATTCCGTTCTTTCGGTTGCTGTTCCCGAGCAACAATCAGGAAATCCCGGTGATTTTTTAACTTATGTTTTAACTTTCCAAAACCGGAGTAATCTACCCATCGATCTTCAAGTCGAATATCTAACCGAAGATTGGGAGCTAATCGGCGACGGCCTTATTACAATCCCCGCTCACCGTGAAAATTATTATTTTCCGCTTACCGTAATCATTCCGCATCATGCCCCGGCTAATTTTTTGAAAAAGATCGAGGTTAGGTTCAAAATTTACGGCCAACCTTTTACCTTGCCGCCGGTTAGTATCCCCGTTTTCGTCAACCCGGTATCCACGATTAATTTCACGGTCCCTCCCTCCCAAAAAGGATTAAATGGGTCCACCGTAGTTTATAACCTGAGCGTTACCAATAACGGTAATACTACTGAAAGTATTTCAGTCACGGGAGTATCCGAAAATGACTGGCCGTTGGAGATCGAACCCGTCGCTTTCGAATTATATCCGGAAGAATCCCGGACCATTACCGTCAAACACCAAATCCCCGGTTTTACCGAAACCGACTACGATCCCATCAAACTGCAATTTTCTTGGGGCGACCAACGCAAAGAGATCCTTCTCACCACCGGCATCACCGACCGTTACGACAAAATGACCGACGGTTATTATATCTGGCAGGGGCAGGTCTACGCCTCCCATCCTAATTTAAAGGAGAGCGAATCGATCGAACCCAATCTTTCATTTTTCTTAAACGGGCAATGGAGACCCGACGGCGACTGCCAATTCTATTTCTCGGATATCCTGAACGAACCGACCCGCAGTTATTATACTCATTTCAAAACCGACGCTTGGGATGTTAAAGCCGGCAAATTCCCCTTGATCTGGCAAGGACTGATCGCTCCCAAAAATTCCAACGGCAATCTGCGGGCCGCCCGCGCCGACGGCGACCGTTCCTTCGCGGTCTATGTCTGGGAACCCGAGGAAAATACATCCGATCCGCAACCCTTCGGTCTCGAGGCTTACCTGAATAAAAACTTCCGAATCAGCCTGCTCAACGATGACGGCGCCGAATCGGATCAAAACATCTTGGAATTGAACTACCGGACCGACCTCAACCAAGGCTTCCGATGGTCCAACTCCCTGGCTTACAATGCCTCCAATTCCAACGGTCATGCAGTAGGTTTCGGCATCGACCGTTACCGGGGCTCTTGGTATCTTTCCTCGGAGCTGCAGGCTTTTAAAGATATCGCCGACTATCTTGATAAAAAACGGTTTCAAATAACCCTATACCAACCCTTCTCCGATGAAAAGCTGACCATCTATAACCAATTCATTTATGAAAATCGAGCCGTCCGCGAATTGCTCGAACCGGACCTGGAGCATGCCGTTATCGATTATGACGATTATTACTTCCAAACGCTCTTCCACTGGCCGTCGGGTTTAAATTTCCGTCTCTCATACCAGTATCAATTAGCCAACGGTTCTTTTTCCATGGACAATATCTCCGTCTTTCTGGAAGACGAATTTGAGAAGGGCCGTTATCAAAATATATGGTGGCTCAGCCACTCGGTTGATCGTTCCGAAGGCGACGTTAAAACGGATTATTCCAAATTTAACTGGGAAACCGAGTATGCCTTAAATAAAAACCAAGAGTTGGTTTTTAACCCTCAAATCGTATCCAACTCCATCTCCTCGGAGAATGAATCCAAACTCGGTCTCGGCTTTAACCAACGCCTTAAACATAACAGCCTCGAATGGAAATCCATCTTATTCCGGCATTTTACCGACTCGTCGAAATTCAGTTTGGAATCTTCCCTTGACTGGCGTCTTTATCAATATCAGCTTTCTTTAAAATATGTCGGGATCTGGGAATCCTCCGCTTATCATACCGACACCTTAAGTCTAGTCTGCCGTAAGAAATTTTCCATTCCGGTCAAAAAGCCTTTAGGCGCAGTTGAGGGCGTGGCTTTTCTGGATCTAAACCAAAACAACAGCTTCGATGAAGGGGAACCCCCCCTCAGAAAGGCGATCCTAATCCTCGACGAGACCACCACCTTTGAAACGGACGAACAAGGACGATACGGCCTTTACGGATTAACCCCGGGCGAACACCGGATCGCTCTTGACCCGTTATACGAAGTCATCTACGTTCCGCCGACTCCGTTCACCACGGTATCGGTGCAACAATATCAGACGGTTCGCTTGGATTTGCCTTTCATCCGTTCCCAAAACATTTCCGGCACGATTTACTTCGACCAAAACGCTAACGGCCGTCGGGAACCAGGAGAACCGATACTCAGTGGAATTCCTATTATCCTAAAGAACAGCGCCTCCTCGGAAGCGACTCAAGCTTACTCCAACAGTGACGGCCAATTTACTTTCTATCAATTGGCTCCCGGCAAATATCAATTCGCTTTCGACGAGGATGCTCTTCCGGATCACTTGCAGCCTCCCGGCAATTTGGATTCGATCATCATCGACACCCAACGCCTGGACGAGACCACGCTCCTTGAAATCGGCTTAATCCCATTCGAGCGGCCGATCGAAATCGTTAAGGAAGATGCCGGTTTATTGCTCGCCGTCGATCGGGAATTGGCTAAACCGGGCGACACTTTGATAATTAATATCGAATCCGGCGTCACCTTAACCGGCCTGGAACTTCATTTGCCTACCGGTGAGCGAATTCAGTTAGCGGACAGCCCGAATCTCGCCTGGAAATATCAATGGAAACTACCGCTAACCATTCCGACCGGCCAGTTCAAAATCGAGTGCCGCGGAGTCGACATTGAAGGAAAAACCCATACGGGAGAAGTAATATTGGTGATCATCCGCTAATAATAAAATACCCTCTAAAAAAGAGGGATTGGAAGAGGGTATTTTAAAGGAGGAAAACTGTGTTTACTTTACTCGCCGAATAACATTTGATAACCGAGATTGGCCGCATTGCCGGCCGACCGGTTTACTTTGACAAAAAAACGGTACCGGAGCCAATTTGACCTCGTCCCCGATAAAACCGGCGCCGTTCCGGTTTGGGGGTCAAACCTATGCCAGACCTGTTTGTCCCTGGACCATTCCAATCCGGCGCTATTCCCATACTGAATCGCCAGTAACCGCCACACCCGATCGCTATTATTCAAAACAGACACTTCAATAGTATGAATCACCTCGTCGCCGTTAACGGTTACCCGGCTACTCTCCAAATGATATCTGCATATTTCCGCGATTTTAATCGCCACTTCATGGGATGATCTGCCCCAGACCACCGAATTGCAACTCAGTAAAATAATCAGAACAACTATCCAACTGATTCTCTTTTTAAATAACATAACCCCTCACACACCTTTGCGCGGGGGCTACCAAAAATAAAAACAACCTATTTTCGGCAGCCCGGCCATCATAGCTTTCGCCTTAGATCCTCGGCTTTGCGTCTTCGGCTTTCGCCGAATTTGCCTTTATCGAATAAAGTTGTATAGTCTACACTTATTATATCATTATCTTATAATTTTTACAACGAAATATTCCAACTTCAGCGCTTAATTTCCAATGTCGACTGGATCGCCGTTAAACTGCGTTCTCCAACATCGACAACGGCCAACCCGATATAAAATCCGGGTCCCAACTTTAAGTCATGATCCGCTAATTCAAACTCCCTGGTGTAATCGGGTAAAAGATATCCCTCGCGAAACGGGATCGTTCCAACCGTTTTACCCTGGTTGTCTTTTAGTTCCAAACGTCCTTTAAACCTCAACATTGAGGCGCCGTTGTTTTTCAGCCGCAGTGAAGCCTCCAACTTGCCTTGTTCCTGGTTCCAATTCATTTTGAGTCTCTCAAGCTTAGCGACGCCTTTTGGCGAACCGTTAATATCGATCCTGATAATATAAGCCACTCTTCCGGCCATCATCACTTGAAACTGACCGGGCGCGACGCTGGAAGTCGGATTTGTTTCCGCCATTATCGCCGCCCAATAACTGCCGGAGGCATCATTGGGGACTTTAATGGTATAGGTGATCTTTTGGCCGCGTTTGGGCGGGAGATTGAAAGTACTCGGAAAAAAAGAAATCCATGAGGCGGCCGAACGTTTAACGGTCCCCATGGGCAAAAATTGATAATTACCGGAAGTGGATAAAGACCAATCCATCAAGTAAACCTTGACTTGAATCGCTTCCTTATCGGACCCGAACAGATAAAATTCTCCCTCGTGTTGAGCGCCGCGGTCAAGTTTCAGATTAATATCGGGCGGACTGATGCCAAGGTCCAACGCAAGGGCAGGGACTAATAGGATGCAGAAAAATAAGATCGTTAAAACCTTGATATTCTTAACCGCAGTCAAATCGTCTAATCCTTTACCTTAAGAATTTACGGCGGCGGTATAAATAATCGTCGTCGAATAATTCCCCGCCTCTTGGGTTTCAGGCAAACCTTCCAGCCTAAACAATACCGGGTAACTATTATTTTGTTTCCCGCTTAATCTGACTAATTCAACCGGACTGGTGGCTAACGGCACATATGTAGCTCCGCCGGCATCAACTCTGGCCTTAAGCATACTCACCGGGAAAGCGCTTGAAAAGTCGTTGGAAGCGGAGGCCGAAATCACACAACCGCTGCCGCTGTTGGTAACAACCGTTATTTGAACCGTGCTGTTTAAATCTTTAGTCGCGTAACCCTCGACAAAATCGTTTTCGTAAATCGTAACCGAAGCCGAACCGGTGACCGAAACCCGCGCGAAAGAGTTAATAGTCACGGTCACGGTATGCGAATTGGCCGCCAGTCCGATACTGCTAATTCCGATAATCGCTATCAGGGTTATCATCCAAATAATTTTTTTCATCGCCGAAAAACCTCCTCGCTA
>JAAYHS010000088.1 GCA_012735315.1 Bacillota bacterium | reverse complement strand
ATTGTCTCCCCACGCAAAAATTCGGAAATAAAGGAGTATTATTAAAGGTAAAATATTTAAATCGTGGAAATATATTTGGGTAGTAATCAGTGATCAGTGGTCAGTAATCAGTAGTCAGTAATCAGTGATCAGTAATCAGTGGTAAGTAGTCAGTTGTTAGTAGTCGGGAGACAGTGTAGGGGCGATTTATCAAATCGCCCTCGACCTGCAGAAATTGCCATGGGGGAATTATCGATGATTAATTGGGAACAAGTCAATCAAGAGGTCCGGCAGTTGTTGATCGATTTGATTAAAATCAATACCACCAATCCGCCGGGTAATGAGTTGGAAGCCGCCAAGTACCTGCAAGCGGTATTTGAACGCGAAGGGATCGATTCGACTATTTACGAAGCGATGCCGGGACGGGGTAATTTGGTGGCGAGGATTCCCGGAAGCGGACAAGCGCGGCCTTTGGTGTTAATGGCCCACTTGGATGTGGTTGCCGCCAACCCGGCGCAATGGAGTCACGACCCCTTCGGCGCTGAAATTGACGACGGTTATATTTGGGGGCGGGGGGCCATCGATATGAAGGGTATGCTGGCGATGGAGACTATGGCCTTGTTGCTGTTGAAACGATCCGGACAAACCCCCGGCCGGGAAATTATCCTGGCGGCGACCGCCGATGAAGAAGCCGGTTCCGAACAGGGTTTGGAATGGCTGCTGAAACAGGATGTTCCCGGTTTATTGGATGCGGAATATGTGATCAACGAAGGCGGAGAAGGCAAGCTGGAAGGAGGAGTTCCGGTTTATGCCTGTCAAAACGGGGAGAAGGGCGTTTTATGGGTGAAGATGAAAGTACGGGGCATTCCCGGTCATGCTTCAATGCCGTCTTCGGATAATGCGATCATAAGGATGGCGAAGCTTTTAAGCAGGATTGGCCGTTATAAGCCGGCCGTGTCGCTATCGGAGACGGCCCGGGGGTTTTTGTCGGGAATGGCGCAAGCCAAAGGAGTAAGGATTTCACCGGACTCGGCGAATTTGGATTATAGTCTGCGTTTATTTGCGGCGCGCCATTTCAAAAACGAACGTTCGGTGCAGGCCATGCTTTATAATACGATTTCACCGACGATTATTCGGGCGGGTGAAAAAACCAACGTACTCCCGGAAGCGTGCGAGGCGACCCTCGACTGCCGGTTGACGCCGGGAGAGACCCCGGAAGGTTTTTTAGGAAAATTGAAATCCTTGATTAACGATGCTTCAGTGGAATGGGAGATCCTGCAAGAAGCGGAGCCGACCGAGTCCCCGATCAATACCGAATTATTCGCGATAATTCGAAACTCGGCGCAAACAGTTAATCCGAAAGCGCTTACCGTTCCCTATCTGTCGCCGGGAGCCACCGATTCAAGGCATTTCCGGAAACGGGGCATAACCGCTTACGGCTTTTTCCCGGTCATTCTTTCCGAGACCGAACTTCAGCGGATGCATGGAATCGATGAACGAATCTCGCTGACCAATCTTCACCAAGGAATCAGGATCTTATACGAAGTCGTTAAAGGAATAGCCGGGGTGTGTTGATAGTTCCTAAATCTATTTCCCTACCCCGATAATCAGCTTAGCAACAAATGGCAGGATTATCAGCGTCGATAGCAATCGGACTAATTGTAATAAGGCGACTTGGGGAGTGTTGCCTCCTAACGAATCCGCCGCTAAACTCATTTCGGTCATTCCCCCCGGAGCGCTGGCAAATAAGGCGGTGGTCAAATCAAGTCCGGTAAATTTGTGCATCAACAATCCGGCGATAATACAGACGGCTAATACGGCGACAATTATAATCAGGGCCGGTCCGATCAATTCTTTGAACCCGTGAATGGTCTCCCGGTTTATGCGGAGACCGATCATCGCTCCGGCGACAATTTGAGCCCCAATTCTGAAATAATGGGGCATATAGGCTTGGTTGGTAGAAATGTTATAAATTCCGACTCCAATCATGGACCCTATCAAAGCTCCGGCTGGAAGTCTGATAGCCCAAAATTCCACCGGCTGCCGCGGCAATTAAGGTGTAGCATAATTTCTCCAAATTTTAACTCCTTTCGTTTCAGCGACCCGCTTTAGTCCCCAAATTCAATTCCAATACTTTTGGCGACCCGGACCAACTCTCCGTCGACGGGCACGTTTTTTAATTTATGGACCGCTTCTTCGATAGTGACCGCTGTGATTCGATCGCCTTGAAGACTGACCATCATTCCGTATTTTTCTTCCCGGATCAATTCCACCGCGGCTACCCCGTAACGGGTGGCGAGGATCCGGTCAAAGGGGGAAGGGGAACCGCCGCGCTGAACATGACCCAACACGGTAACTCTGGTTTCAAGACAAGTTAAGCAACTAAGTTGTTCGGCCACATAGTTGCCGATGCCGCCGAGCCGGATGGGATCGGGGCTGTCCGCCACGGTTTTCTTTACCACCATTTCGCCTCCCAACGGTTTGGCGCCCTCGGCCACTACGATAATACTGAAGCTTTTCCCGGCGTTTTTACGATCATTAATCTTTTGGGCGACTTTTTTAATTTGGAAAGGAATCTCGGGGATCAAGATCACATCGGCGCCGCCGGCGATCCCTGATTCCAAGGCGATCCATCCCGCGTACCTGCCCATTACCTCCAAAATCATTATCCGGTGATGGGATTCGGCCGTGGTATGTAATTTATCAATGGCATCGGTAGCGGTGTTGACCGCGGTCATAAAGCCGAAAGTGGTATCGGTGGCATAGAGATCGTTGTCGATGGTTTTGGGGACTCCGATTACTTTCATTCCCTTTTTCGCAAAGTCCCTGGCGCTGGCCAGGGTGCCGTCGCCGCCGATGATTACCATGCATTCGATACCCAACTCTGCGATGTTATTGATCACTTGGTCCGACATATCGACATATTTGACTTCCCCGTTTTCTTCGACTTTAAAGTGGAACGGATTGTCGCGGTTGGAAGAACCAAGGATGGTTCCGCCGCGGACCAGAATTCCCGATACATTGGAACGCTTTAATTTGAGATAATCATTTAAAACCAATCCCCGATAACCGTCGCGAAAACCGATTATTTCCCAACCATATCGTCCGACCGCCGTTTTGACTATCGCCCGTAAAACAGCGTTCAAGCCCGGACAATCGCCGCCGCCGGTTAAGACGCCGATTTTTCTAGACATGGAATCACCTCTTTCTAAAAAAGTACCATTATAATTCCCGATTGAAAGCGGGAAATTGTATCTGTTGGGCTTTTATTTCCAAAATACCTGCTCTAAAAGTAAAATTTATTATTTCGTTATTCTTATCGGGAATAAACGGCCTAACTTTTAGGGTTATTAGGTAACAATGATGTTTCAGCGGCGGCTTCCGGGTGTAGGAATTTTTTAGGATAACGTCGAATAGAGACTAGTTAGAAAATGATTTCTCTGTGCCTCCGTGTCTCCGTGGCCAATAAATATATTAGCCGCGGAGACGCAGAGACACAGAGTTAAGATGGATAGTGGGGATATTTATGAAGTTTAAAAAAACCGTAATTCTTTGGATGTTTTTAATAATCATGCTTTCCGGTTGTACCGATGAATTGGGGATCTATGATTTCTCGGGCCGGATTGAATTGAAACCCGGTTCCGACGGTTGGGCCTACCGGAATATCGCTTCCTCCAAGATCAGGCCGGTTAAGGTCGATCCTGAAGATCGTTTAGGGGATTATCAGGGGGATCTGGAGCTTCAAAAGGCAATTACCGTTGGGAAAAGCGAATACATAATCGTGGCCAAGTTTAAGACGGATCGTTTATCTACCGGCCATGACTTCTTGGATTTATTGCTGAAAACCGACCGGTTTACGGTTTTTGGCGATTATCAGGTTTTGGTTTATGATTTCGTCGGAAAGGCTAAGGTAGAAACGGTAATCGCCAAAGATAGCGAGAGCGGCGATGATTGGTCCAGTTTAATCGCTGATCCTAAGTCCGGGCTGAAAAAAAGAAATCTGGAACGCAAAGGCGAATTCGTGCAATATTTTCGGGAACCAACCACCCAGCGCGACTGTATCATTGAAGTTGTTTATCAAATCGAGTCCGAGGCGGTCAGAGCCGTGAATCAAGCGGGCGAATTTATCGAAGATAACGGCGACTACCAGTATGAGGAGTTGAAGGTGGACGGCTCCGCCCGGATGAATATCGGTTTTCGTCAATGTTTAAGCGGCAAACGGATCATCGGGGATCGAACGATCGTCTTTTTTGTGCTCGACTGGAATCTGGACGGCCGATTTTCCGAGGAAGACATGGTTTGGAGCGATTATACGAATAAATATTACCGCTTCGGCGAGGAGGTCCGTTTGACCGATTCCTGGTCGGCCAAGAAGGATAATACCTACCGGCTTGGATTGATAACCCCCGAATCGGAGAAGGATGAGTATCAGCTGGAGATCCGGTTGGTAAAGAAAGGGAAAAGGTAAATGATTACTTAGAAAATGATTTCTCCATGTCTCTGTGGCCAATAAATAAATTAGCCACGGAGACGCAGAGACACAGAGTGAAAACTAATTTTCATCCCCGATTACGACAGCATTTCCACAAACACTTCCGCCGCTTTCGACAGCGGCACTTGGGCCATGGTGGCCAGCCCCAGCCGGCGTTGGGGCAGTTTTTCTTCCACTTGGACCTCGAATAATTCCCCCCGTTCCAGCGGAGCCGCGGCGCTTTCCCGAAGCACATGGGCGACCCCCAGGCCGATCCGGGCGAATTCCACCAGTAGATCCACGCTTTCAAGCTCTATTTCCGGGACCAGAGCGATTTGGTTTCGCTGTAAAAAAGCGTCGAAATTGCGCCGGGTGGCGCTGGCTTTTTCCAGCAATAAGAGGGGATAGTCGGACAACTCCGCCAGTTTGACCCGGCGGTCCTTTAGCGCGGCGTATTTGGGGGCCGCGACGAAAATGTCGGTGACTACGGCTATTTCCCGGATGATTATGCTTTTGTCGTTGATAGGCAGGGTGATGACCCCAAAATCGATCGCTCCGTTTTTCAAGTTCTCGAGGATCTTGGGAGAGGTCCGGTTAAGAAATTGAATCTTGACTTTCGGGTGGAGCCGGTGGAATTTTTCGAGATAGGGCAGGAGGAAGTATTTACATACCGTATCGCTGGCCCCGATCCGGATCTCGCCGGAATCGAGATTTTGGATTTCGGTCAGTTTCCGTTCGCCGGTTTTGATGAAATTATAGGCCTGTTCAATATGGGTGAAGAGCATTTCCCCTTCGGGAGTCAGTTTGAGGTTGCGGGTCTTGCGGAAGAAAAGGGTGACGCCCAGTTTGGTTTCAAGGCTTTTGATGGCTTGGCTAACTGCGGATTGGGTAATATAAAGTTTTGCTGCGGCGTTGGAAAAGCCGCCGGTGGTGACGGTGTAGTAGAAGATTTTGTAGAGTTCGAAGTTGATGTCCATGGTTTTGGCTCCTTAACAGGGATTGGCGATTGGTATGTTTTTTCGATATCTTCGTTATTAAAATCATTTTATAATAAGTTTCACTAATAGACCAGATTAATGTATTATTGCTGCTAAAGAAGAAAGTTATAAAAAGGAAATATAGGAAGGATAAATATTAGTTTGAACGCGAACACGAAATGGCAATTTATTACCGGGGTCAGGAGATCGGAAAGCGCCGGGTTGATTTTTTAGTGGAAGGCTGCGTCATAGTCGAGTTAAAAGCCTTGCTTCAACTTGAGGACGTCCATTATGCCCAGGCGCGGAATTATTTAGAAGCTTATAATTTGGAAGTGGGTTTATTGTTTAATTTCGGAACGAAGAGTTTGGAGTTTAAAAGAATGTTTAATCAGGTGGTTCAGGAAGCTTCCGGTCAGAACCAGGATTAGTCAGGATTAAACGGATT
>JAAYHS010000087.1 GCA_012735315.1 Bacillota bacterium | reverse complement strand
CTATGTAAATATCTATGAACGTAAACCTTGCTAATAGTAAATGTTGTAATGAAGAGCCGTGTGCGTTAATTGCGCAAGCACGGTTCTGTGAGGGGTTGAGCCTGTGAAGGCTCTATCTACTCGACCAGTTATTAAGAGGGTTAAATTAAAAATCGACTATAGTCTTTGCCAACGTCGACTATAGTGTTTGCGAATGTGTACTATAGTGTTTGTCGTCGTCTACTATAGTCTTTGAGAACGTTAACTATAGTCTATACTATAGTGTATTTGAATAGGTTACGAAATTAAACCCGACCTTTTATCCCTTAATTGGTCGCTCTCGGACATCCATGTCCTCCGCGACTTTGTCCCATCCTAGGACTTAGAGAACCACCATGCTCCTAAGTGATTAGTTAACATGAAAGATTAGGCTAGAAAAATAGAGTATGGGGGATTACGATTTTAAGCTCCTATGAACGGTAGTTACCCCTGTGTAGGGGCGATGGGTCATTAAAGAGCCAGCTCCTTTTCCACCAATTCCAAAGCCTTTTCAACCACTTGGTCCATGTTGTAATACCGGTAATTGGCCAACCGTCCGATAAACCAAACATTTTTTTCTTTCGCGGCCAGGGCGGCGTATTTTTGATAGAGGGCTTTGCTCTCTTCGCACGGGATCGGGTAATAGGGTTCCCCGCTGTCTCGCGGGTACTGCCGGACGATGGTTGTCAGCGGATGAGTTTGGCCGGTAAAGTGTTTAAATTCGGCCACCCGGGTAAAGTCATAATCATTGGGATAAGTTACCGTACCGGTCGGTTGGTAAGTTCCCTCCGGCAGTCCGGCGGTAGGGAGCGTTTCGTATTCAAAGTGGACCGAACGGTAGGGCAGCGGTCCGTAGCGATAATCAAAATACTCGTCGATGGGGCCGGTAAAGACGATCCGTTTGAATTTAATTTCAGGGAGGATTGTGCGGTAGTCGGTATTTAGTAAAACGGAGATTTGGGGTTGCCGCAGCATCCGGGTGAAGAGAGCCGTATAGCCGTGTTTGGGTACGCCTTGATAGCGGTCGGAAAAATAGCGGTCGTCACGGGAGGTTCGCACCGGAATCCGCCGGGTTACCGAAGCGTCCAGTTGAGAGGCTTCCATCCCCCAGTGTTTCAAGGTAAGGCCTTTAAAGAATTTTTCAAATAAGTCCCGGCCCACCTGGGAGACGACCGCATCTTCCGCTGTTTTCACCTGAGGCGCGGGTTCGCGGACCCGTTCGAAGTATTCCGCCAATTCCCGGCTGGATAAATTCAGACCGTACAGTTGATTGACGGTGTCAAGATTAATCGGGATCGGTAAGAATTTGCCGTCGACATAAGCCCGGACCCGGTGCTGGTAATAACGCCATTCGGTGAATAGAAGCAGATATTCGAAGACCTTCCGGTTGTTGGTATGGAAAGTATGCGGCCCGTAACGGTGGATTAAGATACCGGCTTCATTATAGCAGTCGTAACAATTTCCGCCGATGTGGTCTCTTTTGTCGATTATTAACACCCGCTGCCCGTATTGACTGGCCAAGCGCTCGGCCACCACACATCCGGCAAACCCGGCTCCAACCACCAGGTAATCGAACAAGAAGGATCCCTCCACTGAATTTCTTGTTAAATCTTTCTCGGTTCCGTTTGGCTCCGCCCAAGCATTTTATGGTTTAACCACAAGATAAAGATGCTGAAAGTCGGCGGAGCTGTTGTCCTGATTGTTATTTTATGTGAGTCAGTCATTTTTGGTGTGGAGTAAAGCAATATAATTTACACACAGGTTGTCTTCGGATTTGGTGGCCAAGCTTAGGTTGGCGGGAGAGAAGATGATTCAGTCACAAAAAGCTCTTCTTTTGGAACGGAGAACTAACCGATTTGAAATCATAATATAGATCAAGCTTAGTGACAAGCTTGGTCCGGGACTCAATATGAAATTAAAGGAGAATCACTATGGGCAACAAACCCGCCAAGAGCAAAATCATTCCCTTAAGCGAGATTTGCGCGGCGACTTGTAATTTTGCCAGGCCCAACAACGCCAAAGCCTGTGTTAAGCGACTCAAAGATTTGGGGCTTACTGAGATCATCGTCTGGAATAACAAGGCGAAACCGATTAAACACGCCACCAGAAATATCGTCAGTGCGACTAATGTCGGTTCAATCGGCAGGTATTACATTGGTTTGCATACTCAAAGACCCTACATTTTGATCGTGGACGACGACCACATGCTGACCCGGGCGGGGTTGAACGCCTTGAGATTATGGGCCGCCAAATATCCGGCCGTGGTTCAATGCGGCGCGATTTTTAACCCCCCGTTTAAGAGATATTTCGACCGTAAGGTGATTAAATCCCATCAAGTGAAAGCGCCGCGAAAAGTGGATCTGGTATTGCCTTACGGCGGGCTGCTTATCTCCACCGATCTTTGCCGGCGGATTCTCAACCATTGGGCTTGGAAATTTAAAGAAGCGGTAAGACCGGGGTTTATCGCTACCGACCTTGCCGTAAGTTGTGCGATTCTCGATCTGACGGGTCAACATCCCGTAGTGGTTCCTTCTGATGGTAATGGAATGGAAAAACTCAAAGATGAAGCTCCCCACAAAGCTCTCAGCCGCCAAAAAGGAGCCAGGACGGAAAAGACCAAAATCTTGAGGTGGATGATCAACCACGGTTGGAAGCCGTTGAAAATGAAAGAACCCAAAAAGAAAAGCGGGTGAGCATCGATGAAAAGAAAAGCCGAACCGATTGCCTTGTCGCAAGTTACGGCGGTTATGTGTAATTATGCCCGCCCCAAAAGCGCCCGGTTGGTGGTAAAACGATTGAAGGATTTGGGGCTGACCGAGATCATCGTCTGGAATAACAGTGCCAAGCCCATTCCCGGCGCGACCCGTAATCTCCAATCCGAAAAGAACATCGGAGCGTTGGGCAGGTATTATGCTGCTTTGGAGGCTTCGCGGCCATACATCTTAATGGTTGACGATGATGTGTTGCTGACCAAAAAAGGTTTGAATACTCTTTTGAGATACGCGGACCGTTATCCGGCGGTGGCCCAAGCGGGCTTAATATTCGGTTCGCCTTTTAAAAAAAGGTACCGGCGGACCAAATATTTATCCGATAAGGTAAAAGCCCCAAAAAGAGTTGATGTGGCCATTTCCAACCGCGGGTTAATCTTTAAAAAAGAGCTTTGCCGGCCAATCCTTGATCACTGGGTCTGGGGTTCATTGAAGGCGGTTAGCAAGGGATTTATCACTACCGATATTCCGGTGAGTTGCGCAATTCTTGACTTAACAGGCCGACATCCGGTAGTAGTCCCGGTCAACGGCCGCGGCTACGTAGAGCTACCGGATGAAGCTCCCGAAAAAGCCTCGCGCAATCAAAAAAACTTTCGTCAAGAAAGGACCAAAATGCTCAAATGGCTTGTTAATAAAGGATGGAAGCTGTTGGGCGATTCGGGGAAAACCGATTAATGGATAATCAGCAAGTAAGTAGTAAGTAAGGATAAGCGTCTTACTCTATTGGAGGATGTTATGGACCGAAAAAAAAGAGCGAAAGCGTCCCTTAAGGATATCTGCGCGGTATTGTGCAATTACGCCCGGCCTAAAAGCGCCAGGGCGTGCGTCAAACGTTTGTTGAAGCTGGGCATTACCGAAGTGATCGTTTGGAACAACGGCACGAAACCAATCCCGGAAGCTACAAAAAATATCGTCAATCCCGAAAATATCGGACCGATCGGCAAGCATCTCGGGGCTTTAAATACGACCAAACCATATGTCTTAATTATCGATGACGATTATTTATTGACCAAATCCGGTTTGGACGCTTTGCGCAAATGGGTCCCGTATTATCCGGCGGTAGCCCAACAAGGCAGCAGATTTAAACCTCCCTTCAAGCAATATGGCAAACGGGATTTATACCTTTCGCAAAAAGTAAAATCCCCTCAAAAAGTGGATTTGGTGATGCCCAATAAAGGAATGATGCTTAGAACCGACTTGTATAAACTCATTCCCGACCATTGGGCTTGGGGAGCGCTTAAGGTTTTAAGCCCGAAAATATTCACCACCGATCTTTCCGCCAGTTGCGCTATTTGGGATCTGACTAAGAAACATCCGGCGGTCGTGCCCGCTGCTAACGGTTTCGAACCACTGCCGGATGAAGCTCCCAAAAAGGCTTTACGCCGCCAAAAGAACATCTTTCATGAAAAATCGAAAGTCCTGCGCTGGTTGGTGGCCCACGGGTGGAAGATGATTAACGCCAAGGAGTCGAAAGTTAAAGTTAAAAGGTAAAAGTGAAAAGTGAAAAATGAAAAGTTAAAAGTCAAAATTGAAAGTCGACTTTGGACATTCGACTGAGACTTTCGTCATCCGATTCAAAAGAGAGGGGGTTGGCAATGGACCAGGAAATAATCGCCGAGATTATTAAGCGTCACAAAGCATTGAAGAAGATTGATCAAATCCAACCTTTACATAAAGGCCAGTCACCCGAAGAAAAATATCTCCTCCTCAGTGATAACAAGGAAAAATTCGTATTGCGAGTGGCAAAGATCGGACGGTTACGTAAGTATCGCAAAATGTTCAATATTATTGATCATTTTCACAAAAAGGGAGTCAGGTGTTTAAAACCGGTCGTTTTTGACCAAACAGCCGACCACAAATATTGTTATACGGTTTTTGAATATCTCGCCGGAAAATCCAGCGAATCAATTCTGCCTAATTTATCAAAGAACGAGCAATTGGAGATCGGGATCGCCGCCGGCGCGGAATTGAAAAAACTGCACAAATTAAAAAGCTCTAAACCTCGCCGTGATTGGTTCGACAAAAGATACCGCCAATTCTTGTCGGACTTAAAAGCCTTTAGGAAGCTGGATCTGAAGTTTTATAAAGAGAATTATGTTTTGGACTATATCGAGGCCCACACCGAATTGATGAAAGGCAGGCCCTACCGGTTTTTGCACTATGATTACGGAGTGCGCAACATCATCATTCACAATAATCGATTCAACGGAATCATCGATTTTAACAGCTATAAATGGGGCGATCCCATCCATGATTTTTACAAGCTGCCTTGGGGGAGCAAGAACTGTAGCGTCCCCTTTGTCATCGGCGAGATCATCGGTTATTGCGGGGGAAAGCCCTCCAGCAGTTTCTGGGAGTTGTATAACCTCTATGTGATGCTGAATTTGCACCGCAGATTGGCCTGGGCTTATTTGAAAAAGCAGTCGCGGCTTGAAGCGAGGTTGAAAACGATCGAGGAAATAATCGATGAACATGATTTGAGATCAAACAAGGCGCCGGCTTGGTTCAAATACTGAGCCCGGGGACGGCGTTATCGAATCTCCGATTTTCGGCGGCGCGGAACCGGATTTTACAAGAGGCCTTTTGCTTTCAACAGACTATGATAGAAGTCAATAGTCTCGCGCCGGTAGCGTCGGATATTGAAGAATTTGTGGACCCGTTTAAAAGCTTCGAGGCCCATGGATCGGCAAGCGGCGGGATTGTTTAAGAGTTTTAAGATGGCCTTTCCAAGCTTGGTCGGGTTAAGGCTATATGGTTTGTGCAGTTTGCCGGTGGCGCCGTCGACGACCCATTGAGGGATTCGGCCGTTTGGAGGGTTGAAAGGTTCGGAGGGATCGATTAGGATGCCAGTTTTGCCGTGGTCAATAATCTCCGGAATGCCGTCGACATTGCTGGCGATACTCGGCAACTGAAAATAGCCGGCTTCGACCAGCACACTTCCAAATGGTTCCCGGACCGAAGCCAGGACAAACAGATCAGTGGCGGCGTAGAAATTGGCCACCTCGGTCTGGGTTAGCCAGAACTTTACATAATCGTTGATTCCGAGTTTGGCGGATAAACAGATCAATTCATTCCGGGCCGAACCGTCGCCTACGATCCAAAATTCAACGTCTTTCCGATATTTTAACACCAAGGGAATGGCTTTTAAGAGAGCATCCACGCCTTTGATCGGTTCCAAACGGCAAACGGTGGTGATGATCTTTTTTCCCGGCGGCCGGGGGACGGGAGCGGTGGCTTTGAGCTGTTTGAAATCAATCCCATAATAGATCAAATGAATCTTGGACGGTTCATAACCAAGCGTCTCCATTATTATCCGGCTGGCTTTGGAAAGCGAGATTACCGCGTCAACCGTTTTCAAATTGGAAGCGATATCGGGCTGCGGATACCAGGAAGCCCCTTGATCATGTTCAATAATTATTTTAACACCGGCTTTTTTCAATTCGCGCTTGGCGTCGGGCCAAGGCTTGTGGAAATGGGCGATTTCGATGCCGAATTCCAAAGCAAAGCGAGTCAACTCTTTGACCCATTTTTTTTTGCTGTCGGCTTGCCGATAGGGGAGGCTCAAACGGGATAATTTTTCCTCCCAATAAGCGGTGAACGGTCGCGGCGAAAAGAGGGCAAACCGAAAATTCCGGACCGGTTGGGATAACAAATCGATTAATCTGGTTTGAATTCCGCCCATTGTGTTCATGTTGGCGATATGCAACACCTTAATGGTTCTCATATTCTTCCTCGCAATCAGCTTGGGATGATCCCTTTGGCCTTTAAGAGGGTTTGGTAATAGGCGATCAGGTCCGCCGAATATCGTTCGATACCAAACAGTTTAAGGGCGCGTCCCCGCGCCGCTTCACCCATTAAGCGGCGGAGCTCCGGCGCTTTTAACAACCGGATGACGGCTTTGCCAAGTTGAACCGGATCGATGGTCTTGGGCTTTTGAAGCCGTTTGGTCTCTCCGTTAACTACAAAATGAGCAAACTTGCGATATTTCGATTTAACCGGGATTGACGGGTTGATTAAAAGGCCCGTTTCGTTGTGGGAGATAATTTCAGCGTTACCGTCAATATTGGCGGCTATTGCCGGTTTGGCCCAGTAGGCGGCTTCGATCAGAGCGCCGGAAAACGGTTCCCGAAAAGACGGTAATACAAATATGTCGGTGACTGCCAAAAAATTGCCGATATCCCGGCGTTCGCCCCAGAACTTGATCAGTTTCGCCACTCCCAAGTCCTGCGCCAGCTTCATTAAAGCCCGGTATTGACCGCCGCCGCCGACTATCCAAAACCGGACGTTTTTGATCTTTCGCCGCACCACCGGTACGGCTTTGATCAAAGAATCGACTCCTTTGACCGGTTCCAGACGGCAGATGGAAGTGACAACCAAATCTTCGGCGGGCCGCTTGATCGGGTTGTCGGCCTTCAAGTTTTTAAAGTCAACTCCGTTATGGATGGTGACGACTTTGGCCGGATCAAAGTTCAACCGTTTTAGAAAAAGCTTTCGTCCGGCCTCGGATACGGTGATCACGCCATCGGTCAATTCCCGATATTCCAGATATTTCCGGATTTTGGACGGGGGACCCCAAATCCCGTAGTGATCATGGACGATGATGATCGGGACGCCGGCTTTTTTCAACTCGAATACCGCTTCCGGCCAGGGATGATGCAGATGGGACAGGTCAATGCGATACTCCCTCGCGAAGCGGACCAGCTCCGCGGTGGAATATTTCAGCGGAGAGTAGGCGTAAGGAATTTTCAATTGGTCTAATTGGCGCCGCCAAAAAGCGGGAATGGGTTCCAGAGCGAAGACAAAAAAGTTAAAACCGGGAATCCGCTGTTTTAAAAACTCCAATAAGCGGGTCTCCATACCGCCGATGCCTTGAATAAACTTGGTTATCTGCAAGATGTTGATCGGGCGGGATAAAGGCTTTGGGGAGTTGGTCGCGGCTTCCGGCTCTTTCAAAGTTTGCTTACTTCCTTTTAAAATTTTCTACATTATTTTATATTTTATGGCCTCAACCGGCGGCAAGTGATAATGGAAAGCACACCGAAATCTTGACATAATTCCGCTTATTGCTCGCCGATCTTCAAATGGGTTTTCAACCAATCGCTGGTATTCTTCAGTCCTTTTTTCAGTTCGGTTGCCGGTTCCCAATTGGTTAACCTAATAATTTTGGTCAAGTCGGGAGTCCGGATCAGCGGTTCGAATTGATATCGTTCCACAAAGCGATAACCGCTTGACCGGTTATCCAAGATTTCATTGACTAACCGGGCCAAGTCCAGGATTCGAATCTGTTGGGTGCTGCCGATATTGATCACTTCGGAGGACAAATTTATTTTCAGCAGTAAAAATAGGGCTTCGATAAAATCATCGATATAACAAAAAGTCCGGATTTGGGTTCCGTCGCCGTTGATTTGCAGAGGCTCCTTCTTAAGGGCCCAAGTGATGAAGTTGGGGATCACCCGTCCGTAATTGGTTTTAACGTCCATATTCGGGCCGTAGACATTGAAAGGCCGAATGATGGTATATTTGATTCCATAATTGTCACAGAGGTGCCTGGTCAATTCTTCGCCGAAACATTTGCCCACCGCATAAGGACTGCGCGGCTTGCCCAGGATTAACCGGCTGACGGTTTCTTCTTCGTTGAGGCCGCGATAGGGTATACAGTCATAAATCCCGTATACCTCGGAACTTGAAAAATAGTAAAAAACGGCTTTATTTTTGCGGGCAAGTTCGATCAGGTTTCTTACGCCGTCGGAATTAACGGTCAAAGTATCGATCGGGTTTTTTTCATAATCTAACGGATTCGCCAAAGCGGCCAAGTGGTAAATGAAATCGAACTTTTCTTTTAATTTGGGGAGAGTTTGGGAGATATCGGTTTCGATTACTTCCAGCCTTGGATCGCCTATTACTTCAGCTAAATTGTTCAGGCTGCCCGTGCAGAAATTGTCGAGAACCACTACTTTTTTAACGTATTTCAACTGAAGCAATCTTTTGACAAAGTGGCTTCCGAGGAAACCGGACCCACCGGCTATTAAAAATCCTTTGTCTTTGCAGAAACGTTTCAGCACGGTAATCCCCCCTGTCCACTATAGTATATGGCCGTATCCGGCTTATTGTGTTGTGTTTCAAGCATCTTTAAGAATTACAAATAAAAGTCACAAGTTCGGATTATCGCCCATTTCCGATAGACCTTAAAAATCATAAAATAATCTAACAAAAGAGGGGTGATACTTTGCTGGACAAAAATAAACCGGTTGTTCCCGACGAATGGATGGATAAGTACGGATTCGTGCCGCCGGAAGTGAAAATCCTTGCCAAACAAGCCTTGGCGGAGTACGATATGAAAGTGTTTGAGATGAAACTGATCACCACTAAGCCCGATAAAGGCGGGGCTATTTGGCGGCTGGAAACTAGCAAGGGGACCCGGAGTTTAAAACTGCTGCACCGGCGCCGCGCCAGAAGCCTTTTCAGCATCGGCGCTCAGGATTATTTATCCCGGCGGGGCGCGCGGGTACCGGCCCTGATACCTGCTAAAAACAGGAAGTTATTCGTTGATTTGGGCGGTAAATTATGGATTGTCAATACTTGGATTAAACCGTTGACTCAGGCTTCCAAAATAAATCCCGACGGCGCCGCCAAACTTTGTTATGGGTTGGGAGAGTTTCACAAACTGTCCCGGGGTTACCGGCCGCCGTTCGGAGCCGAAAGAAACTCGCGCTTAACCCGTTGGCCCGATTATTATCAAAAGATCATTAATAAGTTTAACTGGTTTAGGGTTTTAGCCCAAACTTACCGGGATGCGCCCGCCAGTTCTCATTTATTGTCGGTGCTGGGGCGGATTGAAAAGCAGGCCCGAACGGGTTTGGCATCTTTACGCCAATCGGCTTACGCTAAATTAGCGGCCCGGGGCGAGAAACATTGGGGTCTGGTCCATCAGGACTACGGTTGGTCCAACGCCCAGCTGGGACCGGGGGGAGTCTGGATTATCGACCTGGACGGCGTGGCTTATGATTTACCCATTCGGGACCTCCGTAAATTAATTACCGGCGTCATGGACGATTTGGGAGAGTGGAATCTAAAGTGGATTAAAGGAATGATCGACGCTTATCATCAAGCCAATCCGATCGAACCCGGCCTTTATGAAGTTCTCCTGATCGATTTGGCTTTCCCCAATGAGTTTTACAAGCACTTAAAGGAAATGATTTATGATCCGGACGCGTTTCTAAACTCCAATACGGCGAGACTGATCCAACGATTAATGAAAATGGAGGAGAGTAAAGGCTCGGCTTTGAGGGAATTGAGAAACTGGAAAGGAGGCCGATCATGAAAGCGTTGATGATCGCGACTGAAAAGCTGCCGGTGCCGCCGGTTCGCGGCGGAGCGATTCAAACATATATAGCCGGAGTAGCTCCCATACTCGGTGAAGCTTACGATTTAACGATCCTCAGTCGAACCGATCCGGCTCTTCCTAAAAGCGAAACAGTTGGGAACATAAGGTACGATAGGGTTCCCTGCGGGGGCGATTTCAAAAAATACCGTCAAGAAACGGTTAATTTCCTGAAAAAAGAGTCTTTTGATCTGATCCACATCTTCAACCGGCCCCGTTTGGTGAGGGCGGTCCGGGAAGCCGCTCCCAACTCCAGGATCATCCTGAGCATGCATAACGATATGTTCAATCCGGAGAAAATAGCCCCCGCTGAAGCGGCCTTCGCCATCTACAATGTGGAGCGCATCATTACCATCAGCGATTATATCGGCAGTATGATTAAGGGAATGTATCCTCAAGCCGGGAGCAAGCTCCATACCATTTATGCCGGTGTCGATCTTAACCGGTTCCGTCCGTCCACTTCCGAAGAATCCATTCGCATCCGGGAGGCGCTCCGCAAAAAATATCGCCTGACCTCCAAAAAGGTTATTTTATATGTGGGGCGTCTATCGATCAAAAAAGGGGTGGATATTCTGATCCGGGCCGTCTTGGAATTGGGTAAAAAACATCGCGATATCGCTCTGGTCCTGGTCGGCAGCAACTGGTACGGTCAGAATAAAACCAGCGACTATGTGGCTTATCTCCGCTCGTTGGCGAAGCGTTCGCCGGCGCCGATCATCACCACCGGGTTCGTTAAACCGGAAGAAGTGCATCAATGGTTTTGGGCGGGAGATATCTTCGTTTGCCCGTCTCAATGGCAAGAACCGCTTGCCAGGGTCCACTATGAAGCGTTGGCCAGCGGACTTCCAATAATCACTACCAATCGCGGCGGCAACCCGGAAGTAATCCGCACCACTGAAAAGTTGATCGTTGAGACCCCTGAGGATCCCAAATCTTTCGCCGAAAAAATCGCTGTTCTACTTGATGATCCGCTTCTCTGTAAGCAAATGGGGGACGAAGGCCGGAGGTTGGCGGAGCAAATGTTCGGTTGGACGCGGGTCGCCGACGAAATTCGCGAAGTATGGGAAGGAAAATTAAGCGGAGCTGCATTAACTTAATAATCGTAAAATAGGCTCGCTTAAAAAGTGTTGAAAATGGCGTTCCTCAAAGCCGTTGATTATATTGCCTGCAGCGAAGAGGCATCGAAGAATATGCTCCGGCTTAAGCGCCGATAACTAACCGTTAATATTTAAAAGCCCCTGCCGCTTAAATGGTCAGGGGCTTGAATATTGTAAAATTATAACTATCTGTGGGGACTCTGCGTTAACCATGCTCAATTACCGGTGAGGCCGCCTTATGGCGCCCCAATAGCGTCCCCTGATTCTTCAGCATCGCTTCCGTCTTTAGGACGCCAGGGGTTTATTTTACTACAAGGACGCACCGTGTACATCATGGTTTTTCCGAAATCAAGCGCCACCTTGCCGTATTGTTCCGCAACTGCGGGCGCTAAGAGAACCGAATTGACTCCGGCGGAGATCAATGCCAGATCAAACCGGTAATTCCCAATCCGCTTCAAAACATCGGGAATCTGTTTGTAATGGGTAAAGTCAAGGCACCCCACAATCCGGGGTTTGAGGGAAGCATATTCGCGGGTTATTTTTTCGGCATAAACCTCCGCCCATTTGGAGATGAGCAAGGTCCGATAGCGATGGATAATTTCCCAGAACAGGCGGTACGATACCATTTTACGGTTGACGAAAACATAACATAGCTGCGACGGTTTTAAGTGATAATATTCAAAGAGTTTATTCGTCAGCTCCCGTTTATATTTGCTCGGCACGCTTACTTCATCGTTTTTTTGGCGGCAGATTCCCACCAGGTCGGCGCGGCGGATGGCCTTAATCATCTTATTGCGCAGATTAAGATTGGGCAGGGTCACCCCTTTGCCGCGTCCGGTATCCGATTGTTTTACCCAATAAGTATTCAAGACCTCCTTGGGGCTTAAGAAAACATTTTGGGCCAAGACGATGTTTTCACCGTCGCCAATCCGGACCAAGGAGAAAGGCGTTTTTAGTTTTAAAGCCGTGTGAATCATGTTTAAGACCTTAAGCGTCGGAATTAACCGGCTATCGGGAATAGACTTGAGCGACATTTGAACCCTTCCTTTATCATTCGTCGACTGCGGCCGGTTTCTCATTTTCGGCTTGCAACTTGAGAAGCAGGTCGCGGATTTCAATTATTTGTTCGTCCGGATATCCGAAGCGGCGCATAATTTCCGCCTCCTCGGGGCCGATGGTAAAGTTCTTTTTCCACTTGTCAAACGTTGCCCGGCGTTCCTTCATTTTTACATAAAAGAGCTTCCAGGCCCCGTATAATGGGTCCGCTTCCTTGGTTCGGCCGAGGCTGGTACAAACATGAGAGGCGAGGTAGGCTTTTTTGAGACCGAGTTGGTTGGCGCGGCGTTCATAATAACGTTCGCCGACGCCGTAAAGGGGGAGATTATTCATGACGAAATGACTTTGCCATAAGCTCTTTTTAATCATCATGCACCAAAACAAAACTGTTCCTTGGCGGAATTCCAAGGTATAGCCGGGTTTGACCGTTAAGCGCCGCCGCTCCGGTTTGAGGGGTGACGGTTTTAACGCCACATAAGCCAGTTTGGGGAAATCGGTTAAGGCTTGATACATCGCTTGAATCCAGTTTTTATTGGGGACAATCACATCATCGTCCAACTTAACGATATATCGCCCCCGGGAATGTCCGGCGCCGTATTGGAATCCCGGCATACAGCCGATATTTTTGCCGGGGTTAAGGATCCGGACGCGGGGATGCCGGTATCTTTTTAAAAAGCGCAAGGCGTCCGGGTAAGGAGGATGGTTGTTAATTAACAGTATTTCCGTGTTTTTGTCGGTGGTTCTAAGAGCGGCCTCCAATGTTTTTTTGATTAAGGCAAGAGTATTATAACAATTGATAATTACCGAAAATGTCATCGGTTTCATCCTTTCCGGGTTGGAAACTCTCTTAACACAGTTTACGGTCGGGCCAAAGTTCCTGTGTCGTGCCGGAGGCATAATTAAAAGTTTAAAGGGAAAAGGGAAAAATTAAAACTTGAACAACCAAAAACTAATTAATTGGGAATCAGGCACATTGAATTTAAAATAGGTGGCTATCGATAAGTTTAGAACATATGATATAGTGATTTAATAAATTTTAAAGTTTAGCGAATTATTTTAGTTTATCCGAAAAATATAATTTATCTTCAATATAAAAATAAAAAACGCTTTTTGAAATGAAGTGGAGGAGGATCTATTTTGCGAGTGCTTTTTGTAGATTCGGGCGCTTTGGGTTTTCATACCCGATACGCCTATGACATCTATACTTCTTTAATAAATGATTTTCATTTCATTGTTAAACAGATCCATCCCCAAAATTTGACCCAGTATACGATCCGGGATTTTCAGCCCGACGTATTGTTGGTGGTTCACGGATCGCGGACGCCCCTGACGCAGGTTCGCTATGCCAGAACACTGGGAATTATTACTGTTTTGTGGCTGGTCGAAGATCCCTATGAGATCGATTTTCACCGGGGAATAATGGTCAATTCTTTTGATCTGGTGTTTACCAATGAACGGCAGGCGGTTAATGAATACACCCATCCCAGAGTTACTTATTTGCCGTGGTGTTGCAATCCGAGGATTCATAAAAAAATGAATGTCTCCGACAACTATCGCAGCGATCTCTGTTTTGTCGGAATGGGGTTTCCCAACCGGGTCCGGATCTTGAATTCGATCGCCTCCGTTCTGAAACCGTTGAATGTGAAATTAATCGGGGAATGGAATCGTTGGGAGCGGCTTGATCCGAGTTTGCGGGATTTCGTCCTTCCGGTGGTCAACGATTTTCGGGAGGTTTTAAAATATTATAACGGCGCCAAGATCAACCTGAATATTCACCGGGACCCGGTTGACCCGCCCTCCGGCAACAGCCGGGGAGTGGCGGCGACCAGTCCCAATGATCGAACCTTTGCTATTGCCGGGTGCGGCGGTTTTCAACTGGTAGATCGTTCCCGCCCCGATCTTTGGGATTGTTTTCAAGATCAGCAGGAGATTGTCGCTTTTTCCGACCCGGATGATTTGGCCCAAAAAATCCAATTCTATCTTGGGGAATCCGAACTAAGAGAACGGATTGGGTTCGAAGCGCAAAAACGGGCTTACCGGGATCATACCTACAAGAGCCGCTTGAGAGAGATTTTTAGGCAAATTCGCAGTTTAAAACCGGGTAATGTCGGAAGGATCATTCCCAACTCACGCTTCACACACCGGACCGTTTTTTATGAGGTAAGCAACAGCGGGTCATGGCCTAAAAGTCAAGCCGTCGCCGGCCACGGAAGGGAATTTCGCTCCCAGTGGCGGCCTTAAAGAGGGTCGCCGGGGAATATTGGAGCCGGATCTTCGAACAAACCTTTCCAGCCGTAGCGGTCCAATTCGGCGCTCCATTTATCGTAAAAACGATGGTAGCTTACTTCTTCCAGTCGCTTGGTTTCATCGGGATTACTGCGATTGAACGAGAAGTGGACCAAATGATGCACCAAGACGTCGCAAGCGACCCGGAGTTGATAACCGGCTTTACGGACCCGGAGCGAGAGGTCGAAATCATCGGCCCCGAGCGGCATCCCTTCGTCGAAACCTCCGATTTTTTCAATCATCCGCCGGTCAAACATGATCAGACAACCGATTAATAATTTAACCGGCTCCGATTTCCGGTGATAGATTGCGGCGAACTTGCGGGCCGCCGCCGCCGGGTTGCTTGGATAACAAAGCATTCCCGGTGATTGGCGTCCGCCGATCCCGATTCCTTTCGGTCCCACGATCAGCGTTTGAGGATTGTTCCGAAGATGCCAGGCCATCCGCTCCCGCCAGCCCCGCGGGACCAAAACATCGGGGTTCATGGTTACCAATAGATCGCCTTGAGCGATCTTGATTCCCTGATTGCACGCTTTCGTAAATCCCAAATTGGACTCGTTATAGATTGCCCGCAGCGCGGGATTTTTGATTTTTTGCAAATAACCGATTGATCCGTCGTTGGAATGATTGTCGACGACGATAATTTCTATTGGCCCGGCGGTATTGTCATGCAAGGATTTTAAACAAGCAGCCAAGGCCGGTTGTGAATTATAATTGACGATAATGATGCTGGTTTTCATGAAAATTCGGTCATCCTTTCACCGGTCCACGGTTTGAGTTGCGGTACGGCCATAATTGAGCGGTAATGCGTAATCGGGCAATATTTCCCTTCCGGATCCAAAGCCAGATAACGTTGGAGTTTTGCTTGGCGCTCAGCTTGATTGACATAGCCGAGATGTAAGAGGCGGATTTTGGAAACCAGGCCGGGGGATCGATAACATTCTAAAGGAAAACGGCCGCAATGAAGTTTGCGATCGGGCCAATGATAGTTGTTATTTTTGCGGTAACGGCACAGACAAGGCGTTTTCATGAGAACCGGGTCCCATAATCCGTCCACCCGGTAATAACTCAAACTTCCCCAAAAATGATAGACCGGGAAATAAATCAGGTCATACCGGTCTTGTCCGGTTAGCCGCGGCAGTTCGGCGCCGATGCCGGATTCGAAAACTTCATCGGCGTCAAGGGCGCAGATCCAAGCCGGATTATGCCGGACGGTCATATCCCACAAAATTCGGCGCAGCTCGGCTTCATCAGTTTTGAAAAGCGGTTCCGGCAAGCGGCGATACTCGATCACCCGGGGGTTGCTCCGGCAGATATCCGGCGTTTCATCGGTGGAGGCGTCATCAAGGATTACAATCCCGTCGACATGTTTGGCCAAACGGTTTAAGACCGGTTCAAGGTAGCGCCGGGCTTCATTCCGAACCGGCAACATCGCCAACAAAAGTCCGGCCGTAGACGGTTTCATCGTTTAAAAACTCCTTCCACTTTTTTTGAAAATATTCCCGGCTCTTGCTAAAGTAATCGTTCAAAATTCGCATATTTTGACAACTGCCGTAGACCCGGTGGATCACTTTACTGGCGGGGCAATAGATCACTTTATAACCATGGTAACGCGCGTTGTAACAGTAATCGGTCTCTTCGAAATAGTGAAAATAATGTTCGTCAAAATAACCCAATTCCGGCAAGAGCTCCCGTTTGATCCCCATACAAGCTCCTCCGACGCTCAAGCATTCGCAATATTCGGAATATCGATCCGGTTCGTCAGGTTCTCCCCAACCGCGCAGGACCGGTTTGGAGTTGGCGCCGACCACTCCCACCCCTACCAAGTAACCCTCGGGGTTGACCAATCGCGGACCGACCACCGCGACCTCCGTGGATTCCAAGGTTTTAATCAAAGGCTGCAGCCAGCCTGAGGTTACTCTGGTATCGCTGTTCAACAAAAAAATGTATTTACCGTTGCCGCTGCGGATTCCCTGATTGCAGGCCGCGCCATAGCCGCGGTTTTTTTGATTATAAATCCCTTGGACCCACCGGTTGGCTTTAATCATTTCAACACTGCCGTCAACACTACAATTGTCGACGACCAGGACCCGGATTTCGCGGTTCAACGGGGTCTGTTCCTTAATGCTCTGCAGGCATTCGTTTAGATATTTCCGGGTATTGAAACTGACGATGATCAAATCCGCCAAATACTCCAACGCCGATCCTCCTCGGGCCTTCCGCTTAGTATGTTGTATTTTATGTCGGCTAGGTGGCGATAGTGATAGCGTTTTTTACACGTTCCGCGTTCCGAGTTCCCCGTTCCGCGTTCCGCGTTCCGGGTTCCGCGTTCCGAGTTCCGGTCTATGATTTACGCGTTTTAAGTTTCGGGTTTTGGGTTCGGGTTACATGTTTGTCGGTTTTGCATAACGATGGAATGGGGAGTAGAAAGCGGAAATGGTCCAAGAACGAGTCGATGCCAAGTCGCTTCGCTGACAAAGCGGTAAAAATACGCGGAACAATGAACGCGGAACACGGAACGGTTTTTAAAATAAATCCGTAACATGCGCACATAAAGTCAAAAGCACATATATTATAATAGCTAAAATCCGGAGGGTGACACCAGTGTGTTTTGGAGGTTAATCCAGTGGGACTAACGTTTTATCTAGGCGTTGTAATCTATCTGCTGATAATAGTCACTCTGATGATTTGGTTTTTTAAGTTCCATGACCGGCAACCGCGAAGAGATCCGGGACCGGCCGGCGCTGAGCGGCAAAATGAGGTTGAAGGACAGAAAACCAAATCAGATATCTAAAGTCCTCTTTACGGCCTAGGTGTTCAATCCGTATCCGAAAAGAAGCGAGGTGTTGCCGGGATATTGGTCGTCCCAGACATTTAAAAATATACTATAAGGAGGGAAATGTATGGACCCTTTGATTCGCGCGGAAGTGGTTATTGGAGAAAACACCAAACAATTACTGGTAGAGAGAAATGTGACGCTGGCCATCGCGGCTATTAAAGTCCGGAACATTACCGCTACCATACGCGATTTAACCACCGATGTGATTGCCGATAAAGTGGTCATCCAAGGGGTACTCCACAAGCAAATCTTTTTTGTGGGAGAGGACAATATCGTCCATCATCAAGCTGAAGATATTCCATTCAGCACCTTTGTCGACGTTCCGGGAGCGGAACCCGGAATGAACGTGCAAGTAAGCCCGGTGATTGAGACGGTAATCTTTAATTTGCTGACACCGACCATAGTTCATCAAAAAGTGGTGATCGAATTTTTCGTAAAGGTCACCGAGACTAGACAATTGAACTTGGTTACCGGTGACGGTCCATTGGTAAGGGTCGATCAGGTAGTGGGCGAAAACACCAGGCAGGAATTGTTCGAAAACTTTATCACCTTAGAGACGCCGGCGCTTAAGATTGATGACATTACGGTGAAAGTCAAAGACATTACCACTCATGTAATTGAGGATAAAGTTATCATCCAGGGTGTTATTCATAAACAAATCTTTTATGTGGGCGCTAACAACATCGAATATCATCAGGGAGAAGACATCGAATTTTCCACTTTTGTCGATATTCCCGGAGCCTCGCCCGGGATGGATGTGGTCGTAAATTCAACCGTTGAATTCGTCCATTTTGATTTGCGGGAACCGAGACATTTACTCCAAAAAGTGGTCGTGGAATTCTTCGCCAAAGTGACTGAAAGCATTCAAGTCAATGTTCAACTGGGGCCGGGCGCCTTGTTAAAGCTGGAAACGGTCACCGGGGAGAATACCAAGCAAATTTTGGTGGAAAACGTCTTTACCTTGCCGCTTCACACCGTTAAAATCCGGGAGATTATCGCCTCGATTCGCGATCTGACCACCGAGGTTATCGAAGACAAAGTCATTATTCAAGGAATTCTTCATAAACAAATCTTTTTCATCGCCGAAGACAATCTCGAACATCATCAGGCCGAGGATATTCCGTTCAGCACATTCGTGGATATCCCGGGGGCCACGCCGGGCATGAACGTGCGGATCGACTCCCGCATCGAAACCATCCTCTTTGAATTGGAGAACAGCACCACCTTAAGGCAGAAAGTAGTGATCGAGTTCTTTATCAAAGTTACCGAAACCCAACAATTATCGGTAGTAATAGTCGCTCCGTATGGTCCTTATTATTTCTAAACAGCGAGGCCACGAATCACTCAACCGCCAAACCTTTCACGGGCAATCGATAGCGCCGGTCCTAAACCGGGCGAACAGGTTGTAGACTAAAAACAACCTGTTTCTTTTTTTCGATTTGGTTTGCATATAAATGAGTGAGACTATTTTAGGAGCAATTTATGGCTAAAACTTTGACCGGCAGATTCAAAGTGGAAACAGCTTGGCCGGAATTGGTTAATAAAAGGATTCAGGGGATCAACTGCGAACTGAAAGAGATCCAATTCCGCAACCAAGCCGAATCTTTGATGGCTAAAGGAGCTATAAAGCGCCAGGTTCGCTATCTCGACTCCGATGGGAAATGCCGTAAGACCGAGGACAAACTCCAATTTGAGGTTGTTGTCGGTACGGCGCTGCCGGAACCGTTGCCTTTTTTTACGGCGGAGCTTAAATCCGATTATTTCATTTTTCAACCGCGCCGCTTAGGCGAGAGTCAAGCAATGCTGGAACAAGGTTTCGTTCTTTTGATTAATTGCTTTGAAGAAAACCGACAAGATGCCGTTCCGATTACGATCTTAACCGAGGTTGTGGCCGGTAAGGGAAAAGGCCGAAGGGTCTTAAGTTTCCCTCTTAAACTCCAAAGAGATTCGCGGCCTAAAAAATTCAACGGAGTGGTTAGTTTTAACCGGGACCGGTCGCCGGTGGTCGGCGGGAGGATCGCCGGGGTGGTAGTTTATCGTAACTTTCATAACATTTTAAAAGAACAGGAAGTCAATTTCGAGTTCAGCATTTTATGCGAAGAGGCGCCCAAGGAAGGAGGGGGGGAGTTAGTTGTCAACGGCGGGGTTATGGGAGTGGATTGGTTGCCGCCTACCGGCGGACAAGGGTGGCTGATGGAATTAAAATTAGACTATGATTGGAAATTAATAATCCGCAAAGAGCTGTCCATTTTGCGGGCAACTGAAACCTCCGCCGCGCCCGCGACGGTCATTAAGGCCGATTCATTGGTCAAGCAAGCTTTTTTTCGTTTTCCTAAGATTTTCCGAGTGGAGGGGTTGGTAAACGGGCCATCCGAGGCGGAGCCGAAACTCAAAAAACTCGTTTGGAAGCGGGTTAATTCCGGATTGTTAATCAGCGCGGTTATTGAATTCGAACTGTTTATTCCGGACCCGTCGGGAATGGAGAAATACCGGGTCTTTTCCTTTGAAGCCGAAGAACTGGTGGCCGATTTTTTCGCTGATTTTAGCGCGGACGCGAGTTTGGTTTTGGATTTGTCGCCCGAATTGACCGCAGCAAAGATAATGTTTGAACCCCCCTTTTTTTTACTCAAGACGACCTTGGGCCTGACGGTAAAAGTATATCAAGCGACGCTGCTTTCCTTGGTTCAAGAAAATGCCGCCGCCGAAATCCTCGCGCTGGCGCCGGCGGCTGAAAAAAATTTTTCCTTTTTAAGTGAAGCTTTCCTTAATTTAAGCCGCCCTCACCGTAAACTGATCAAGATTACCAATCAAATTAAGGGAATCAATCAGCGGCTGAAGGATGGTTGGCTTAATCTAAGCGGCGTCTCCGAAGTTTCCGTAGCTTATCTTGATCGGAAGGGTCTATATCGCGAAGAACTTTTCCGGCTTTTTTTCCAACAGAACTTTTATTGGAAAGATGTTAATGGGCAAGAAGAAACGGAAATCGAATTGACTCCGCGACTGGAGTATGAATCCGTTAAGACCCAAGGCAATCAACTACGGTATCAATATTTATGGAGTTTTAAGGCGGCGTTGTTCCACAAGCGAAATGTAAACGTCGCGGTTGCCGCCCTTGATAACGCGGCTGTTTCGGACCGGTCACCAACCGTAACGCCGCGGCCGACGCCGGAAATTATTATTGAAGGCGAAATTCCGCTGGAGTTTGGGAATCCACGCGAAATAGCCTCCTCCCGGGCGCTGATCACCGGATTTAGTTGGCGTGAGGCTTTAAACGCGGTCTTGGTGGAGGGAAGGATCGGCGGGGAAATCGAGTATTGGGACGAAGAGGGATATCTGAGGCGGGAAACGGTTGATTTTCCGTTTTGGCGCTTTTTGGAACAGCCGCTTAAAACCTCGGAGATCGAAGGGGGGTTAGTCCCCAGACTGCGCCGTTTCGGCTATTTTCCACTGAAGCCTTGGCCTTGGAAGCGAGGCGCGGTCCGTTATGAGGTGGAGATCGAGTTCGGCGTTTAGCAAGGAATTGGTGAGGGACTATTTAGAGAATAACGAGGTAAATTTCAGCTGATTCTGTCCGCCGCGGGTTAAAACCCACGGCTAAGTATGAAAAGCATTCCAAAGCCCGGCCTCACCGGGCTCCGCGATGCTTCGAAGCCAATGGCGACTCACGACGGAGATTGCTCGCTTTCCCTGTTTTCATCTTTTAACGCGTTCCGGTGCCCCGGGGTGGTCACTGCTTAGAGAATAACCTTTAAATTTGAACGATTCTAGTATAGAAAAGACGATTACGATTACGAGCACCGCTTCGCTGAGCACGAGCACGGTTCACTCATATCATCCTTATGCGGCGAGCCGGAGCGGAGAAAAGGGGTGAAGAGCTTGAAAGTTTTATTGCAAAACCGGAGTAATTGTTGGAAATCCATTGCCGGGGACAGCATTCAACTTTTTAAAACCAAAGAGTATCTGAGCAGGTTGGGGGTTCAAACCGAAATAAGTTCCGAAGATACTCTCAATCTTGACTCCTACGATTTGATCCATTTATTCAATCTGATGCCGGTGGAAGAGACTTACCGTCAATTTTTGAACGTTAGAAAACATGGAAAAAAATTCCTGTTATCGACCATTTATTGGGACCCGACGGAGTTTTTGACCGTTAGCGGTCAAAGCGGAACTTTCGGGATATGGTGGCAACGCACTATGCCGCTTCGCCGGGAATTATTAAAGGAAGCGGCGCTGATATTACCGAATTCGGCAATGGAATTGGCGATAATCGAACGCGATTTCGGCGAAAAATTTCAGGCGAGGATTATTCCGAACGCCGCTGATCCGTTGTTTGCGGAAGCCAAACCCGATCGTTTTTTAAGTCGTTGCCGGACCAAGGATTTTTTGTTATCGGTGGGCAGGATCTGTCGGCGTAAGAATCAATTGATGTTGATCCGCGCCGCCGCGACGCTGAAATTGCCCTTAGTGTTGATCGGTCCGGTCAATGACGGTATTTACTATCGCCAGTGTCGGCGGGAAGCCGCCGGCCATAAAATTACCTTCCTCGACGCCTTAACCCCGTCGGAATTGGCGTCGGCCTATGCGGCCGCGAGGGTTCACGCCTTGGTAAGCTGGTATGACACTCCCGGTTTGGCGTCTTTAGAGGCTGCTTTGGCCGGTTGTAATATTGTTTCCTCCGATCGGGGCAGCGCCGGGGAATACTTTGGCGAGCATGCCTTTTATTGCGATCCCGGAGATATCGACAGCGTATGCCGGGCGATTAAAGCGGCTTGGAACGCTCCCCGCAGCGATCGGTTGCGCCAAATAATCGCCGCGGAATATACTTGGGAAAAAGCCGCCTTGAAAACGTTTCAAGCATACCGGGATGTGTTAAACGCTTCAAACTGAGGCGGTTTAATTAAACAACGAGTAACGGGCAATTCTTTGAGCCGTGGTTTGATCATAAAGCTCGAAAAAGAGTTTGTGCTTATAGAAATAACGCCGGGGGATCTCGAAAAAGTGATACCGGTTCGGCAGCGCTTTTCCAATCATAGTCACGTAAAAACTTCGGTATTTGACTTCCGCTACCTGGCAGTTTAACGCCAATAACGGGAATGAGTTTCGCGTGGTAACTTCCGGCAGCTTGAGACCGAAATCCCGCTCCAATACGAACCGCCATTTTTGGATGTCGTCGGCGCCGATTATGAGTGGAGCGTTGGTTTTGGCGTTCAAACGATCCAACACGCCCTGGGCCAAGGTGGCGACCGGCAACGGGATGTATTGGACGGCCGGGAAGGGAAAAATGATCGAATTACCGAAACTCATACGACGGGGCCTCCCACTGTTTTTATGGAATATCCTATGATGCGGACCGGGATTTTGTCACAAATCCGTTTCATCAAAAAAGCCCTGAGAATCAGCGCTCCCCAGGGCGTTATAATTTGATGATCGACAAGATCCGCTAACTTTAAGTCAAGGTAAGATCATAGAAGAAGCTTGATAAACGGTTACCGGTTCGTCCAAGGAAAAATTGCGATTGGACGGGTCAAACGAGCTTTCAACAGGAGTCGTCGCAGTTTCCGGTTGCTCGACGGATTCGGCCGTCACCGAAAATTCGGTTATTAGACGAGGAGATTGGGCCAGTTGACCGTCGGCGGAGTTTTGGGGGAAGAGAGCGATTGTCGAGAGGAAAAACAAGGTTACGCAACCGGTCACCAATCCCAGCCGCCCCAATATCCAAAAGCGGCTAGTTTCCTGAAAAAAAGAGTGTTCCGTTTCGTTAATCCGGAGTTTTAATCCGGCTAAGGAGTCGTAGTCAAAGCATATTTGGTTGAGGTTATTGAGACATTCTTTGACGCGCATCAGGCTTTGGTATTCCGAATGGCATTCCGAACATAAGAAAAGGTGGCGCCGTAATTCCCGTTTTTCTTGGGCGGAAAGCTCATCGTCGATGAATGCCGAGAGTAAATTTTGGACATGATTGCAATTCATTTGGAATCTACCTCCACTCCTTGAAGATAGGGGAGTAAAATCCGGCGCAGAATTTTACGGCCCCGGTGAATCCGGGAGCGGACCGTTCCGATTGAAACGCGTAAAATCTGAGCGATCTCCTCATAAGATAATCCTTGAATATCGCATAGAATTACCGCGGACCGGTATTCCGTCGGTAATTCCTTCAGCCCTTGTTGGATTTGAAATCCCAATTCGCCGCGGACGGCTTCGTTTTCCGGATTGGCCGACCAATCCGGAATCTCGGCCGGTTTCTCGTTTTCAAGATGCGGGTGGGGTTCGTCGATTGAAGACACCAGGGGCCGTTTACGCCGCTTCCGGTAATGATCGATGTATAAATTGTGGATGATTTGATACAACCAGCGATCAAAGGCAGTCCCCGCTTCAAACCTGGCGAATGATTTGTAAGCCCGGTACAGTCCTTCTTGAAGCAAGTCCTGAGCCTCGTGATGGTTGCCGCTGAGACGATAAGCGAATTGATACAGCGGTTTTTCATAAGTTTTGACCAGCGATTCGAACAACTCCATCCGGCTGGTTGCGGTTTGAGTCTGCGAAAGGGTTTGCACGGAAGATGTCGAAGCCATTGAGCCACCCTCTTTACAATTAGATTACTTCATATTTTATCAAAAGTTTCAGCGACTGTAATCAGCCAATTTCTACAAACATGCTATTAACGAAACGGCAAGAAAGGATTGACTCTGCGTTTGTTCTCTTGTTCTTGAGGTTTTTCTCCCAGTTTGACTTTGAATACCTTGTATTCCCCGTCGCGGAACACTAAAATATCGATTTGTTGACCCACTTTTAATTTTTGAATGATATCGACCACATCTTGAGGGGTTTTGATTTTTTTACGGTTCACTTCTTTAACGATATCTCCGTCTTGCAATCCCGCCTTTTCCGCCGGGCTGTCGGCGAAGACCTGGATGATTACTCCCTCTTTATTCGGCAAACCGTAATATTGGGCAATCCGGTCGTCAATTTCAATCAAACCGACGCCCAACCAGGGGGTAGCGGGACGTTCGACCTTTCCTTTTTCAATTAAATCCTGAGCGATAGTCTTCGCTAAATTAATCGGAATCGCGAAGCCTATACCTTGGGCATTGGCGATGATCGCCTCATTAATTCCGATCACCTTTCCGTTTAAGTCGACCAGCGGTCCGCCGCTGTTTCCGGGATTAATGGCGGCGTCGGTTTGAATTAGATGCCCCGATTTATTGGGATCTTCCAATGAACGGCCCAGCGCGCTGATTATTCCCGCGGTTACCGTATCGTGGAAACCATAAGGGTTGCCGATGGCCACCACCCACTGACCCGGCTCCAAACTGTTGGAATCGCCCATTTCAACGGCGGGCAAATTGTCGGCGTCAATTTTGACCACCGCCAGGTCGGTTTGAGGATCGGTTCCGACAACGCGTCCGTCATATTTTTTGCCTGTAAATAAAGTCACTTTCAAAGTTTTGGCGTCACGGACCACATGTTCATTGGTGAGGATATAACCGTCGGATCTGATAATAAAACCTGATCCCGCCCCTTTAACCTGTTGTTGGTTTTGGAAAAAACCCGGGGGGAAGAATTCGCGGAAGCTCCAAGGAATACTCGGAGTAGTGGTTATCACCGAAACCGTATCGATATTAACAACCGAGGGCGCGACTTTTTTGCGGGCCTCAATGATCGATCCGGCGCCGATGGGTTCCGCTAAGTAACCGGCTTTTTGCACCAGGGGTTGGGAAACGGAATTGGTCCCCGGATTATTATGGGGGTTTTGGATTCCGTAGATTGCGGTAAAAATACCGGCAGTCAATAATGAAGAACATAAGGCGATTAAAATTAAGGGTAAGTATTTTTTCAGATTGGCGTTCATGTTCAGCCCTCCTAGAATTGAGAATCGGTAATTTACAAAGATATTTTTAAGTTTAGGTTGTATTTAAGGGTTAAAGCAGCTATCGATTATAATAGGTTTGAAATCAAACTCAAAAGCAAATTTGAATAAAAGGCGAACGGTAAATTATTTAATACCGGTAATCTTTCATCACCTCGGGGAAAATAATTCTAACCTTAACTTTAACTGAAAAAACGGTTCAGTTTAAAAAAAGTTCCTGGAGTTGTGTTAAAAATGCTGGAAGAAAAGAGGAATTATTCGTTTAAGGTTGAATATATAAAATATTTCCAGATAAATCCTGGATTACACAGGGGAAAGGTATTTGCAGCTTGATTTTTAGCATGACTGGCTACGGTCGGAGTACTAAAGCCACTCCCGCCTATTCAATTACAATCGATATTCGCTCGGTTAACCATCGTTATTTGGAAATGTATTTTAAAATTCCCCGGGGCTATTCCTTCCTCGAAGACAAGCTGCGGCGCGATTTAACGGCCAGAGTCGCCAGGGGGAAAATTGAAATAACATTAGCCGTCGAAAAATTAGCGGCGGAAGAAACGTTGGTCAATTTGAACCGGCCTTTATTGGACTCCTATTTAAAGGCTATTCGGGAGTTGAAGTCGGATTTCGGTTTGCCCGGCGAACCCGATCTCGCGACCGTTTTAAACCTGCCTGATATAATGCAAGCGGTTCAACCCGATGAAGACCAGGAAGAATTGGAAAGCCTGGTCACCGAAGTATTCGGCGAGGCGCTCGATAATTTGCTCGCAATGCGCCGAGCGGAAGGAGAACGGCTTGCCGAGGATTTACGAGAAAAGCTGGGTAATTTGGAAGGATACTGGCTCCAGTTGGCGCGAATCTCCCCGGGTATGATCGTCGAATACCAGGCCCGCCTTACTAAAAGGATTCAAGAATTAACCGGCGGCCTCGAAATCGACCCCAACCGCTTAGCGACTGAGGTGGCGATTTTCGCCGAAAGATCGGATATTAACGAAGAACTGGTGCGCATTGAAAGTCATTTGCGACAATTTGAGCGGACTTTGGACTTGAATGAACCGGTAGGGCGGAAATTGGATTTTATCGTCCAAGAGCTGAACCGGGAGATCAACACCATCGGTTCCAAGGGTAATGACTTAAATATTTCACAAATCGTTATTCAATTCAAGAGCGAGCTTGAAAAAATTAGAGAACAAGTTCAAAATATTGAATAGGAGGTGAAAGAGGATGGCATTACCAAAACTTTCGCTGGAAGAAAAAAGAAAGGCCCTAAAAAAAGCGCAGGAAGTCAGGAGCAAGCGGGCAAAGATCCGCCAGAATCTGAAAAAAGGAAAAACAACCATCCGTGAAGTACTTAATAATATCAACGATGATGTAGTGGCTAAAATGAGAGTCGTCTACTTATTGGAGTCGTTGCCACGGATCGGAAAAGTGAAGACCAGAAAGATCATGAGCGATATCGGCATTGATGAGACTCGCCGGATTCAAGGACTTGGGAATCGTCAAAAACAGGCTTTAATCGAAAGACTCGGCAACAAATAGTAAGGAGGCTTTTTCGTAAGAATTATGGACATTAAATTAATTAACATCGGATTCGGCAATATTGTCTCCGCCAACCGAATAGTTGCCATCGTCAGTCCTGAATCTTCTCCGATTAAAAGAATCATCCAGGAAAGCCGTGACCGAGGCATGTTAATCGATGCCACCTATGGTCGCCGGACTAGGGCGGTTATTGTTACCGACAGCGACCATGTAATTCTTTCCGCGGTGCAGCCGGAAACCGTAGCTCACCGGCTTACTTCGAAAGAAGCCAACATGGAATCGGAGGAATAGAGGTTTTGATGATGTCATCCGGTTTGTTGATTGTCATTTCCGGGCCGTCGGGAGTAGGCAAGAATACGGTAATCAACAATTTGTTCAATCTTAGATCGCAGTTAAAATATTCCATATCAGCCACCACCCGTAAACCCAGGCCTAATGAAATTGACGGTCAACATTATTTTTTTTTAACGGAAACCGAATTTCAAAACAGGATCAAAAACGGCGATTTTTTGGAATGGGCCAAGGTATATGAATATTATTACGGCACTCCGCGACAATATGTTCAAAATTTACTCCAAGCCGGTCATGATGTGGTTTTGGATATCGATGTCCAAGGCGGCAAACAGATTAAGCGCTCAATGCCCGAAGCGGTGCTGATCTTCTTAGCGCCGCCGTCGATGACGGAGTTAAAAAATCGTCTCAGGGGGCGCAATACGGAATCGGAAACGGAATTGACCAAACGCATCCGGTATATTGAGACTGAATTCGAAAGCATCCCTTTTTATGACTATTTGGTTATAAATCGAGAAATCGACTTGACATGCGAACTGATTGAATGTATTATACAAGCTGAGAAAAGTAAAGTAAAACGCATCGAACCGAATCTCGTGAAAAAGATACTAAACAGTTGATTTTTTGTCATACTATTCCCCGGATGCTGTTGGCGATATTTACGATGCGTGACTTGTCGAAACCGTTAAGATTACCAGTATCAAAAGGAGGCCGTTGTTTTTGATTTATCCGTCCTTAGACGAATTGCTTAACAAAGTAGACAGCCGGTATACCTTGGTTACCGCCGCGGCCAAGCGGGCGCGGCAAATAATCGAGACCGAAAAAACAGATGAGGACAATACTTTACAAGCGGTGTCGATTGCCTTGGAGGAAATAAACGCCGGAAAGATTAATGTTGAACGAACCAAAACCGGTATTAAGTAAAAGTTTTTTTAAATCTCAGAGCCTTGTTACTCTGAGATTTTTATTTTATAATTAATAATACTCGGTTCATAATAGCTATAGGCGTCGGGATATAAACCATCGCTTGGCGATCTAAGGGGTTAAACTCCCCCGCGTTTCGCTACAGGGAGATTATCATGGGTTTGAACGGAAAAACATTCATTTTAGGCGTTACCGGAGGTATCGCCGTTTACAAGGTTCCGGAACTGATCAGCCGTCTTCGCCGTAAAGGTTTAAATGTGGAAGTGATCATGACCAAAGCGGCGGCGGAATTCGTGACGCCGCTTACTTTTCGCGAAGTCTCCCGCAACCCGGTGCATTTGGAGATGTTTGGGAACGATTTTGAATGGCGGGTCGAACATATATCCTTGGCCCAAAAAGCCGACTTATTCGGGGTTATTCCGGCCACGGCCAATATTATCGGAAAAATCGCCAATGGAATCGCCGACGATCTTCTTACCACGTCGATAATGGCCGCCACCGCGCCGAAAATTATTGCGCCGGCCATGAATCCCGCAATGTACCATAACCCGATTTTCCAAAAAAACCTTAAGACACTGGCCGAAAATGGTTATTATATTGTCGAACCGGCTTGTGGGGAAGTTTTGTGCGGCGATCAAGGAATCGGCCGGTTGGCGGAACTTGACGATTTGATATTGGCGGTGGAAAAATGCCTTTCAGTTCAGGATTTAAGCGGTGAAACGGTTTTGATTACCGCCGGAGGCGCCAAAGAGCCCCTTGATCCCGTCCGGTATCTGGGCAACCGTTCCAGCGGTAAGATGGGGCATGCTTTGGCCGAGGCGGCCTACAAAAGAGGGGCCAAGGTATTATTGGTCACCGCCGCGGCGTTGCCGACTAATCCGGGAATAACGACTTTCCGGGTTGAAACGACCGCGGCGATGCGCTCCAAAACGCTGGAACTGGCGGCCGAGGCTTCCATTATCATTAAAAGCGCCGCCCCCGCCGATTACCGGCCTGAAAAGATCGCCGCTCAAAAAATCAAAAAAAACGAGGTCGAATTCAATCTCAAACTGATCCCCAATCCGGACATTCTATTGGAATTAGGCCGCGCCAAGCAACCGAATCAGATTTTGGTGGGTTTTGCGGCGGAAACCGAATCTTTAAAGGAAAACGCTTTGGCAAAACTTAATCGTAAAAATTTAGATCTAATCGTCGCCAATTTGGTAGGTTCCCCCGGAACGGGAATGGGTTCCGACCGGAACCGGGTTACGATTTACACTAAAGAAGAGGCCGTCGAAATACCGGAAATGTCCAAAATTTTATTGGCGGATGTGATTTTGGATCACATTTTAAATTATAAAAACAAACGGGTGTTGACGGCCTGATGGGAAGGATCGCGCGGGTGTTATTGGCAGCCCAAGGCTCACAACTTGATCGTTTATTCGACTATCTTACGCCGCCTGAATTGGAAGCCGTCGCCAAAGTCGGCGCCCGGGTATTGGTACCGTTCCGGAACCGGCCTAGTTTGGGGTATATCTGGCAGTTGGCCGAAGATTCCGAAGTTGAAGAGCTAAAGACGATTATTCAAGTGATCGATGATCCTCCATTATTGACCGGCATCCAATATCAATTGGTTGAATGGATGGCCGATTATTATTATTGCAGCCGGGCCGACGGGCTGAAACATTGTTTTCCTCCCGGTTCTAATCCGGTCCGGGTTATCGCTTGGCGGCTAAATTATGATTTATATGATTTAAATGAAATTGAAAAAAGATTGGCGCAAAGGTTTTCGGAAAGCGAAGTCAATGAGGCCATGGCGTTATTGGGTGAACTCAACGGCCGGCCGGTCAAGGAATGGGAAAAACGCTTTATCAAGCCGCCGCAGCTTTGGGAGTATTTGGTTAAGAACCGGATCATAGTAAAAAAACAGAGCTATACCTTGCCCAAAACCAAACCCAAAATCTGCCGGGTTTATTGTTGGGCTGCGGCCGAGGTCGATGAACCCAGAGACACCGGAAAACGGGTTCAGGCAGTCTTACTTCGGGAGAAAATGCTTTCCCGCGCCCAATTATGCGCCGCGGCCGAAGTCAGCCCGTCGGTGATCGACCGTTTGGTTCGGGAAGGAAAAGTCGTTCGTAAAGAAATTAAGCAAGAACGAAAACCGGCGGGTTTTTCCGAAATGGCTCCGTCGGCGGCTTCGTGCCGGTTGACCCCCGAACAAGAAGGGGTGTTTCAACAAATAGCGGAGTCGCAGGGGGCGGATTATTTCCTGTTGCATGGGGTTACCGGGAGCGGTAAAACGGAAATCTACTTTAAAGCCGCCGCCGAAACCCTTAAGCAAGGGAAACAAGTCTTGTACTTGGTGCCGGAAATCGCTTTGACTCCCCAAACTTTGGAACGGGCCCGACAACGTTTCGGCGATCAAGTGGCGCTGTTGCACAGCAACATGTCTCCCGGCGAACGTTTTGATCAATGGTTTAAAATTAAAAACGGCAAGGCCAATCTGGTGCTGGGCGCGCGTTCGGCGTTGTTCGCGCCTTTAGAAAGACTCGGTTTGATTATTGTCGACGAGGAACATGAAACCTCGTACAAACAGGAAGAAACTCCGCGTTACCATACGGGAACCGTGGTTCAAAAATTAGCCGAACTTACCGGCGCCAAAGTGATCTTTGGAAGCGCCACGCCGTCGCTGGAGTCGTTTCACGCGGCCCAAAACGGTAAATTCCGTTATCTCGGGCTTCCGGAGCGTTTCAACCGGCGGCGCCTGCCTCAAGTTTCAATCGTCGATATGCGGGAGGAACTGCGCCGCGGGAATAAAAATATTTTAAGCGCTTCGCTCCACGAGGCTATCGAGTCGGCTTTAGCCCAGCAAGAACAGGTGATTCTCCTGTTAAATCGCCGGGGTTATTCAACATTCGTTTTGTGTCGCGACTGCGGCTATACCTTGACCTGCCCCGACTGTGACGTATCATTGACTTATCACAACTCGATCAAGGTTTTGCGCTGTCATTATTGTGATTTCCGGAAGCCGGTCCCCGACCTTTGTCCGAAATGTCAAAGCAGCCGGATCCGGTACTTCGGCCACGGCACCCAGAAACTGGAGGAAGAATTAAAGACCTTTTTCCCGCAAGCCAAGATCATCCGGATGGATTTGGACTCTACTTCCGGAAAGGGTTCCCATCACCGGATTTATCAAGAATTGGTCAACGGACGGGTGGATATCTTGCTCGGCACCCAAATGGTCGCCAAAGGTCTGGATCTTCCCCGGGTTACTCTGGTAGGCGTGATTTCAGCGGACTCGACCCTTAACATTCCCGATTTTCGGGCGGCGGAACGGACTTTCCAATTGTTAACCCAAGTCGCCGGTAGAGCCGGCAGGGGAGAGAAGGCCGGCCGGGTCATTTTTCAAACTTATAATCCGGAACATTATTCGTTGCAATTGGCTAAAGACCATGATTATTTCGGTTTTTACCGGGCTGAAATCGAACGGCGGCGCGAGTTGCAATATCCGCCCTTTACGGAGTTGGTCAAAATAGCTTTTTCTGGCGTCAATTTGGAGCAGGTTCGCGAAGCGGCCCAAACCTTCGCCGGAGTTTTTCGGGAGTGTCTCGCCGGAATTTGCGGCGAGCCGGATCAAACCAAAGTTCTTGAATTGATGGGGCCCGCTCCGGCGTTAATTCCCAAAATCGAATCCAAATACCGGTGGCAGTTGTTAATCAAAAGTCATTGCCAAAACCGGCTCAACGAATTAATCAACGGTTCCTGGGCGGTGTTTCCCTTTCGGAAATTCAGCGACGTGAAAATCATTCGAGACCGTAATCCATATTCTATATTGTAGATTAAAATTTATTTAGAAAGACGATTACGAGCACCGCTTCGCTGAGCACGAGCACGAGTACGAATAATACTAATTTCATTAGTGAAGGACAGCCGATCCCGGAAGGGATTTAGAACGTTTTTATATACCTAAATTGATTTATTTTAAATTTAATTCAAGGAATGAATGAAAACGAGGTGTATTGAGTGGCTTTATTAAAGATCATTACCGAGGGAGATCCGGTGCTGCGCCGGAAAGCCCGGCCTATTACCAAGATTACCAAGAGATTAAAAGTTTTGGCCAAAAATATGTTGGAAACCATGTATCATGCCAATGGGGTCGGATTGGCCGCGCCGCAGGTGGGAATATCGGAACGGATGGTGGTAATCGACGTCGGTAAAGGTCCGCTGGTTTTGATCAATCCCGAAATCATCGCCGCGGAAGGCGAGGAACGGGATGTCGAGGGCTGCCTCTCTTTGCCCGGACGCAACGAATATATAACCCGGGCTTACCGGGTGACCGTTTCCGCTTTGGACCTTAACGGGGATAAAATTAATTTAACCGGAGAAGGGCTATTGGCCCGTGCTTTTCAGCATGAGATCGATCATTTAAACGGGATTTTGTTCATCGATCATCTTGATTCGCAAAAACAAGGACAAAACGATAACCCCTGAAGTCGGGGCGCGGAAAGGAGTATCAAGTGCGTATTTTATTTATGGGCACTCCGGAGTTCGCCGCCGTGAGTCTCAAGCATTTAATCGTCAATAATTTCGAAATTTGCGGGGTCGTAACCCAGCCGGACCGCCCTAAGGGAAGAGGAATGGCGCTGCGAGCTTCCCCCGTAAAACTATTGGCCATCCAAAACGGGCTTCCGGTTTGGCAACCGCAGCGGGTCGCCGAGACCGATTTTCTCAAGGTATTTGAAGAATTAAAACCCGATTTGGCGGTGGTGGTCGCTTTCGGCCAAAAGATTCCGCCGCAGATTTTATACGGACCCCGGTACGGCTGTATTAATGTGCATGCCTCATTATTGCCGAAATATCGCGGCGCCGATCCGATTCGCGCGGTCTTGCTTAACGGCGAAACAACCACCGGAATTACCACCATGTATCTGAATGAAGGATGGGATACCGGGGATATTATCTTTCAGGAAGAAACGGCGATTGCCGCCGCTGAAAACTACGCCGGTTTATATTGCCGTCTGGCTGAACTGGGAGGGCAGGTGTTAATCCGCACTCTGAAAGCGATCGAGGCGGGTAACGCGCCCCGGATTCCGCAGGATGATCGATTTGCGACTATCGCGCCTAAAATTAAACCGGAAGAATATTGTATTGATTGGGGAGAACCGGCCGCCAAGATCCATAATTTGGTTCGGGCCTTGGCGCCGCAGCCCGGCGCGGAAACTTTTTTTAGATGCGAACGTTTTAAAATATTGGAAACCAAAATAAGCGACAGCGATGATGAAGCCGGTAATTCCGACGGTTGCGGACCGGGAGGAATTCTGAAAGTCGTTAAAAATCAAGGTTTATTGGTGGCTACCGGAGATCGGCCTTTATTGATTACCAAAATCCAGCCGGCGGGGAAAAAGGCGATGTCCGCGTTTGATTGCGCCAACGGGCGTTGTATCAAACCGGGAATGCGTCTCTGCCGGGAGATGGAAATTAATTTATGATATAATCTAATAACTAAACGTTTAGGCGAGGAGGAGACGGCGATGTTTTATTACGATCCTACTTTTATCCTGTTAATCCCGGCGATCATTTTTACCCTTTACGCCCAGTACAAAGTACAATCCACCTTTAACAAATACCAAGATGTGCGGGCGGCCTCCGGACGAACCGGAGCTCAAGTGGCCAGGGAAATCTTGGATCGCGGCAATTTGTATGATGTTCCGGTGGAACTGACCCCGGGAAATTTGTCGGACCATTATGATCCGCGCTCCCGGGTATTAAGACTTTCTCCCGCTGTTTATCACGGGCGGTCGTTGGCGGCCTACGGCGTCGCCGCCCATGAAGCCGGCCATGCCCTCCAACATTCCGAAGCTTATGCGCCTTTAGCTATCAGAAACGGAATTTTTCCGGTGGCGAGTCTCGGTTCCAATCTCGGCTTTTTCCTGTTTTTTCTCGGTTTGATTTTCGGCGGGGGCGCCAGCAACTTTCTGATCGATTTGGGGATCATCTTATTCTCGTTCTTTGTCGGTTTCACGATTCTTACTTTACCGGTTGAATTTAACGCCAGCAAACGCGCTTTGGCGTTACTCGGCGAAAGCGGTTACTTAATGCCCGGCGCGGAAATCAGCGGTGCTCAAAAAGTGTTAAACGCTGCCGCTTTAACGTATGTGGCGGCGGCGGCGACGGCGATTTTACAACTGTTACGGATGTTATTTATCCGGGGAAGTCGCGATGACTAATATTAGCGGCCGGCATTTGGCCCGCTTGGTCCTGGACCAATATGAAAAAGACGACGCTTATCTGAACTTGGCCTTGGCCCGGGTGTTGAATCAATACAACCAAGTCGCCCGGCGGGAAAAAGATTTTTGCAGTGAACTGGTATATGGCTCCGCGCGTCACTTGTTAAAGATCGATTTTATTTTGGGACGGCTGCTCAGCCGTCCTTTGGATTCATTAAAGACACCGGTCAAAAACATCCTCAGGCTCGCGATTTATCAATTACTGATTCGTCCCGAAATTCCGGAACACGCGGTGGTCCACGCGGCGGTCGCGGAGATTAAAAAAACCAAATTCGCCGGTTTGGCCGGGCTGGTCAATGGGGTGCTCCGTAATTTTCTACGCTCTCGTGACCGGATCGCCTTTCCGGAGCGGGAAACGGATCCGGTCGGCTATTTGGCGCTGGAGTATTCTCATCCCCAATGGCTGGTGGAACGCTGGTTAAAACGTTACGGGCCCGAGGCTACCGAAAGGATTTTAAAAATCGATAATCAACAACCGCCCTTGACCGTCCGCATCAACCAAAACCGGACGGACGTTTCCGCTTTTAAATCCGAATTGACGAAACTGGGAATACCTTGGCGGCCGGGTTTATTTTTGGCGGAAGCGATTACCTTCCCGGAATTGCCGTGTCCGTTGGAAGATTTCGGCCCGTTCCGCGACGGCCGAATATTCGTCCAGGATGAGAGTTCAATGTTGGTCGCGCATTTGCTGGATCCTCGTCCCGGCGAAACCATCATCGATCTCTGCGCCGCTCCGGGCGGCAAAAGCACTCATCTGGCGGAGTTAACCGCTGATCAATGCCGGATCTTGAGCGTCGACGATCACCCGCATAAAGTCGAGTTAATCAAAGAGAATGCCGCCCGTTTAAAACTGAAAAGTATCGAACCGGTTTTAGGCGATGCCCGTAATTTTGCGCCGGAGAACCTCCCGGCGGCGGACGCGGTTTTGGTAGACGCCCCCTGTTCGGGCACGGGAGTATTGCGCCGGAGGGTTGACGCCCGCTACCGCAGACGCCCCGAGGATATCCCGGCGCTGGTCGGTTTGCAGCGGGAAATCTTACGGCAAGCCGCCCGTTTGGTGAGACCGGGCGGCCGATTGGTCTACAGCACTTGCACCTTGGAACCGGAGGAAAACCAAGATCAAATAAAATGGTTTCTTGAAAACTTCAGCGATTACCGGATCGAATCTTACCGGGAACATTTGCCTTCCGGGATCGGTTCGTATTTGACGGAGCCGGAATCTAAATGGGCGACGCTCTTACCGATACCCGACGGTGGAGACGGCTTTTTCATGTGCCGGCTCAATCGGGTCGGCCCTCGATAAAACGATCCATCAGCCGGTGTCCTTCCTCGATGAAGATTCCCGTACCGGCGGCGGATACTTCGTCGAATTCCGGCGTTGAATGTTTGCCGTTAACGCTGTTGCTCCAGTAGATGACATAGGGAACCGGATCCGCGGTATGGGTCTTTAAGGCGAGCGGTGTGGGGTGATCCGGCAACAGGAGCACTTTAAAGTCGGCTGCTATTTTGGGAAGTTCGGTCAGGATAATCCCCAAAACCTCGTCGATCCTTTCGATGGCTTTAATTTTGGTTTCGATATCGCCTTGATGCCCGGCTTCATCGGGGGCTTCGATATGTAAATAGACAAAGTCGTCACCTTCCGTAAACGCTTTCAAGACCGCTTCCGCCTTGCCTTTAAAATTGGTATGAATGTTGCCGGTGGCGCCCGGGACATTGATTGCCCTCAAGCCGGCGGAGATCCCCAAACCTTTTGCCAGATCGACCGCGGAAATAACCGACCCCTTAAGTCCGTACTTCTCGTCAAACCTTTTGATATTAGGTTTCCGGCCTTCGCCCCAAAACCAAATGGAATTTGCCGGGCGAAGCCCTTTCTGTTTACGTTCCTGGTTTACGGGGTGGTTTGCCAGGATTTTTTGGCTTTCTTTCATTAAGGCCAGTAATTTGGGGGCGCATTCTCCTTGAGGCAGGAAACTTCCGATGACCCGATCGCTGATATCATGGGGCGGGGTCAAACGGCAATCGGAAGGCGCATGATGCCAAACCATCAAATGCCGGTAACTGACGCCGGGGTAAAAGCTGATTTCCGAAGAATTCAAACTCTTCGCCAAATCGGAAATGATAATTTTCGCTTCTTCCGTGGAGATTTCGCCGGCGCTATAGTCCACCATCGTTTTTTCTTCCAAGGATGAAGCATCGGAAAGAGTAACCAGATTGCACCGGAAAGCGACATCCGACGGCGCCAAGTCGACTCCGATACTAATCGCTTCCAGGGGAGATCGTCCGGTATAATAGCGACGGGGGTCGTAACCCAGCACCGCTAAATTGGCGACATCGCTGCCGGGAGACATTCCGGGCGGGACCGTTCTAACCAGACCGACCTCGCCAAGTTGGGACAGGCGATTGATATTCGGTTTCCTGCTAACTTGAAACGGTGTTTTCCCGCCCAGCTTTTCGAGGGGATAATCGGCCGCTCCATCAGTCAAAATCACCAAGTATTTCAGTTTGATCACCTTGTTTCGTTAAGATTTAAAAATCCATTTCGAAAAAAACTTTTGTTTTAATCTTTCTCCGCGCCTCTGTGTCTCTGTGGCCAATAATGATTTTAGCCACGGAGACGCAGAAACACAGATAAAAACTTATCTTTCATCTAAGACCCAGGATGGGTATAGTTATTTAATCCATTATAAAATAATTGAATCGAGATGACAATTGATTCGCGGTTTAAATTAACTGATTTTAAATGCGGATTCTTCCCCTCAAGACTGCTTTGACGCCTGATTTCGGATTGATTTAACAGCCGACAGCAAAAACCGAAGTCAACGCCGCCGGTTACAAAAAATAAACAATACTTTTATTGACAGTGATCCTATCAAGTGGTATAGTTTATAAGAAATAAAAAAAGAATCGGTTTAGCTTTGCTCATCAAGAGAGGCGGAGGGACCTGGCCCATTGAAACCTCGGCAACCGTCACGCAAGTGAAAATGTGCCAAATCCAGCAGGTATTCCTGAAAGATGAGAGGCTTTTTCGGATAGCCTCTTTACGAGGTTTTTTTATTTGGCGTATTTTACAAAAGCCGGTTTCGAGAATCCAAAAGCGCTGAATTATGAGCGAGGTGTTGTTCGACAGTGAAAACTTATGCGGAGATCAATGATAAAATCAGACAAGGCAAAGCGGTGGTTTTTACGGCGGAGGAAATCATCGAGGTCGTTAAAGAGAAAGGTTATTCCGCCGCCGCCCGTGAGGTTGACGTGGTTACCACCGCTACTTTCGGACCGATGTGTTCTTCGGGAGCTTTTATAAACTTCGGCCACTCCGATCCGCCGATTCGCATGGCCAAAGTATGGCTCAACGACGTTCCGGCGTATGCCGGAATCGCCGCGGTCGACGCCTATATCGGCGCCACCGAACTTTCGGAGACCAAAGGCTTCGCTTACGGCGGCGCCCATGTGATTGAGGCCTTGGTGCGCGGCGAAAAGGTGGAATTAAAAGCCGCTTCTTACGGCACCGATTGTTATCCGCGCAAGGAGATCAAGACCAAAATCGGGCTGAACGACCTTAATCAAGCTTATCTCTTTAACCCGAGGAACGCTTACCAAAACTACCCGGTGGCCGTGAACTCCTCCAACCGTACCATTTATACCTATATGGGAACGCTTTTGCCTAATTTCGGAAACGCCAATTATTCCACAGCCGGAGAATTGAGCCCGCTGCTGAACGATCCTTATTACCGGACCATCGGAATCGGCACCCGGATCTTTCTCGGGGGAGGAATCGGATACGTCGCTTGGGAGGGCACCCAACACAATCCCGGCCAAACTCGTGACGCCAACGGTATTCCGGTTAGCACCGCCGGAACTCTGGCTTTAATCGGAGATTTGAAACAGATGAACCACCAGTTCCTTCGGGCGGCGCTCTTCGACCGTTATGGAGTGAGCATGTACGTGGGCGTCGGAATTCCGATTCCGGTTTTAGATGAAGAAATTTTAAAACAGACCGCGATTTCCAACCGGGAGATCAAAACGACGATCTTAGACTATAGCGTCCCCAAACGTTCCCGGCCCAATTTTGGGCTGGTAAGCTATGAGGAACTCCGTTCCGGCTCGATTACGATTAACGGCAAGAAGGTGCCGACGGCGCCGTTATCTTCACTGTATCATGCGCGCCAAATCGCTTACATCCTTAAAGAATGGATCGCCAAAGGGCGGTTCTTGCTCACGGAACCGGTCCAATCCTTACCGCTGGAAACGAAGGTACATACATTGGAAGAAGTCTTGGAGCAGGAGGTTTAAAATGGCTAAACGAAAAGTTGTCCTCACCTTCCCTCCGGAATTGACCGAGATGCCGATCACTTATCATTTGGTTAAAGATTACGACTTGGCCATCAATATCTTAAAAGCGAAGATCACTCCCGGTGAAGAAGGGAAATTGGTGCTGGAGTTATCCAATGGAGACGAGAAAAGAATCCAAGCCGGGATCGATTTTTTAAAAAAACAAGGGGTTATCGTCGAACCCGTCAGCAAGGAGATCGTCTTTAACGAACCGGAATGCGTCCATTGCGGCAGCTGCACCGCGGTTTGTCGCTCCAATGCCTTAAGTATCGCTCCCCCGGAATGGAAATTAAAGTTCGACAAGGAACTGTGCATTGTGTGCGAATCTTGCGTAACGGCTTGTCCGATGGGAATAATCAAAGTGAGTTTTTAAAATGGCCGATCCGGAATATCCAAAACGCCCCGATGTAGATAGGAACTATCGCGGTTCTTTCGCGGCGGAGGATCTGTTAAAATACCGGGTCGTCATCGGCGAAAGCGACCTTTTTGTGTTATCGAAACAGGATCTCAAAACGGAGCTTACCCGGTTATTAAAGTTTTACCGCCGCCAGTTGAAAGAATATATTTATAATCATCCGGATTTCCGGAAAACTCTGACTCCTTGGCCGGACGACCCCGAGGCCCCGGAAATGATTCGCTTGATGATTCGCGCTTCGAATTTAACGGGCGTCGGTCCGATGGCCGCGGTTGCCGGAGCCATCGTCGCGATGCTTGGGAATGAATTCGACCCGGAAACCGTTCCGGAATTAATTATTGAAAACGGCGGCGATATTTATCTGCGCTCGCTTCAAGAAAGAGTGGTCGGGGTTTTGGCCGGATTGAACATTTCTCCAAAGATCGGTTTGCTGATACCGCCCCAACCTAAAGGGATCGGCATTTGCACTTCTTCGGGAAAGCTGGGACCATCGTTGAGTTTTGGAACAGCGGACGCGGTAACGGTAATCGCATCCGACCTTTCTTTGGCCGACGCCGCCGCCACCGCCGGGGCAAACCGGATCCGAACAAGCGCCGATCTGTCGAAAACCATTTCTTTTTTGCAAAACATTCCCGGAATTAGAGGGGCTCTGGCGATCAAAGACGGCCGAATTGCGGTCTGGGGAGAGGTGGAATTGGCGCCGGTCAACATTTATCATGATTGATTACGCGTAAATTTTTACCCTTTGTCGAAGAGGAAATCCTAATATCAAACTCTTGGGATGATTGCGCTGTTTTCGGAGCCGGGTTCAATCCGATCGAAAAGGCGTTTATTTTTTTGTAATTTAGCATAAATAACGTCTCTCTGGAACAAAATATGATAGAACCTACTCACGGTGATCATATGTTTAGGAGGGACGAAAATGTCTGATAACGCATTGGCGGTGGCGGGCGCCGCCTTACAACCAAAGTCTAAACCGCGTTATACCGAAACTGAAAACGAGATTCTTTTCGAATCATGGTGGAACCCCCAAAAAAGAAGAGACTTGGTAAACCGCCTCGGCAGAAAGATGAGCGCGCTTCGCAGTCAGTTTTGCCGGTTATTAAAAGAGAAAGGCATGACTAACCAAGAGTATTATAATTTAATGCAATCGAAGTATGCGGCGGGTTCGGGGATTACACCCCGTAAACGCAGCCGCGAATTGAAGGAGATTGACCGGACCATTCTCGAAGTTTTCTGCAAACATCAAGCTTTGGGAAATTCGCGGGCCGACGCTTGCGCCGAATTACAACAGAAATTAGGAGATCCTTTTACCCCGGCCGCCCTCAAGTTGCGCTTTTACCGTTTGATCAAAAGATTGAATTATTCGGATGAAGATTTAATGGCGATCGGACGACAGAGCCTCGAAACCCATGATCAACATGCTCAAAATGTAAAAACCGATGATACACTTGAACGTCCCGAAGTTCCGGTTGAAAACGCCCGGCTTAGCGTTTCCGCCCCGGAAGAAGCCAATTCGTTCTTATATCAATTGTCTTCCCTTCCCGAAACATTGAAGAATCTTGAGGAACGGGTGTCCCGAATCGAGATTAACCAACGCCACCAGTTGGATTTGCGCGGTTTTATCGAACATTTGTTGGCCGTTGAAAGAGATTTGAAACGGGAAGACAAATTGATGGAAGAAATTCAACGTTTGATTGATGAAAATGAACAACTGCAAAAAACGATTGAAAGAGAGCGGGAGCGTCTTCGTAAAAGAGAAGAAGAACTGACCGATGTTTTTAAAATGTTGAACACCATGTTATCGGATTTTATGCATTTGGAAAGCGTTTCAAAATTAGCTTCATTGGGCGATTTTATGCATCGCTTGGAAATAACCGTCGATCAGTTCGGTAATGTTTTGAAAAGTAAACGGGTAACATCTTAACCGTCGCCTGAAGAATCCGTTTACAATTCGGGCGGCGTCCATTGCGGGCCGAAGCGCCGCTAATACACGACCCGGAAAGGGGTTCGCCTTAAAGACCGATATCTTATTTAAGTCAAGTCACATTATGGCAAACGTGACTGAACTGTAATTTGACTTTAAAACTTGATTATGTTAAAATCTTGTTGTCACAAAAGTAACTGTCTCGGGTAACCGCGGATCGGAATGATCTGAGGAAAGTCCGAGCTCCACAGGGCAGGATGCTGGATAACGTCCAGGGGGGGCGACCCCACGGAAAGTGCCACAGAAAAGGAAACGCCTAACAAGCGATTGGTCGTTCCAATCTTGTTAAGGCAAAGCTGAAAAGGTGCGGTAAGAGCGCACCAGCGGTCGAGGAATCGGCCGGCTTGGAAAACCCCATCCGGAGCAAGGCTAAATAGGGGAGAGATAAAACGGCCCGTTTTTCTCCCGGGTTAGCTGCTGGAGGCGTCGGGCAACCGGTGCCCTAGATAAATGGTTACCGCCCGCAAGGGTACAGAACTCGGCTTATAGAGACAGTTATTATTTTTTGTGACCGGTGATTTAATTATGTGATGCGGGGTTTCCCCCGCATTTCTCTTATCATTTTAGCGGAGCGAATCATTGATGCAACCGGATTTTAACGAATACAAGCGTCCGTTTGACGGGGGCGGTTTTCGACGTCTGAAGATTGCCGGGGATTGGGACTCGCCTCAATTTCGGGACTGCCTTTTCGGGTTTGAAAAACATTTTCAACTGCGACCGGCGTTTCATGATTATCGCAATGTATTAGTCCGGATCGGACCGGATGACGCCTTAGGCGTTAAAAAAGAGATCGTCGCTAAAAAATTCAGGTTATTCCGGAAATATGATCATTTACGATTTTATTTTATCCCATCCAAAGCGATTCGTTCCCTTAAAACCGCCTTGACTCTGCTCGGCAACGGTTTGAAGACGCCGCGTCCCGTTGCGATTATTGAGGATTACGGCCCCTTTAATAAGCCGAATTGTTGTTATTATCTATCGGAATTTTTAGAATACGATTGCTCGATGGCGGAAGCGGTCCGACAAGTGGAGGATGATCGCCAAAGGAGGCTGATTGCGGCGGCGGCCCGGGAGATCGGTCGGATGCATCGAATCGGCCTCGTTCATAATGATCTTCATCTATCCAATATTTTGATTAAAAATCTTGAAGGCGAACCGGAGCTTTATTTTATCGACTTGAATCGAGCCCGTCAAAAACCGGCCCTTTCGATAAAAGCGCGCGCCAAAGATCTGATTCGGCTGGCGTTGAAGCCGGAGGAACTATCCGATTTTTTGACGAATTATGATTACGATCATTATCGGCAAATGATGGTCTTGGTCCGAAAATTTAAGGCGCGGCGAGAAAGATGGTTGAATTTTAAGGCGAAAATACGCCGTTTAAAAAGCGGCGTAAAATTGAGTTAAATTTGTTTGAAACTTAGTCGCGGCATTTAGAGACGGCGGTCTAAACGATTGCCGGCGCGGGATTTGCGGTTGGAACCCACCGGTTTATTTTAAATATCTTCGGCAGAGGTGAGTAGCGGATGAAGCGGCGTTTGATTACCTTGATTTTTTCAGTACTGATAGTCTTCGTGATCGCGTCTCCCAATATTTTTGCCAACAGTTTGCTCGATGCGTTATCTTTGGGTTTGGAAAAAGAGATCGGCTACAATACTTATCATCAAATTATCGCCGAAAAAGAGGTAGTTCAGTTACCCGCCGAACAGCAAGAATGGATCAATTCGATGTTTTCCAAGTTGGCGAATCAATCGAAACGCCAAAATGAGCTTGAATATAGTCTTACGGTTGTTAAAGACGATTCGGTGAACGCCTTCGCCCTGCCGGCGGGGTATATTTTCGTCAATACCGGATTATTGTCGTATATTCAAAGCGATGGCGAATTGGCGGGAGTGCTGGCCCACGAGATCGCCCACGTGGACCGGCGTCACAGTATGAAGGCGGTGACCCGGGCCATTGGAATGAATGTTTTACTGGGCTTAATTATCAACAAAACCGACTCTAAAAGAAAAGAACAACTTGCCAAAATCGGAGTCGTGGCCATTAACCTCGCCCAACTCGGCTATAGCCGTGAAGCCGAGTTTGAAGCGGATGCTTATGGAGTCATGTTTATGAAGGCCGCCGGTTATCGGAAGGAAGAGTTGCTTGACTTTTGGAGTCGAATGGAGAAAGATTCCGGCGGCGGGAACAGCTTGGCTATTTTACAATTGTTTTCGACTCATCCCCCCATCAATGAACGGATTAAAAAAATTGAAGCCATGTAAAGCGTAGATTCGATGATTACAAGCGTCGCGAATGATTTGATCAAATCGGTAATCGCCTTGCATCATAAAAAAGGGCGCTGCCGCGAGAATCTTTTTTTGGCTGAGGGAATTCATTTGGTCCAAGAGAGCATCAAGGCCGGTTCCCTTATCAAACATTTTTTCTGGTCGGAGAAACTCGCCAAATCCCGCGAAGGGAAACTGCTGTTGGACCGTCTAGCCTCCAACTATCAAGGGTTCGAAGTTTCCGAACGGGTAATGGTAAAAATTTGCGAAACGGAGAATCCGCAAGGAATAGCCGCTACGATAGTCATTCCTTCCCAAATTGATTTGGCCGACTTTTCCGCTCTAAACTTGGGATTAATCATCGACGGGCTTCAAGATCCGGGCAATGTAGGCGCGATCATCAGGACCGCTTGGGCGGCCGGATGCGACGGTTTGTTTTTCACCCCAAATACGGCGGACCCTTATCAAGGCAAAGTGGTCCGGGCCAGCATGGGCGGGATTTTTTATCAACGCATCATCCGCAATCAGACTCCGGCGCAGATCGCGGCCTGGTCTCAAGCAAGGGGAGTTCAATTAATTGCCGGGGATCCGAAAGCAAGGCGATTTTGTTATGAGATCGATCTAACCAAACCATCTCTGCTCTTGATTGGGAACGAAGGCCGGGGCTATAGTCCCGAATGGGACCAATATCCAATAATCAAAACGCTTATTCCGCAGCCGGGAGGCGCGGAATCACTTAACGCTTCGGTATCGGCCGGCATCTTACTTTACGAAGCCTTAAGGCAGCGAATGTTTGGAAAATAAATATTTTTCCTCGACGTTTCGGGTTTTATGTAAAAAGACCATTTTATCAGGGGTTTAGTTATTAAAATTTGCTAAAATTGGCCGCAGATAATGTTGAAACTTATATTTATCAACACTTGTCAAAGTCAAACTGCTTTGATATAATATATTTAGCAATACGGTAACCGTTTTTCACGACAACAGTCAGTGAATAGGGGTTGATGTTGAAGTGAAGGTGTCGGCTGAGTTTTTCTGGAAGGTTTTTGAAAGCACAGGTTCTATCACCGCCTACTTGGTTTACCGTGAAATTCTGAAAACGACTGTAAGTTAATTTCCAGTTTCATAAACCAAAGTGATGACGGAGGAAAGTACCGCGTAAGGGAAGGCGCAGGAAGAAAGGTCTTGACTGAAAACCTTTCCCGGACCGACGCAGGGAAGTTCCCTCCTGAGACGCAGACTGAACATAGGAGTAGGTCGTGACGGCTCTCCACCGTTATGAGGAGAGGGTATCGGATGTACATATCCCGTACCTGAAAGAGTAATATGATGGGTGGTACCACGAAACAGCCTTTCGTCCCAATGGATGGAAGGCTGTTCTTTATTAATATTAGAAATTAACATTTATTGGAATACCGATTATTAAGAAAGCGGAGGTTCGGAAACGATGAGGCAAGGATTGGAAGAGTTAAGGAGGAAAGCCATCCAAGATATTCAAACAGCTAAAGACAGCGAAGCCCTCAATCAAATCAGAGTTAAAGTCTTGGGAAAAAAAGGCTCCTTAACTACAATTCTCAGAGGAATGGGCGCATTGGCGCCGGAAGAAAGACCGGTTATCGGCGAATTGGCGAACCGGATCCGGGAGGAACTGGAATCCGCCCTTGAAGAACAAAGCCGGGTCATAGCCGAGCAAGAACAAAACGCGCGCTTGGCGCGGGAAGAGATCGACATCTTTTTACCGGGACGGAAAATGAAAATCGGTCATCCCCATCCTTTGCAGTTGGTTTTGGAAGAGATCGAGGAGATTTTTTTGGGGATGGGCTTTACGATTGCCGAAGGTCCTGAAATTGAGACCGATTATTATAATTTCGAAGCTTTGAATCTGCCCAAGGACCACCCGGCCCGTGACATGCAGGATTCGCTGTATATCACTCCGGAAGTTCTGCTGCGGACCCACACCTCTCCGGTTCAGGTCAGGACCATGGAAAAATTATGGCCCAACCCGATTCGGATCATCGCCCCGGGCAGGGTATACCGGCGCGACGCCTTGGATGCCAGTCATTCGCCCATGTTTCATCAGGTGGAAGGGTTGTTGGTCGATGAAGGAATAACCTTCGGTGATTTAAAAGGGGTATTAACGGTTTTTGCCAAGAAATTGTTCGGCGAAGACCGTCAGGTCAGATTTCGACCCAGTTTTTTCCCGTTCACCGAACCCAGCGCGGAGGTGGACGTATCGTGCGGCTGTTCCGGAAAAGGATGCCGGATCTGCAAGGGCGCCGGGTGGCTGGAAATTTTGGGTTCGGGATCGGTCAACCCTATGGTGCTTCGAATGTCGAAATATGATCCGGACAAGGTTTCCGGTTTTGCGTTTGGGATGGGAGTCGAGCGAATTGCGATCTTAAAATACGGCATCAATGATATTCGGCTCTTCTATGAAAATGATGCGCGTTTCTTGGCGCAATTTTAAGGTAATTATTAACTCTGTGTCTCTGCGTCTCCGTGGCTAAATCATTATTGGCCACAGAGACACGGAGACACGGAGAAATCACTTTCTGGATGGTTGGAGGAGATTGGTAATGCGTGTTTCATATGAATGGTTACGTGAGTATTTAACGATAGATCTTACCATCGAGGAACTGGCGGAGAAGATGACGATGTCGGGGATAGCGGTGGAAGAGATTGAGGATATGGCCGCCCCTTATCAAAAGATGGTAATCGCCAAAGTATTGTCGCTGGAAAAGCACAGGGAGGCCGATAATTTACTGGTCGCCCGGCTCGATGCCGGCAGTTACGGTAAAAAACAGGTGATCACAGCGGCGACCAATTTAAAAACGGGTGATCTGGTTCCTTTGGCTTTGCCGGGCGCCGTTTTATCCGACGGCAGGCAAATCGCGGAACTGAATTTTAAAGGAGTCCTTTCGGAAGGGATGATGTGTTCCGGCGCGGAATTGGGCTTGGAAAAGGAATCATCCGGGATCTGGATATTCGATGAGCCTTTGCAACCGGGCGCTTCGGTTGCCGACGCTTTGAACAGCAACGACCGGGTATTGGTTTTGGAATTAACCGCCAACCGTTCGGATTGTATGGGAATGATCAATGTGGCGCGCGAGATTGCGGCTATTTTGGATCTTCCCTGCAAGCTCCCGGAGCCGATTCTCAAGGAAGAAGGACCGTCGATCACCGATTTGGCCGCAATTCAGATTGATGATCCCGATCTTTGCCCGCGTTATGCGGCCCGGGCAGCCATAGATCTGAAGATTGGGCCTTCGCCGGCCTGGATGCAACGGCGTTTGAAAGCGGCCGGGATCCGTCCGATTAACAACATCGTCGATATTACCAATTATGTGATGTTGGAGTATAACCAGCCGTTGCACGCCTTTGATTTGGACCGGATCTCTCAAGGCCGGGTGATCGTCAGGCGCGCTCGAAACGGGGAAAAGTTCGCCACCTTGGATGAGATTGAACGGCAATTCACCGCAGACGATTTATTAATCGCCGATCCCGGCGGCGGATTATGCGTCGCCGGGGTAATGGGCGGGCAGTCCAGCGAAGTCACCGAAGCTACCGTTAATTTACTGCTGGAAGCGGCTTATTTCAATCCGCTCAGCATCCGGAGAACCGCCCGAAGCCTTGGGATGCGAACCGAAGCCTCGCTCCGCTTCGAAAGGGGTGTCGATCCCAACAATACCGTCAACGCCCTCAACCGGGCCGCCCAATTAATCGAGATTTTAGGGTGCGGTAAAATCGCCCGCGGGGTATTGGACGAATATCCGCAGCCGCTCCAACCGGTAAGGATCGCTACCAATGTTAACCGGATTAATGCTTGGCTGGGGACCGATTTGACCGGGGAACAAATTTGCGGGTATTTAAAGCGGGTCAATTTTGAAGTCAAAACGGGAGACGGCGGCCGGCTTGAAGTCGAAGTCCCGACCTACCGGCGCGATGTGACTCAGATGGCGGATTTGGCCGAGGAAGTCGCCCGGCTGCACGGGTACGACCGAATCGCGGTCACGCTCCCGGAGAGCAGGCAATTGGGCGAGCGCACTCCTTTTCAAAAAATGCAACTGGATTGTCGCCGGTTATTGCAAGGCGCCGGTATTTCGGAGATTATGACCTACAGTTTTTATTCGAAGAAGGTTCCGGAACTGTTACGGCTAACGCCGGACGACCCAGGGCACAAAATGGTTGAGCTGATGATGCCTTTGAGTGAAGAACAAGCCGTAATGCGCACCGGTTTGGCCCATGGGATCTTGACGGCGATCGCTTTTAACGTTAACCGCCGCCAGACCGACCTCGCTTTTTATGAAATCGGCCGGATTTATTTGCCGACCGGAGATTTGTTGCCCGATGAACCGGTGTATTTGGGTGTCGGTTTGACGGGACGGAAAAATGAGACCGGTTGGAACCAACCGGATCAAGAGTATGATTTCTACGATTTGAAAGGGATCTTGGAGATTATTTGGGACAGATTCGGTTTGCCGCAGCCCCGTTTAACCCGGTCCAACCGTCCTTATCTCCACCCCGGACAAAGCGCCGAGGTGTTCCTGGGAGATAAATGCGTAGGTTATCTGGGGCAGGTTCATCCCGGTGTCTTAAAAAACTATCAGTTGACCAAAGCGGTTTTTCTAATGGAATTGAATCTCTCGTCCCTGGCGGAGTTGATTCGTCAAGAGATCGTTTTTGAGCCGTTGCCCAAATTCCCGGCGATTCAAAGGGATTTGGCCTTGGTTGTTTCCGATAAAATCAGCGCCGACCAAATAGCGGCCGCGATTAAGGATGTCGGCGGCGGCTTGACCGAACGGGTTGAATTGTTCGATGTTTATCAGGGCGACCAGGTTGGCCCCGGGCAGCGGAGCTTGGCTTTTAGCATCACCTATCGCTCGCCGGAAAAAACCTTGAACGACCAAGAAGTTAACGAGATTCAAGCGAAAATGCTGCAGCGGATAAAAGAGCAATTCGGAGCGGTGGTGCGAGGTTAATCAAACGAAAATTTCGGTTTTACAAAGGGATTAATCGCAATGATTAATCCTTTTTTATTCGATAATAAGCGGCGGCTGCGATTTTCGCCGCTAAGTTCGGAATTAAGCGTCAAAGGTTGGGCGTTTTCCGCATATACATTTGATAAATGATTCCTTTAGGTCAAATGGGGGAGGGAATCGATGGAGCGGATGACTGGCGCTCCTGAAAAACGCTGAATTGATTTTAAACCGGGGGAGGTTTCGGCGGTGCTTCGAAAACGCTTTAACCGGACGCAATTTTCCGGCGGAGTTTTTTATTTGTTATTGGCGGCGGTTTGGGTTTTGGTATCCTTAAAAATGATCCTTTTGGAAAGTCAGAGCGCTTATTTGGAAAGCGGTCCCTTGTTGCAATTCAAAATATTGCTGCCGGCGGTTGTTTATGGGGGCAGATTTTTATTGTTCTTCAAATACCGGGGTCGATCCGCGGGTCCCTGGTTGTTTCCGGCCTGCTTGGCGGCGGTCGTGGTTTCCGTTTGCGACAAATTCGCGATGATCGGGAATCTTTTTCATGGGTTATTAGTGGTGCTTGACATTCTAATCTGGGCTTTTTTGATCAACGATATTTTGGAATTGATCTACGCTCTTTTTTACTATTGGCGAACTCTCCCCAAAGTTAATTATGCCATGGTCGGCGAAATCTGGGATCAACTCAGGGCAGACCTTTTCCGGCTTGGTATTTGGTTAACATCATTAATGGGATTGACCTTTTATTATCTGGTCGGTTTTTTCATGGTCGACGCCGTTGTTTATAGTTATCTGCTCTTAACCCCGTTGTTAATAAGCGGCACCGCTTTGTATTGGTTGACTTATTCCAAGATTCAGGCGTGGGTTCGAAGCGATTTGGCGGAAATCGACGCCGAATTGACGGCGCGGTTTGATTGGAAACAAGTGAAAGATGATCCCGAATTACCCCAGTTAACCAAATGGCTGGAGTACTTGCTGCTGATCCGGAATTACCTGAATCTTTTTCAAAGACCGGTGTTTTTAATAAAATCATTGCTCCTTTATTCCGGCTGTAGCGCCCTGATCTTATCGTTGCCCTATTTTTTCGGAAGGGTGATTGAGGTTTGACTCCTTCAAAAAATGAAGGAGTTTTTCTTTTTTTCGCTAATTCTATCTTTAGACGAGGCGTTAAATAGTGGAACTTTTCAAAGAAGATGGATGGAGTTTGGCCATGATTGAGCGGAAAGAGGCTGAAGAAAATAGAATTATCGTTAAGATTATGGGCGACGAGTATGTGATCCGCGGCACCGATTCACCCGAATATATCGAACGGGTAGTGTCCTATGTGGAAGGAATTATCGACGCCATTAACGAGAGTCAAAACAATAAATTAAACAAATGCCAAGTCGCCGTATTGGCGGCCTTAAGAATCGCGGATGAACTTTATAAATTAAGGCAAGAATATCAATATCTGGATGATTTATTGAAGGAGTCCAAGTAAGGATCAATACCATGACGGAGAACGATGAATGATTATGTCCTAGTAAAGAGGGAGGTTTCCGGTTGACTTGGTTGGATTGGTTAATCGCCGGCGTCTTTTTTTTGCTCATCGTTCGGGGGTATCGCAAGGGCTTTTTCCAACAATTGCTTGATTTATTGGGCAGCGTCGTTGCTTTAATAGTCGCCTTTTACTTTTATCCGCGGGTAGGGGCGTTTTTAGCGGGTCAACTCCGATTTTCCGAACCTTTCGCCAATATGTTGGGGTTTATCTTGATCGTTGTATTGCTCGGCGGCACGGCCGGTTTTATCGGTAAGCGTTGGCGGGAAAAACATAAAAACGAACCGGTCGCCTTGTTTGACAGCGGCTTGGGCGCAATTTTGGGCGGAATCAAAGCGGCGGTAATCTTGATAATTATTCTGCTGACTTTGGCCAGCTTGCCCTTTGACTTTTGGATCGAACAAATCGAGGCTTCCAGTTTCGCCAATGATTTATTGCGATTGGCGCCTTTATTTTATGTGATTCAGAACCACTCCCTACCGGCGAATTTACCGCGTCTGGTGGTTTCACCGGAGGGGCTGCGGGTGCGCAAGATTATCCCCGGACGTTTGGAGGAGGCGACTTGTTTCGCATGTGGAACTGAAGTCGAGCACCGGGGGATGATTCGCAAAGGATTAATGGTCTACCCTCAGACTTATTGCCCGAAATGCCGGCGTGTCAGCGACGGTTGCTTAACCTTTGAAGGCTATCACGCTATTTACGGCAAATGCCCCTATGAGCGCTTAGGGGCGGTGGGATTGACCGACTGTAAAATCTGGCCCAATCCCGAACCGACCACCGTTAACGGAAAGTGTCCGGTATGCGGCCGGAGCCAATAAAATAGCGATTTGCCGCCTCGCAACGGATGTTGACGACCGTTCATCGGTTTCCGAGCCATAAATTGATCGACTTCAGGAAACACTGAGATTTAATCAATACATGGCAGAGGTTAAGCGATGGACTGGCTCTTAACATTGACTACCGTTGTTAAATTAATTTTCATTTATATTGCGGCCTTAATAATCGTCAGGCTGATGGGCAAACGGGCGCTGGGCCAATTAAGCCTGTTCGATCTGGTGATCATGGCCGGCATCGGCGATGTGATCATTGTGGTCGGCATGGATCAAAATGTTCCGTTCCTTAAAGGCGTTTTGATCTTGGCGGTATTGGGCGGTTTGGAGTTGTTTTTTTCGATCCTCGCCTACCGTTCGAAACCGATGGCGCGACTTCTAGAAGGCGAACCGACCGTATTGGTTGAAGACGGCCGGTTGCTGAAAGAAAATATGGCCCGGGAAAATATTTCGCTGTCGGATTTACGCCAAGAACTACGCCAGCAGGGAGTCGTTAATATTTCACAGGTTTCCAAAGCGGTACTGGAGGCTTGCGGTAAAATTAGCGTGATTCTTAAAGAGGATCAGGAACCTGTCGCCAATCGGCAATTGCTTGAAGAATTAACGCTGATTCGTCAGGAATTGGCGGACCTGAAGGAAAGATTCAGATACAGGGAGAGTTAGGTTTGCCGCTATTGATGATTTTTATCGACGGTTTGGGGCTGGGAGACGACGATCCGGAGATTAATCCGTTGTTGGAAGCGGAGATGCCCTTTGTCCGGCGCGTTTTAAAGGACCCGCTTACCAAATCCGTGGTTGAGAAGGGTATAGCCGAAAAAGGTTTTTTAGCAAAAGCCATCGACGCCCAACTGGGGGTGCCGGGAATCCCTCAGAGCGCTACCGGCCAAACCACGCTTTTTTCGGGGGTTAACGCCGCCAAGGTTGCGGGGCGGCATATTAACGGTTTCCCCACTAAAGTTTTACGGAATATTTTAGAAAAGGACAGCATTTTTAAGCAGGTTAAACAAGCGGGCCTCAGCGGGATGTTTGCCAATGCCTTTACTCCGGAATATTTTGAGGCGGTCCGACGGGGGCGATGGCGTCACTCAGCCACCACTACCGCGGCTTTGGCCGGCGGCGTCCGTTTGTTAATGGTCGAAGATTTGCTCAAAGGGTATGCCGTTTATCAAGATCTAACCAATGAACTGTTGCTCCAAAAGAATCATCAGGTTCCGGTCATTACTCCGGAAACGGCGGCGGTTAACTTGATCCGGCAAGCCAAACTGAATGATTTTACTTTGTTTGAATACTTTCAGACCGATCACTGCGGTCATGCCCAGGACCGCGAACTGGCCTTAAAGTTGCTTAACCGTTTGGATCGTTTCTTGGCTGCCGTTGTCAGGGAGCTGCCTTCCGGTTTCACTATGGTTTTAACCAGCGACCATGGGAATATCGAGGACTTGTCGATCAAGACCCATACCCTGAATCCGGCGCCATTAATGGTATTCGGGAAGGATAGCCGGTTTTTTGAAGCGGTTAATTCGCTCACCGACGTTTGTCCGGCGATCCTCAATTTGTTGGAAAAGTCCGCCACCGATGATTCGGCTCTCGGATAGTCGTCACAAAAAACTGAGGGTTTCCCGAAGATATTCTGCCCGAATTCTAATTTTGATATTCTGAAAAACTACTTAGGATTGGTCGTCTGATGAGCCACACCGAATCCAAGCCGAAAAAGTCTATAAAATCTCAGATGGAATTATTGGCCCCGGCCGGGGATTGGGAATCGCTTTTGGCGGCTTTGGCGGCGGGCGCCGACTCGGTTTATCTGGGGGGCAAAGTTTTCAACGCCCGGCAATACGCCTCAAACTTCGATCTGCCCCGGCTTAAGGCGGCCGTCGACTTACTCCACCTGCGCCGGAAAAAAATTTATGTGACGGTCAATACTTTGATCTCCGATGGGGAGATGCCGGAAGCCCTTCGCTTTTTAACGGAACTGTACAACATCGGAGTCGATGCCGTAATTGTCCAAGATTTGGGTTTGATGCGGCTCGCCCGCGAGTATTTGCCGGAATTGGAGTTGCACGCCAGCACTCAGATGACGGTTCATAACGGGGCGGGAGCTTTATTTCTTAAAAGAATCGGCATCAAACGGGTTGTCTTGGCCCGGGAACTGACTCAAGCCGAGGTTCAAGCGATCAAAGCCGAATCCGGTTTGGAACTCGAGGTTTTTCTCCACGGCGCGCTTTGCGTTTGCTATTCGGGGCAATGCCTGATGAGCAGCATGATCGGAGGTCGCAGCGGCAACCGGGGGCGGTGCGCTCAGCCCTGCCGTCTGGAGTATCAACTTTTCCAAGGGACTAAGCAGGTTAAGACTGAAGGACCGTTTCTGTTATCGCCCAAGGATCTGGCCTTAGCCCCGCTTATTCCCGAATTGAGCGCGGCGGGTGTTGATTCTTTAAAAATCGAAGGCCGGATGAAAAGTCCCGAATATGTGTATACGGTGGTCAAAATCTATCGCCGCCTCCTAGACCGTTATGCGGAAATGCCGGAGAAGTACCTGGTCGAGCCTGATGAAATCCGGGAATTGAGCGAGATTTTTAACCGCGGTTTTAGCACCGGCTATTTCGGAGGGAATCGAAACCGGCGGATAATCGGTTTTTCAAGGCCCAATAATCGCGGCTTGTTTTTGGGACGGATCAAGAACGTGAATCACCGGAACGGTTTAGTCGGTTTGCGTCTGGAGACCGAATTGGCAAAAGGGGATCTGGTGGAGGTTTGGGTAAGCCAAGGCGGGAGAGTCGCCGGGGCCGTCGATTCAATGTACGACCAAGCCGGAACCGGGATCGAATCCGCCGGCGCGGGAGACCTGGTTTCTTTCGGGGTTGAAGGCAAGGTCTATCCCAATGACCGGGTTTTTAAAATCGCCAGCGCCAGGTTGCGGAACGAAGTCAAAGCGGTGTTGAATCCGGATAATCCGATCTTTAAAATCCCCTGCCGGGCGATTGTCGAAGGGCGTCTGGGCGAGCCCTTACGGATCACCTTTATGGATGAGTCCGGAAATCAGGGTACGGCGGAAACTTCGATTCCTTTGCAAAAAGCCAAAAACCGCCCTTTAACCGCCGCAGTGCTTTGGGAACAATTAGGGCGCTTGGGAAACACTTTTTTTAGGTTGACCGCGCTCGAGAATAAATTGGCCGACGATTTGATGGCGCCGTTGAGTGAATTGAATGAAACGCGCCGCCGGGCGGTTGACGCCCTAACCGCTAAAAGACTCGCTCCCTATCAACATCCCCGGTTGCACCCGGATTTTGATTGCTTCAAGCCGCGTAATACCGAGTTAAAAAATAAAGAGCCTTTACTCAGCGTCTGGGTGGCCGATTTGGCGGGAGTGGCCGCGGCCGCCGAGTCCGGGGCGGACATTATTTATGCCGGCGGCGATGAATTAACCGGTTTTCATTGGGAACGAAACGCTTTGCTCAAAGCTTATGAAACGGCTCGCGCCAACGGATCCAAATTGGTCTTCGGATTGCCCCGGATCATACGGGAAGGACAAAAATCGCAATGGCTGCCTTATTTGAAAACCGTTTTTGAGATCGGCGGCGATGGAATTATCGTTTCCGATCTGGGCGGTTTGGAACTGGCGCTATCGGAAAGCGATTGCCCGCTCTATCTTAATTATACTCTTAACTTTTTTAACCGATGGTCGGTGGAGTTGCCGCTCGGCCGACGCTTAAAACAGGTGTCCTTATCGCCGGAACTCACCTTGAATCAGATTAAAGAGTTGCTTAAAAATGTCGACAACCGGGAATTAAATGCGGAATGTATCGTCCAGGGACCAATCGAACTGATGATCTCCGAATATTGTCCGATTGGCGCGGTTTTCGGCAATGAAAACGAAGGTTGCCGCAATTATTGCAAACAGGGCCGTTATTATTTAAAAGATCGGCTGAATCTGGATTTTCCGATTTTCACCGATCAATTTTGCCGGATGCATTTATTAAACAGTGTTGATCTTTGCCTTTATCCCGATCTGGATCGCTTGCTGGAGTTGTCGATTACGCTGCGCCTGGAATTAAAAACTATGAATGCGGAAGCGGCCGGTTTTTTGGTTGCGGCCTATAAACAAAAGATGTCCGGCGGCGGGAAAGGAATGGATTCCGAAAAGTTTATCGAAAGGTTACGTAAATTTACCGGGAGAGGGATCACTAAAGGCCATTATTTTCGAGGAGTGGAGTAAAAAGTTTAGTTTACACCCTCGCAAATTTATGGTAAAATATTTTAGGATTTAGAGCGAAAGCTCGATTTGCTTTAATTTCAACCCCCGACTGGGGATTTCGTATCTCCGGCGAATCCTCGGCGGGAGGCGTTTCCAAATTAAGGAGGTGATTTTTTTGGGTTTAACTCTTGAACAAAAGCAGTCGATCATCGGCAAGTATCGTCTTCATGACAACGACACCGGTTCACCCGAAGTCCAAATCGCGATTCTGACCGAAAGGATTAATTATCTGACCGAGCATCTGAAGGTTCACAAAAAGGATCATCATTCACGCCGCGGATTATTGAAAATGGTCGGACAGCGTCGCGGACTGTTGAACTATCTTTACCAAAAAGATATCAACCGTTACCGGGCGATAATTGAAAGATTGGGTCTCCGGAAATAATTAGGGGAAAGCGGGAAACCGCTTTTCTTTATATATAACGCTGATATCGCTGATGACGCAGATATCGCTTATGACGCTTATGACGCTGATGGCGCTGATGACGCTGATGACGCAGAGGCTACGGAGAGATTGATTGATGCGGATTTCAAGCGATTGTTTTAAAAATTAGGTTTTTTAGTTTTGCTAGATTTGCAAAAATGGCTCATACTAAATATACCCGATAACAACGGGTTGGTAAGGAGGATTAAGAATGCATAAATGGGAAATGACCATCGCCGGTCGTCCCTTGATCATTGAATACGGCAAGGTCGCCAAGCAGGCCAACGCGGCGGTACTGGTCCGTTATGGCGAAACCGTAGTCTTGGTTACCGCGACGATGGCCAAGGAACCCCGGGAAGGGATCGACTTTTTCCCGTTGCTGGTGGATTATGAAGAGCGACTCTATGCCGTTGGCAAGATACCCGGCGGTTTCATTAAACGGGAGGGTAGACCACCGGAAAGCGCTATTTTGGCGGCGCGGATGATTGACCGCCCGATCCGCCCCCTGTTCCCGGAAGGTTTCCGGAATGACGTTCAAATAGTGGCGACCGTTTTATCGGTTGAACCGGATAATGAACCCAGTATCGCGGCGATGATCGGAGCTTCCGCGGCCTTACATATCTCGGAGATTCCTTTCGCGGAACCGATCGGCGGAGTCAAAGTAGGGAAAGTCGACGGCAAGTTAGTGATCAATCCCACCATCGCCCAATCGGAAAAAAGCGATTTGCAGTTGGTGGTGGCCGGAACCAAGGATGCGATTATGATGGTTGAGGCCGGCGCCAATGAACTGACCGAGGATGAGGTGTTGGAAGCGATCCTTTTCGGTCATGAGACGATCAAGGAGATTGTCGCTTTCATCGAAAAAATCAGGGAGGAAGTCGGCAAGCCGAAGGTGGATGTCCCTCTCTACGAACCGGACCCGGAGATTAACAAAGAGGTGCGGGAGTTCGCCACCGCCAAGATGGTCGCCGCCATCAAGACCGATGAAAAATTGGAGCGCGAAGCGCTAATCGAAAACGTCAAGGCGGAGACCTTGGAATATTTCCAAAACAAACTGGACGAGGAGGTGTACGCCGAATCCGAAAAGACCATCAATGAGGTATTGGACAATATCGTTTATGAAGAAGTCCGGAAAATGATCGCGGTCGATAAAATTCGTCCCGACGGCCGCGGTTTGTCGGAGATTAGACCGATTACTTGCGAAGTGGGCATTTTACCCCGGACCCACGGTTCCGGTTTGTTTACCAGAGGCCAGACGCAAGTATTGACCGCGTGCACCCTCGGCCGGGTCAGCGAGGAACAGATCCTCGACGGTCTGAGTGAGGAAGATTCGAAACGTTATATTCATCATTATAACTTCCCTTCTTATAGCGTGGGCGAGGTGCGCCCCATCAGGAGTCCGGGCCGCCGGGAAATCGGTCACGGCGCTTTGGCGGAACGCGCTTTGCTGCCGGTCATCCCCAGCGAGGAAGCGTTCCCCTATACGATTCGCCTAGTTTCCGAAGTGTTGGAGTCCAACGGCTCCTCGTCGCAGGCCAGCGTTTGCGGGAGCACTTTGGCGCTGATGGACGCCGGGGTTCCGATTCGGAAACCCGTGGCCGGAGTGGCGATGGGTTTGCTGAAAGACGGCGACGACTTCGCGATTCTCACCGACATTCAGGGGATGGAAGATCATTACGGCGATATGGACTTTAAGGTGGCCGGAACCAAAGACGGGATCACCGCGATTCAGATGGACATCAAGATCAAAGGCATTAACCGCGAGATCTTGAAACAGGCTTTGGAACAGGCCCGAGAAGGCAGGCTGTTCATTTTGAATAAAATGGCGGAGGCTATCGCCGAACCCCGTCCGGATCTGTCGCCCTATGCACCGCGCATCATCACTTTTGAGATTGATCCGGACCGGATCCGTGACGTGATCGGACCGGGCGGCAAGATGATCCG